>JASLBS010000213.1 GCA_030146405.1 Arthrobacter sp.
TGCAGGAGGGCTGGACGACGACGGCGGTGGACGCTCCTGGGTGCCGACCATACAATCGGGAGTCAGGGAGCCTCCGGCATCCGCCGCCCAGTCCCGGGACCGGTGGGTCCGGGGAGCACGGTGAGGGGTCGAAGATGCGAAGAAGAACCAGGCGCGTCCGCGTCCTTGTAGTGCTGGGTGCAGTCGTGGCCATACCGCTGCTGTCCAGCACCTCGGCACTGGCGGAGGATCCCACGCGGTTCCCAGCGGGAGAACGCGTGCTCGACAGCGCCGGTGTCCTCACGTCACAGGAGGTGACGGAGCTCGAGGCAGCGATCCAGGAACTGCGGGTGAGCGAGGACTTCACCGTGCGTGTGGCCTACGTGGACACCTTCGACAACCCGACGGATCGAACGGGCTGGGCTGCAGCGACGGCGCAGCTGAATGCCGCGAGCGCCAACGAGGCGGTGCTGGCCGTCGCCGTCGTACAACGCGACGCCTCCTTCGTGACGGGGGACCAGTCGCCTGTGGCAGGCCAGGACGATGCGATCTACGACGCGTTCATCGGCCCCGAGCTCCAGGCCGGGGATTTCGCCGCAGCCGGGCTGGCCGCGGTGCAGGGGGTCGAGGAGACGTTGGCGGGCGGCTCCGCCGGCGGTGCACCTGCACCGGGCAGGAACGCACCCGACAGCGGGCCGGGGGTCGGATCGGGCGCCGGCGGCGCCGGTGGCGGGCTCCTCCTCGTGGGCGGTCTCGCGGCCGTCGCCGGTACCGGCGGCTATCTGCTGCTGCGCAACCGCGACAGCGGCCTGGAGAGCAAGCGCCGGAAGTACGGGTACGGTCCTGTGCCCGCGGCGGACGGCGAGGTGGTGGATCCGCTCGCGGCGATGAGCGTCGAGGAACTACGCATCCAGGCCGGGAGCCTGCTGGTGGCTGCCGACGACGCCATCAAGTCGAGCGAACAGGAGCTCGGTTTCGCCGAGGCGCAGTACGGCAGCGAGGCCATCGTGACCTTCGCGGAGGACATCGCAACCGCGCGCAGACACATGAGCGAGTCCTTCAAGCTGCAGCAGCAACTCGATGACCACATACCCGACACCGAGCAGCAACAACGTGAATGGCTCGGGGAGATCATCCGGCGCTGCGAGGACGTCAACTCCTCCCTGCAATCCCACAAGGAGGAGTTCGACGCACTGCGTGAGCTCGAACGGGACGTCCCCACCGCACTGCACCGGGCACAGACGGCAGCGATAGAGGCACGCACGCGGTTCGAAGCCGCCGAGCAATCACTGCGCACGCTCCAGGGCCGCTACCTGGACAGCGCCACGTCCCAGGTGGCGGACAACATCGAGCAGGCGGGCGAACGATTGTCCTTCGTCGACAGCGCCGCTTCGGAAGCGCAGATGAAGCTCGACGAGGGCGATACCGGGCAGGCCGTCGTGGCGGTTCGCGCTGCGGAGGAGGCCGTGCACCAGAGCACGGTGCTGCTCGATGCCATCGACAAGCGCGCCCGGGAGCTGGCATCGGCCGCCTCCGAGCTGGAGCGCGCGATCCCCGAGTGCGAACAGGATCTCGCCCAGGCGCGAGCCATGGCTCGGGCCGGGCAGCACAGGGACCTCGCTGGACCCCTGGCAGCCCTCGAGAGCGCCCTGTCCACGGTGCGCGAGGAGCGACAGGGCGCACGCTCCAACCCCCTCGCGCTCCTGCAGCGTCTCGAGACCGCACACGGCCAGCTCGACGACGCCCTCGGCGACGTCCGCGACCAGGCCGAGCACTCGCGTCGTGCCTCGGAATCACTCCAGCACGCGCTCGTCGCGGCGCAATCCGGTATCTCCGGCACGGCGGACTACATCCGTGCACGACGGGGCGGCGTCCGCAGTGAAGCGAGGACGCGCCTCGCCGAGGCAGAACGGAATCTCGACCACGCCGTCCACCTCCAGCGCTCCGACCCCGTGGCCGCCCTGGCGCACGCCCAGCAGGCCTCACTGCTCGCCGACCAGGCCGCCCAGCTCGCGGAGCAGGATGTCCAGGGCTTCGGTCAGTACGGCGGCATGGGTGGCATGTACGGCGGGCGACGTGACGGGATGGGCGGAGCACTCCTCGGCGGCATCCTGCTCGGCGGCATCCTCAACGGAGGTGGGTTCGGCGGAGGTATCGGCGGCGGTTCGAGCGGCGGCAGTTTCGGCGGCTTCGGCGGTGGTGGCGGTAGCTTTGGTGGAGGAGGCTTCGGCGGCTTCGGCGGAGGCGGTGGTGGTGGCGGCAGCTTCTGAGCCGCACACGTCGTATCAGCAGCACGGACCAGGGACTCGAACGAAGGATCGAAAGGAAAATCAATGGTAAAGCAGTCAATTTTCGGCAGGATCGCCCAGCTCACGCGGGCCAACATCAACGCATTGCTCGATTCTGCCGAGGACCCGCAGAAGATGCTCGACCAGATGGTGCGCGACTACACCAACAGCATCGCCGAGGCGGAGAGCGCCGTCGCGCAGACGATCGGCAATCTGCGCATGATGCAGGACGACTACAACGAGGACGTCGAGAACGCGCGTAGCTGGGGCAACAAGGCGATCGCCGCCTCGCGTAAGGCCGATGAGTACCGGAATTCTGGGGACGTCGCCGACGCCCAGAAGTTCGACAACCTCGCGAAGGTCGCGATCCAGCGGCAGATCGCCGCGGAGAACGAGGCCAAGGGAGCCGAGCCGACCATCGCTTCCCAGACCGAGATCGTCGACAAGCTCAAGGACGGCCTCAACCAGATGAAGGGCAAGCTCGGCGAGCTGGCCACGAAGCGTGACCAGCTGATCGCACGCTCGCGTACCGCTCAGGCCCAGCAGCAGGTCCACGACGCCGTGAAGAGCATCGACTTCATGGATCCCACCAGCGAGGTGGGCCGGTTCGAGGAGAAAATCCGGCGCGAGGAGGCCAAGGTACGCGGACAGCAGGAGCTCGCCTCGTCCAGCCTCGACGCGCAGTTCGAGAGCCTCGAGGACCTCGGGGAGCAGACCGAGATCGAGGCGCGACTGGCAGCGCTGAAGTCGGGGACCGGCCCGCGGTCCGCGATCGGCCAGGGCGCCGGTAGCGCAACGGGAGCAGAGACTCCCTCCACTACGGGAGAGTCCACCTACTGATCCACTGATCCATGGCAGGACCAGCACTACCAGAGGAACCGCGGCCTTCCGGCCGCGGTTCCTCTGCGTGGAGGATCATTCAGGACGTCGGAGCCCGCAGGTAGATTGAAACCATGGCTGTGACACTGGTGTGGTTTCGTGACGATCTCCGTATCTCGGACAACCCGGCGTTGACCGAGGCTGCGAGCAGCGGGGACGACGTCGTCGCCTGCTATGTCCACGACGAGGAGACCGAGGGCATCCGCCCTCTCGGCGGGGCTTCGAAGTGGTGGCTCCATCATTCACTCACGGCCCTCGGCGCAACGCTGTCGGAGCTGGGCATACCCCTGGTCCTCCGTCGGGGCGCCGTGGCCGAGGTACTCCCCCGGTTGGTGGCGGAGGCCTCCGCGCATGCCGTGCGCTGGAATCGACGCTACGGTCTGGCCGAGAGGACCGTCGACGCAGCGTTGAAGACCGCTCTCGCCGACGACGGTATCGAGGCCGCGAGCTACCAGGCCAATCTGATGTACGAGCCCTGGGAGGTCACCACCGGCTCGGGTGAGCCCTTCAAGGTGTTCACGCCCTTCTGGCGCGCCTGCCTGGCCACCCGTACCCCTCGCAGGCCGCTACCCGCTCCGGAAGCGCTCACCGGTCCTCACCTCGCCTCGGAGGACCTCGCGACCTGGGGACTGTTGCCGACGGCACCCGACTGGGCCGCAGGACTCCGTGCGACCTGGACGCCCGGCGAGGCAGGGGCCCATGAGCGGCTCGACGACTTCCTCGACGGGGCCGTGACCGGGTACAAGGACAATCGCGACCTACCGGCACAGGCCGGCACCAGTATGCTCTCCCCCCACCTGCGTTTCGGTGAGATCAGCCCGTTCGAGGTGTGGCACGCGGCCCACGACCACAAGGACACCTCCACGGCGGGAGACATCCGCGCATTCGGCTCCGAACTCGGCTGGCGGGAGTTCAGCTGGCAGTTGCTGTACTTCAACCCGGAGCTCGCCACCAAGAACTACCGGCCGGAATTCGACGCCTTCACCTGGGAGAAGTCGACCAGGAACGAGCTGCGTGCCTGGGAGCGTGGGAGGACCGGCTACCCCATGATCGACGCCGGGATGCGGCAGATGTGGGAGATCGGCTGGATGCACAACCGCCTGCGGATGGCGACGGCGTCGTTCCTCATCAAGAACCTGATGATCGATTGGCGCGTGGGTGAGAAGTGGTTCTGGGACTGCCTGGTGGACGCGGACGCCGCGAGCAATGCTGCGAGCTGGCAGTGGGTGGCGGGTTCGGGTGCCGATGCCAGCCCGTACTTCCGCATCTTCAACCCCGTGCTGCAGAGCAAGAAGTTCGATCCGGAGGGTACCTACCTCATCCGCTTCGTTCCTGAGCTGGCCGATGCCGCGAACGTGCACGAACCGTGGAAAGGCTCCGCACCCGGGTACCCGGGACCGATCGTGGATCTGAAGGAGAGCCGGCAACGGGCCCTTGCCGCCTACAAGGCACTCTCCGAGGGCTGAGCGCTGTTCGGCCGCGCCGGGAGACACCGGGCTGTACGGACTCCCTGCAAGGCCATCAGGGGCCGGAGCCCGGCTGGTCACCCAGCCGCTCCGTCCCTGCTCACGGTCAGGGGAGGTCCGGGGACAACAAAAAGTCCGACCCGCCTCTCGACGGATCGGACCTTTATTCGTTGCGGGGACAGGATTTGAACCTGTGACCTCTGGGTTATGAGCCCAGCGAGCTACCGAACTGCTCCACCCCGCGGCGTGTAACTAACGTTACCGGCCGCGGGGCTCACAAGCAAATCGAGCGACTGAGGGGCTTCCCCCTACTCTCCGGAGGCCTGCTCCTCCGCGTCGAGCGCACGCTGCAGGGCGTCCTGCAGGCGGTCCTGTGCTGCCCCGTACGCTGCGAAGTCACCCGCAGCCAGAGCCGCGTTGCCCTCCTGGATGGCCGTGTTGGCGTCCTCGAGTGCGGTGCGGAGGTCGGTGGCGGGATCCCCCGTGGTCGCACCGGGGGTGCTGGTCGGGGCAGGAGCGGGAGCCGGTGCCTCAGCGTCTTCCCCGTCCTCCGGCGGCGCAGCAGGATCGTCCGGGGTCGCGCCGACGTTGTCGCTGTCGCCCGTCGTGGCACCGGCGTCACCGCCGAACACCTGGTCGAGGGCCTCGGCCAGAGTGGGTGCGAACCCGACGTTCTCGCCGAAGCTCACCAGGACCCGTCGCAGGACCGGGAAGGATGAGCTTCCCGAGGACTGCACGTACACGGGCTGCACATAGGCGATACCGCCACCTATCGGCAGGGTCAGCAGGTTACCGTTGATCACCTCGGAGGCACCCTGGCGCAGCAGGTTGAGTTCCTGCGACACCGTGGTGTCCGAGTTGAAGAGGTTCTGCGCCTGGCCCGGACCCACGACGGAGTCCTGGCCGGAGCTGTCGAGAAGCGTCAGCCGCCCGTAGCTCTCGCTCTTGACGCCGTCCTCACCGGTGCCGGCATCGCCGTTGGCCGCGAGGAAACCGTAGAGCACGTTACGCGGTGTCTGCCCCGCCGGGACGTACGGGATGAACGGCGTGGTCAGTGAGAACGCCGCTTCTTCCTGTCCTGGCATCTGCAGCGTCAGGTAGAACGGAGGCTGGCGATCCGTCGTGGCAGTCGTCGCACCGTCCGCACTGGCACCAGGATCGGCGGGCACGTTCCAGGCCTCGCTGTTGTTGTAGAACTCGTTCGTCGTGGTCACGTGGTACCTGGCGAGCAGCTCACGCTGCACCTTGAAGAGGTCCTCGGGATAACGGACGTGAGCCATCAGGTCGGCCGACATCTCGCTGTAGGACGTCAACGATGACGGGTAGACGTTCTGCCAGGACTTCAGGACGGGGTCCTCGTCGTCCCAGGCGTAGAGATTGACCGATCCGTCGTAGGCATCCACGGTGGCCTTGACGGCGTTGCGGATGTAGTTGACCTGCTCGGCGGGAAGAGCCGTCGCAAGACCACCGGCGGTCTGTGAGTCCTGGGTCGCCGTCTCGAGGGACTGTTCCATCGAGTAGGGGAAGTTGGAGCTCGTGGTGTAACCGTCGATGATCCACTTCACGCGTCCGTCGACGATGGCCGGGTAGCTGTTGCCGTCCAGGGTGAGGTACGGAGCCACCTTGCGCACGCGGTCCACCGGATCCCGGTCGTAGAGGATCTGCGATTCACTGTTGACCTGGTCCGACAGCAGGAGGTCGGTCGACTGGAACTTCAGGGCGTAGACGAGGCGGTTGAAGGCGTTGCCCACGTCGGGTCCGCCGCTGCCACTGAACGTGGTGCGCGACTCCTGGTCGGAGTTCTCGTTCTGGGGGCGGTCGATCTCGGCGGGTGTCTGTCCTTCAGGAGCCCCGACAATCGAGTACTCAGGGGACTGCTCGCCGAAGTAGATCCGCGGCTCGTAGTCCGACTCGTCACCCAGCACACCGGTGGACGGGATGCCGGACTGCAGGAACTCGGGCCGACCGTCGGGCTGCACGGTGGAACCCGCTGCTGCTACCACTCCGTAACCATGGGTGTAGAAGACGTGCTCGTTGACCCAGCCGACGGGGACACCACTGGTGTCCAGCTCACGGACGGCGATCACGGTGTCCTGGATCTCGCCGTCGATCTCGTAGCGGTCCACGTTGAGGGTCTGGGGGAACTGGTAGTACTGGCGGAACTGCTGCAGCTGGCTGAAGGCGTCCGAGACGAGGTTCGGGTCCAGGAGGCGGATGTTGGCGGTGGTCACACCGTCGTCGTTCAGCGCTCCCGCCTGGGGGATCGCCTCCGGCTCGTAATCGGAGACCTCGACGTCATCCAGCCCGTAGGCCTCGCGCGTCATGTCGATGTTGCGATCGATGAACTGGCTCTCGAGGCTCAACTCGGAGGGCCGTACCTGGAAACGCTGGACGATGGCCGGGTAGACGCTCCCCGCGAGCAGCGCCGTGACGATCAGCATGGCCGTTCCGATGAGCGGGAGACGCCACCGTCCGATGATGGCCGAGACCACGAAGAGCACCGCCACGATCAAGGCCGCGACGGCCAGAATGGCCTTGGTGGGGATCACCGCGTTGACGTCCGTGTACAGCGCACCGGCCCACGTTCCCTGGTTCAGCAGGGTGCTGTAGCGGTCCAGCCAGTAGTTGACACCCTGCAGGACGAGGAAGAGCGCAGCAACGATGGCGATCTGCACGCGTGCGGACTTCGTGGTGAACAGGCCCTTCTCCTCGAGCCGTATGCCGCCGTACAGGTAGTGCGTGAGGATCGTCGCGATCGCACTGATGATGACCACGCTGATCAGGAACCCGACCACGAAGTTGAGGAACGGCAGCGTGAACATGTAGAACGAAATGTCCATGTCGAACTGCGGATCGGTCCGCCCGAACGACTCCTGGTTGAGGAAGAGCAGGACTCCCTGCCACTGCGATGCTGCCGCCGTTCCGGCGAAGGCACCGAGGACCAGGGGAATGCCGAGCATCAGCAAGCGGCGGATCGGCTCGAGCTGCGCCTGGTAACGGTTGAGGTTGTCCTGGATCGCGCTGTCAGGAGCATAGATGGGGCGGTTCCGGTAAGCGACCCGGAGACTGAAGTAGACTGCCGCGGCCATCACGAGGAACGCGATGAGGAACAGGACGATCCGGGAGACGTTCTCCGTCACGAAGACTTCGAGGAAGCCGAGCTGGTTGTACCAGAGCACATCCGCGTAGACCTGCGACAGGTAGACGAAGGCGATGACGATCACCGCTACGACGATGATGGTGGGTATCAGCGGGTTTCTCCGCCGGTTTCTTTGGGCACTTGCTGGGCTCGGCCTACTGCCGAACGGACGGTCTGGTCCGGATGTCACATCTACCTCATCGTTAGCGGCTGCGGATTACGACGACCGGCACTCCACAAGCTCCCCAACCCGAGCGAACGGGCAGAAGACAGCGTGCAGTCACGCTCTTCGTCTTTTTATTCTGCCCTGTCCACGCTCAGCCGGACCAATTGAGTTCCCGCTATCCGCTCCACTACCCACGATCGTTCTCCAACCGTGTCCTTCGGATCAGCAGGAAGGCACCCGTGATGCCTCGCCGCCTGCGGCGAGGGTCTCCACCGCCGCGACCGCATCGTCGAGCGTCTCCATCTTCACCACGGTGAGTCCGTCGGGAATATTGCCGACCACCTCGTCGCAGTTGTCGGCCGGCGCCAGGAAGAACTCGGCCCCGGCGGAGCGTGCACCCACCAGCTTCTGCGCGATGCCCCCGATCGGCCCCACGACGCCCGTCGAATCGATCGTGCCCGTACCTGCGAAGTGCCGGCCGCCCGTGAGGTCGCCGTCCTCGAGGTTGTCGATGATGCCCAGCGCGAACATGGTCCCGGCAGACGGGCCTCCCACGTTGTCCAGCTGGATCGTGACGTCGAAGGGGAAGTCGAAGCTCGAAGCGAGGCTGACACCGAGCTGGTAGTCACCCTCCGGCGACCGGTTCGGCGTGACCTCCACGTCCCTGGGTGCGCCGTCCCGGATGATCGAGAGCGTCACGGCGCTACCACCGGCGTCATTCAACTCCGACCGCAGCAGGCCGATCGTGTCGATCTCCTCGCCGTCGATGGCGAGGAGAAGGTCCCCGTCCTGCAGGATCCCCTCCGCCGCGGACCCGCCGACCACCTCGACGACGGACAGCTCCTCGGTGAAGGCGATGTTCTCGTGCGACAGCGCAGCGGCGATGGCGGACTCCTGCGACGACGTCATCGCGACCGCGTTCCGCTGCTGCAGTTCCGAGGAGGTGGTTCCCGCCGGATACACGAGCTGCTCGGGGATCACGTTCTCCGTAGGGCTCAGCCACGCCCGGAAGGTGTCGAAGACGTTCACCGTACCGTTGGGTCCCCCGCTCACGAACACGGTGGTGAGGTCCAGTTGCCCCTCGGGCCGAAAACTCTCCCTGCCGTCCACCTGGATCAGGGGCCGCCCGTTGACCTCGCCGATGGTGTTGAAGGTGGGTCCCGGGGACTCGATGACGTACGGCGCCGGTAGCAGCACGGCTGCAGCGCAGAGAACGACGGCGAGCCCGCCCGACACGGCCATGGCCCGGAATCGTGGATCTCTGGGGCGGGTTCGCTCTTCGGTGCTGTAGGGCTCGAAGTGGACAGGCTGCGTCACTGTGCTTCTCTCTGTAGGGCGCGAACGGCACGATGCGCGGTGCGTTCTGCCGGCACCCCTAGAGTAAACGCTCCTCCTGACACCCCTCCCCACGGACACCCCTGTCGTGCCCCGGACCGGGACGGATCAGGGATTGCACGGCGGGGCTGCCCGTGCTTCGCACGTGCTTTGCCCTCAGCGAACGGTACTCGGCGCGAGGGACACCGGCGGCCCGGGGCGGTAGCGTGAGGGGAACAGCCGGGCAGCATGGCCTCCCATCCTGCCCGGACCCGCCAAGCTACTCCCAGGACCGGTGGTATCGATGACCAACCCATCCAACCCTTCGAACGGCGACGACGACACGCCCAAGGACCCGCTCTCCGAGATGCTGGGGAAGATGTTCGGCGGCGGGGACGGCGGCTTCGATCCGCAGGAGCTCGCGAAGGCCGCCGGCCTGCCCTCCGACCCCAACGCGATGGCGATGATGATGCAGCAGGTCCAGGCCATGTTCTCCTCAGCCAGTGACGGACCGGTGAACTGGCAGCTGGCCCACGAGCACGCGCGCCGCGTGGCGGCCTCCGACAACGATCCGTCCGTGACCTCGCTGCAGCGGCGAAGCGTGGACGAAGCCCTGAAGCTCGCCGAACTCTGGCTCGATCCAGTGACGGACTTCCCCAGCACGGGGCAGCTCGGCCGGGCCTGGTCGCGGGCCGAGTGGGTCGAGGCGACCATGGCCACGTGGCGCCAACTGACCGAACCCGTTGCCCTGAGCATCGCCAAGGCGCTGTCCGACGTCATCTCCGAGCAGATGCCCGAGGAGATGAAGTCGATGATGGGCATGATGGGCGGACCTGCTTCCATGCTGCAGAACGTGGGCGGCGCGATGTTCGGCATGCAGCTCGGCCAGGCGGTGGGTGCCCTCTCCAAGGACGTCGTGGGATCCACGGACATCGGCATACCGCTCGCCGACGGCCGCATGGCCCTCCTTCCGGCGAACGTGGCGGCCTTCGGTGAAGGACTCGACATCCCGGAGCAGGAGGTGCAGATCTTCCTCGCGGTCCGCGAGGCCGCGCACGTACGCCTCTTCACGCACATCCCCTGGCTCACCGGTCACCTGCTCGGCAGCATCGAGCGCTACGCCCGCGGCATCCACATCGACATGGGCAAGATCGAGGAAGCCGCCAGGGACATCGATCCGGCCAATCCCGAGAGCCTGCAGGGGGCGCTCTCGCAGGGAGTCTTCATGCCGCAGCGCACCCCCGAGCAGGACGCCGCACTGGAACGCCTCGAGACCACCCTCGCGCTCGTGGAGGGGTGGGTGGATGAGCTCACGGCCGCTGCCGCAGCGAACCTGCCCTCCGCAGGGGCACTCCGGGAGATGGTGCGCAGGCGCAGGGCCACGGGTGGTCCGGCCGAGCACGCCTTCTCCTCGCTGGTGGGTCTCGAGTTGAGGCCCCGCCGGCTGCGCGACGCCGCGACGCTGTGGGCGATGCTCACCGAGGAACGCGGGATGGAGGGGCGCGATGCACTGTGGCAGCACCCTGATCTCCTCCCCACCGCCGAGGATCTCGACGACCCGGCCGGGTTCTCGAAGCGCCGCCAGCTCATCGAGTCCTCCGAGGCCGACGTCGACGCGGCGCTGGAACGGCTGCTGGCGGGAGACTTCGAGGCGTCCGACGACGCCTCGGACGATGCACCCGGGAGCACAGGGGGCGTGGCGGGAACCGACACGGTGCCGTCCGCTGACGACGTCACGAATGAGCAGTCCGACGACGCCGCCGACCCGGGGTCGGACGGCGAGGACGGAACGGGCGAGGACGACCCGAAGAGCTGACGCCGGAGGACAGGGGTAGCAGCCCGGGCTGTTACCCCTGGTTCCCGGGGAGGCCGCGCTGGGCCGCGA
The DNA here is from genome assembly GCA_030146405.1 of Arthrobacter sp. Taxonomy (GTDB): domain Bacteria; phylum Actinomycetota; class Actinomycetes; order Actinomycetales; family Micrococcaceae; genus Arthrobacter_D. The sequence goes on from JASLBS010000213.1 coordinate 11,117, forward strand.
AGGCTGCTCCCTCGAGGAAGGCCTTCGCGGTCTCGGTCTGCGGATAACTCCTCAGCAGGCTCCAGAAGACCGCGTTGTGGGAGGGCTCGATCAGGTGGGCCATCTCGTGCAGGATCACGTAGTCCACCACCCAGTCCGGCATGCCCTGCAATCGGTGGGACAGGCGGATCGACCTGCTCATCGGTGTCGCCGAGGCCCACCGGGTGGTCTGGTTGGTCACCCAGCCGATCGTCGAGGGAATACCCCTCCCCTGCAGGTAGGCCCGGCCGAGCCGCTCGGCCCGCTCGAGCAGCAGGGGCACCGGTGCATCGTGCTCCAGGGGTGCCGCGACCGGATACTTGGCCGCCATCCGCTCGACCATGCGATCCACCCAGTGCCGCTCCTGGCGCGCGGAGAAATGCCCCGGGATGGAGACCCGCAGGACGCCGTCCCGTACGTCCGCACTGACGGTCCGCTTCCGGCGGGCCGAGCGCACGACCTCCACGGGCAACCGCGGGGGTGTCTCAGGGTACGGATCAGGCGTCATCGCGGACAATGTCCAGAACGGCCTCGCCGTAGCGCTCGAGCTTGGCCGAGCCCACTCCCGCAAGATCTCCCAGCTCGTCCAGGGTGGTGGGTTTCGCCTCGGCGATCGCGATGAGCGTGGCGTCGGTGAAGACCACGAAGGCGGGTACGTCCTTCTCCCGTGCCTCCTCGCGGCGCCAGGCGCGGAGGGCTTCGAAGGTCTGCTCCTCGTAGGTTGCCGGGCATTCGTCGCATCGCCCGATCTTGCGCTCCGAGCCCGTCTGCAGAGGGCGTTTGCACACCCGGCAGACGGCGGGGGCCGCGGCCTTCCGTCCGGTCCTGGGACGCGGTGGCCGGAACGATGCCTGACCTGCGGTGGCCGGCCGGAGGGAGTCGAGGAACCGCGATGGCTTCCGGGAGGCCCGGCCTCCCGGCGAGCGGGACGTCGACCAGGACATGGAGAGGTGGACCCGCGCGCGGGTGATTCCCACGTAGAGCAGGCGCCGTTCCTCGTCGATGCCCTCCTGCGTATCGGCGAACGAGATGGGCATCAGCCCCTCGCTCAGTCCCACGAGGAACACCGCATCCCACTCGAGCCCCTTGGCGGAGTGCAGGGACGCGAGCGTGACCCCCTGCACCGTGGGAGCGTGCTGGGCGGTGGCCCTCTCCTCCAGCTCCGCGACGAACAGCTGCAGGGTGAAGGCCTCCGGTCCGCGCACCCGGTTGAGCTCGTCGGCGAGACCCACGAGAGCGGCAAGGGACTCCCACTTCTCCCGGACTGCGCCGGAGTTCTGCGGAGCCACGGACGTGTATCCGAGGGAGGCGAGGACGTCGCGCACCTGCTGCGGGACGTCGTCGTCCCCCTGTGCTCGTGCAGCGGCCCGCAGCTGAAGGAGTGCATCGCGCACTTCCCGCCGTTGGAAGAACCGCTCGCCGCCGCGCAACTGGTAGCCGATCCCGGCACTGGCCAGTGCCTGCTCGTACGCTTCGGACTGTCCATTGGTGCGGTAGAGGATGGCGATCTCGCTGGCCTTGACCCCCTGATCGAGCAGCACCCCGATCCGGCGGACGCACTCGGCGGCCTCCGCCTCGTCGTCGGTGCACTCGGTGAAGACCGGTTCCGGGCCGGCCGGGCGCTGGGCGATGAGTTCCAGGGGTGCGGACCACGAGGTGTTCCCCGCCCGGCGGTCCGCCTCACCGTTCCTCGCGGCGAGCAGCGTGTTCGCGGTCCGGACGACCTGTGGCGTGGAGCGGTAGTCGCGCACGAGCTTCACCACCTGGGCACCCTCGTAGCGCTGGGTGAAATCGAGGAGGTGCCGCGACGTGGCACCCGTGAACGAGTAGATGGTCTGGCTGGCATCGCCGACCACGCACAGCTCACGCCGCTCCCCCAGCCAGAGATCGAGCAGACGCTGCTGGAGGGGTGAGACGTCCTGGTACTCGTCCACCACGAAGTGCCGGTACTGGGCCCGGACGGTCGCTGCGACCTTCTCGTCCTCCTCGAGGATGGCGACGGTGGTGAGCAGCACGTCCTCGAAGTCGATCAGATTGCGATCGATCTTGAGGTCCTCGTAGGCCGAGAAGATCCGGGAGACGGTGATCAGGTCCATGCCTGCCGGCTCGGCACGCCCGGCCGCAGCCGCCGTATAGGCATCCGGGGTGAGCATGGACACCTTCGCCCACTCGATCTCCGCGGCCACATCCCGGATCGCGGCCCTGTCCGTGGAGAGCCGCAGACGCCGGGCCGCTTCCGCGATCAGCTGCGCCTTGTGGTCCACGAGCGCCGGAAGGGGGCCGCCGACCGCCTGCGGCCAGAAGTACTGCAGCTGGCGGAGCGCCGCTGCGTGGAAGGTGCGCGCCTGGACTCCTCCGGCACCGAGGTCGCGGAGGCGGGTACGCATCTCCGCTGCGGCGCGCGCCGTGAACGTGACGGCGAGGACCTGCTGGGGTTTGTACACCCCGGTCTGCACTCCGTACGCGATCCGATGGGTGATGGCCCGGGTCTTTCCGGTCCCCGCACCCGCGAGAACGCACATGGGCCCTGTCAGCGTGCTGGCGACCGTCCGCTGTTCGTCGTCGAGCCCGTCGAGAATGCTCTGCTCCAGTAGTTGCTCGGACACTAGGGGCGCGCCTCCGAGGGCTCCTCGTCCAGCGGACCGCCGTACCAGCGCTCGATCAGGGCACGGGCGATGGACACGCCTCCGGCCACGGCGATCTTCTCGTCGCGCACCTCGATGAAGAGTTCCTCCCGCGTGAACCACCGCACCGAACGCATCTCCACGCCGTCGGCCACGGCATCGGTCGTCACGGCGCGCGCGGTGAATCCCAGCATCAGGGAGGCCGGGAACGGCCAGGGCTGCGAGCCGAGGTACTGCGGCGACTCGACCTCGACGCCCGACTCCTCACCGACCTCCCTGATCACCGCCGCCTCCAGGGACTCTCCCGGCTCCACGTAGCCTGCGAGCGTGGAGAAACGACCCACCGGCCAGGCCGCCGCCGATCCGAGCAGCAACCGGTCCTCGTCATCGACCACCGACACGATGATCGCCGGATCCGTCCGCGGGTGGTGGCTGGACCCGTCCTCGACGCACCGTCGGACCCAGCCGGCGTCCTGCGCTTCCGTCCTGGCGCCGCAGCGGGGGCAGTGGGTGTGGGTGGCGTGCCAGTTGGCGATGCCTGCGGCCTCGACGAACAGTCCTGCGTCCCGCGCGTTCAGGGACACCGCGATGTCCCGCAGACCCAGCCATTGCTCCACGGGAGCCACGGTGGTGTCCGGCTCCGGGAGAACCGCCAGGACCACCTGGTGCCCGGCGTCCTCGGCACCGTCGTCGATCCGTCCGAGATAGACGAGCAGTTCCGGCCGTGCCATCAGCTCGGGCGCCAGCAGTGCGAGGGTGCTTCCCCGTACCGGCGCCTTGCCCCGAGCGATCGGAAGGACCCGTGTCTCCGGCGAGTCCCACAACGTATCGAGGAGATTCTCGGTGGTCCTCGCGTAACCGTCGCGGTCGGACTCGGCCCGGGAGAGGGGCAGCGATCCGAGGGCTGGGAGGACGAGTGTCCGGAGGGGGTCGGTCATGCTCCTACGGTACGTTCTCGCTCTCCCAAAACACATTTCGGAAAGCATGGGTGGAGGAGTAGTACATCACGAGGAACGAGTAGTGCATCCGGCGACTCACCGCCCCGGAAAGGACCGGGCCGGTCCGTCGACGCCCTACGGTTAACCTTGTGAAACGCACCCCCATGGAACTTGCCGCCATCGCGAGCGCTGCAGTGCCTGGCCTCGCGCCCACCGGCGTGGCCGGAGCTCCGGACGACGCGGCCGACTTCGACTCGGCACTGCTGATCGACAGCGCGGAGAAGCAGTGGAGGGTGCGCTCACCCAGACATGCCGAGGCGAGCATGCGGCTCGAGACCGAGGTACAGGCGTTGCGCGCCTTCACCCCTGCCGTCAAGGCGGAACTGCCGTTCCTGATCCCCCACATGGCCGGTAGCGTCCGGCAGGGTGAGCTCAGCACGTTCGTCTACTCCCACCTCGCCGGAACCGCCCGTTCGCTCGAGGCACTCGCCGCGGGTGGCCGTGCCATGGCGCAGGAACTCGGGCACGCGCTCGCGGCCATCCACGAGCTGCCCCAGGAGATGGTGCAGCGCGCCGACCTTCCCAGTTACGAGGCGAACGAGTACCGTCAGCGCAAGCTCAACGAACTCGACCAGGCCGCTACCACCGGCAAGATTCCCAGCATCCTCCTGAGGCGCTGGGAGCACGCCCTCGAGGACGTGACCCTGTGGCGCTTCAGCCCCACCGTGATGCACGGCGACCTCCACGAGGATCACCTCCTGATCTCGGCGGGCAGGGTGTCCGCGGTCACGGGATGGACGGACCTGTGCATCGGTGACCCGGCGGAGGACTTCGCCTGGCTCGCCGCTGCCGAGGACGCGGAGTTCGTCGAGGCGGTCTACGCGGCGTACTCCGAGGACCGCGGGGCCGCCGTCGACCCGCACCTCGCCCGTCGCGCCGCACTCGCCGCGGAATTCGCCCTGGCACAGTGGCTGGTGCGTGGCGTGGCCCTGGAGGACGCAGCCATGGTCGCCGAGGCGGAGGACATGCTCGCGACCCTCGAGGAGGATGTCGAGGCGATCGAACGCGAACAGCAGGAGGCGACCGAGCGTGCCCAGCGCACGGCGGAGGAACGCCGCGAGTGGGGCGACGAGCTGGGCACCGACGCCGACCGGTACCACTCCGCCGGGCGGAGCGACACGAATACGATCGGACTGCCTCCCCGGCCCCCGGCCTCGGCAGGCACCGTGACCGATGGCTCGGTACCGGGCCGGAACACCCTCGGCACCAGCACGCAGGACCCCCGTCGGACACCCCCGGCCGGCGAGGGGGCAGCCGGCGATCAAGGCCTCGAGTCGACTCCGGCGCCGCAGGACCCTGCCGACAGGAGGAACGAGGGTCCGGGCCGGACCGGCAGTCACGCCTACGGGTCGACGGATGAAGCGGACGCCGCGGGGGACGAAACTCCGCAGCAGGACGGTGTGGACGGGGAACCGCCCTCGGGTGCCTCCCTCGCCTACGCGCGGATGATGGCCGCACGCCCCCAGAACACGACGTCGTCGAAGGTCACGCTGCTCAGCACCAGCCAGTCGGGCGAGGAATCCGGCGACGACGTGGAGACGTCGGCCCTGCCGATTGTCTCCTTCGGCCGCCGCAGCTGACGCCTCTCCGGGAGCCCGGCCCCACGGAGGGAAACCCGCGGGCTCACCCTGAACTTCCTCCGGATGCGGGCCTCCGCCTCACGTCGTCGCTCCACCGCCGGCCGCAGTGACGATCCGCTCCAGCTCGCCCGCGTCCGCGAGGTCGTGCGGCCTCACCACCAGGTTGTCCGCGACGTAGAAGAACGCAGCACGCACCGATTCCAGCGGAACCTCCCTCAGACGGGACCAGGCGAGGCGGTAGACGGCGAGCTGCACGGCCTTCGCGGCACGTCGGTGCGGGGGCGGCGGACGGCCGGTCTTCCAGTCGATGAGGTCCCAACCCCCATCGGTATCGCGGAACACGGCATCGATCCGCCCGCGTACCACGACGTTCCCGATCCTCGTCTCGATGGGCGCCTCGATGGCGGCCGGCTCGCGCAGCGCCCACTCGGACTTCTCGAAGACCGCGGCCATGTCCTGCAGCCCCAGCGTCTCGTCCACATGGGCGTCGGCGCTGCCCGGGTACTCGCCGAGATCCAGAGTTCCCCCTGCACCGTAGAACTCCTCGATCCAGGCGTGGAACGCCGTTCCCTTGCGCGCGGCCGAGCCCGGCCTGCGGGGCAGCGGCCTTCGGAGCTGCTGCATGACGGCCTCCGGGTCCTCGCGCAGTTCCACGAGCGTGGACGCCGAGATGTGGGCCGGGAGGGTGAGCGGCATCCGCTCCCGCTCCCGGGATTGCCGGGCGAGCACCAGGCGGACCTCACGCCCCCAGCGCCCGGAGTCCTCGTCGACCTCCTGCTCCGGTCCCTCGGCCTCGCGGAGAACGGCTTCGGCCGCCCGCTGCAGGGAGTCCCGCCGGTTCCCGAGCGGGTCGAAGGGCCAGGTGGCGCGCTCCGGGCGGGCTGTGGTCGGATTGGTGTCCCCCACCTGATCCTCCGGAAGCCAGTACGGCAGGCGGAAGCCGGGCGCCGCCGACTCGGCGAGCGCCACCAGTGCACCCAGGTAGGAGGACGGTCCTGATGGCTTCGACCTCCCCCCGCCCCACGCGGACGACGTGCACACGAGGGAGTGCTTGGCCCGGGTGAAGGCGACGTAGGCGAGTCTGCGCTCCTCGCGCTCCGCGTGTGCTCTCGCCTCGTCGGTGTACTCCTTCTCGCTCCCCAGCCATTCCTTCTGGTCCTGCTGCTCCCAGTCCCACTGCGGCAGCTCCGGCGCATCACCCCGCAGGGGCCAGGGGATCGAGGAGTCCCCGGTGCTCCAGCGCGAATCCCTGCCGCTCGGGAACGATCCCTCGTTCAGGCCGGGGACGAACACCACGTCCCATTCGAGACCCTTGGACGCATGCACGGTCAGGAGCTGCACGGCATCCCTGCTCGCTTCGAGCTGCGTCACGGGCAGCCCGTCCTCCTCCTGGTCCGCGGCCTCGAGCCAGGCGAGGAAGGCCGGGAGGTCCACGCGCTCGGCGGTGGACACGAATCCCGTGACGGCCTCCGTGAAGGCATCGAGGTTCCGGCGGGCCTCATGGATGCTCACGCCCGGCTTCGCAGCGACCTCGATGTCCAGCAGGATGGCGCGTTCCACCTCGCCGATCATGCTGCCGAGATCGTCCCCCACGAATCCGCGGAGGGACCGTAACTCGCGTCGCAGCACGCTGAGACGCTGCCGGGCCGTGTCGCTCAGCTGGCGGCCCGAGGAGGACACCCAGTCCGCCGGGGGCAGGTAGTCGACTGCTTCCACCAGACTGCCTGCTTCCGCGAGATCCGGGGCCACGACGGCGTCCCTGCTCTGCTCCTCGTCGAGGTCCTCGCCCTGGGTCCCGCCGCGCCGGAACATTGCCTCCCTGGTGCGGGCCAGTTGCCGCGACCAGTCCCCCAGTGCCATGAGGTCGGCCGGGCCCAATCGCCACCGGGCTCCCGCCAGGAGACGCAGCATCGAGTCCGATCGGTCCGGATCACCGAGTACCCGCAGCATGGCCAGAAGATCCACCACCTCGGGCGTGCGCAGCAGACCACCGAG
>JASLBS010000237.1 GCA_030146405.1 Arthrobacter sp.
CATCGCTGCGCACGCAGTCCGCGCTCGAGAAGGCGGAGGTCGCCGTCGTGCTCCTCGCCGTGGACGAGATCCTCAGCGAGCAGGACGTCCGCATCCTCAACATGGCCATCGAGTCCGGCCGGTCGATCGTGCTGGCCTTCAACAAGTGGGATCTGCTCGACGACGAGCGACGCCGCTACCTCGAGCGCGAGATCGAGCAGGACCTGGCGCACGTGGACTGGGCGCCGCGCGTCAACATCTCCGCGCTGACCGGGTGGCACCGCGACCGCCTGGTGCCCGCACTGGACGTCGCCCTCGAGTCATGGGACCGGCGCATCCCCACGGGGCGGCTCAACGCGTTCCTGGGCGAGCTCGTGGCCGCACACCCGCACCCGTTGCGCGGTGGCAAGCAGCCCCGCATCCTCTTCGGTACCCAGGCATCCAGCCGCCCGCCGAAGTTCGTGCTGTTCACCACGGGTTTCCTGGATCCGGGGTACCGCCGCTTCATCACACGCCGCCTGCGCGAGACGTTCAGCTTCGAGGGCACGCCCATCGAGGTCAGCATGCGTGTCCGTGAGAAGCGGAGCCGCAAGCGCTGACTCCTCCGGGGTGCCGATCCGCGCGGAGAATGCTGTAGTGTTGTCCGAGTGGTTTGGCCCGCCGAGCGGGTCGATCGGGATGTGGCGCAGCTTGGTAGCGCACTTGACTGGGGGTCAAGGGGTCGCAGGTTCAAATCCTGTCATCCCGACACATGGAACCCCGGTGGAAGGCAACTTCCACCGGGGTTTCGTCGTCTCCGGTCTCCTCCCGCCGCTCCGGTCGTCGGCGCCACCCGGATGCGTGAGCACACAACGACAGCGTGCGACCCTGTCCCCGTGGCGCTCACCGTGCTCCGACGCCGACCGGGTGAGAGCCGCGTCACGCACGTGCCGGTTATGCCTATACTCGACCAGTACCCGCACCGGCCGCTGTCCCCGGCACCGCTGCAGTCCGCGTTCGAAAGGCGACCATGAGCAACATTCCCGACGGCCTCTACTACACCGCGGAGCACGAGTGGGTCAGTGAACCCGGCGTCGACGGCACCGTGCGGGTGGGCATCACCGACTTCGCGCAGGACGCCCTCGGAGATGTGGTCTACGTGCAGATGCCCGAGGTGGGCTCGAGCGTCACCGGCGCCGACGTGGTAGGCGAGGTGGAATCCACCAAGAGCGTGAGCGACATCTACGCACCCGTGACCGGCGAGGTGGTGGCACGCAACGAAGCCCTCGACGACGACCCCTCGCTCCTGAACTCCGACCCCTACGGAGAGGGTTGGCTGCTCGAGATCAAGGTTTCCGATCCCTCCGTGGTGCAGGGTCTCCTGAGTTCGGCCGACTACTCCCAGCAGGTAGGCTAGATTCACCCTGCGAAGGCAGCAGGGTTGGTGTGATCCGGTGTTCACCGGGAACACCGCGCAGCAGGGGAGGACCCACCGATGGTGCCGAGTACGAATTCAGCCGTGAATGGAGAAGAGCCGAACATGACGTCTCCTGAGACAACGACGATCGGTCTACCGCCGCAAGCCGCAGCGTCCGAGCTGGAACGCCACCTGACCCGCGAGGAGCAGGCCTCCGTCGCAGCGCTACCCGACGGCTCGGCCCTGCTGATCGCCCACTCGGGTCCCAACTCCGGTGCACGCTTCCTCCTCGACGAGGACGTGACCAAGGCCGGACGCCACCCCAACGCGGACATCTTCCTCGACGACGTCACCGTCTCCCGGCAGCACGCCGAGTTCCGGCGCTCGGGGGACGGCTTCATGGTCGCGGACACGGGAAGCCTGAACGGCACGTACGTGAACAACGACCGCGTGGACGGCGTTGCACTGCGGAACGGCAACGAAGTGCAGATCGGCAAGTTCCGCCTGACCTTCTATGCCGCCCGCGGTGTCTCGGCCCCCGCCGCGCAGAGCACGGCAGAGCAGGCCTAGCCCGCTCCATGCCTGCATCCCAATCCGCCCGCCGCCCGGCCGGCATAGCCTCCCTCTCCACCGGGACAGGTGTCCTGAACATCGGCGAGGTCCTCAGCGAACTCGCGGACGATTTCCCCCAGGTCACCGCCTCGAAGATCCGCTTCCTGGAGGAGAAGGGGCTCATCTGCCCACAGCGTACCCGCGCCGGGTACAGGAAGTACGCCGATCACGACGTCGAGCGCCTCCGCTTCGTCCTCGCGCTCCAGCGCGACCAGTACCTCCCGCTGAAGGTCATCAAGGACTACGTGGACGCGATCGACCGCGGGGAGCAGCCCGAGTCGCTTCCCGGTGGGATGACCCTGGCTCCGCGCGTGGTCTCCGATCAGCTGGCCCGCGAGCTCAGCACGCACACCCGCCGGCTCACCGCGGAGACTCTCACCGCCGAGGCGGGCGCACCTCGTAAGCTGGTCGATGATCTGATCAGTTTCGGGCTCATCACCGCGGTGGACAATCGATTCGACGAACACGCCCTCAAGATCACCAAGGCCTGCGTACAACTCGAGGGGCACGGCATCGAGCCGCGCCACCTCAGGCCCTTCCGTGCTGCTGCGGACCGCGAACTGGGACTCGTGGAGAGCGTGGTCGCTCCCATGGCCTCCCGTAAAGATGTAGCCTCCAAGGCACGAGCGGCCGAGACGGCACGCGAGATCAGCGAACTCTGCCTCGGACTCCACAGCGCCCTGGTGCACAGCCAGATAGCCCGGATGGACAGGTAGGCGGACGCCGTGATCGAAGTCGAAGTGGTGGGTGTGCGGATCGAACTACCGTCGAACCAGCCCCTGGTCCTCCTGCGCGAAACCGAGGGAGAGCGGCATCTGCCCATCTGGATCGGTGCGCCCGAGGCCAGTGCCATCGCGTTCGTCCAACAGGGCATCGTGCCGCCGCGACCGATGACGCATGATCTGCTGGTGAACGCCGTCACCGCGGCCGGCAAGTCGATCACCGAGGTCCGGATCACGTCCGTGGAGGACACCGTCTACCACGCCCAACTGGTCCTCAGCGATGGCGGAACCGTGAACTCGCGGGCCTCCGACGCGCTGGCCGTGGCTCTCCGGGTGCCGTGCCCCATCTACTGTGCCGATGACGTGCTGGCGCTCGCCGGTGTGGAGATCGCGGATGCGGATGACGCGGAGGACGGCGAGACCGAGGAGAACGCCGAGAAGGAAGTGCTGCAGTTCAGGGAGTTCCTCGCCGATGTGGAACCGGAGGATTTCGAGAGCTGAGCGGTACCAGCAGGCCGTGAGCGGCGGACCTGGCGCGGACCACCGGCGACACGACACCTTCCGATGTGCAGCCTCTTTGACCTTCCACTTTCCGCGATCTAACGTCGAAGCATACAGTTCCCATTGCCTGAGCGGGGGACCCGGGGCACACTTGAGTGCAGATCCTGAGGTTCCACCCAGCGAGCGCACTGCCCGGGAACGCTACAAGGAGGCAACACGTGAGTCCGAAGGGTGACGCCGGTAAGGTAACCAGCCCGGCAGGCGCTGGTGTCCCTTCGAGCGCCCAGGGCCTCCTGTTCACGGAGGACCTTCCCCTCCTCGACGAGGACGCCGGGTACCGTGGGCCCACCGCCTGCAAGGCCGCCGGTATCACCTACCGTCAGCTCGACTACTGGGCCCGTACCGGGCTCGTCGAGCCGGCGGTCAGGGGAGCCTCCGGTTCCGGCACGCAGCGCCTGTACGGTTTCCGCGACATCCTGGTCCTCAAGGTGGTCAAGCGACTGCTCGACACCGGGGTGTCCCTCCAACAGATCCGCACCGCCGTCGAGCACCTGCGTGAGCGTGGTGTCGAGGACCTCGCGCAGATCACCCTGATGAGTGACGGCGCCAGTGTGTACGAGTGCACGTCGGCCGACGAGGTGATCGACCTCGTGCAGGGCGGTCAGGGAGTTTTCGGTATCGCCGTCGGACGCGTGTGGCGGGAAGTGGAGGGCAGCCTTGCCGCCCTGCCCAGCGAGCACGTACCCGACCAGGACTTTCCCGGGGACGAGCTCAGCAAGCGCCGGGAGACGCGCAAGATCAGCTGATCGGGAGCGTTCCCCTCAGCGGCGCGCGGCGCGGCTGCGCAGCCTCCCGGGATCCATCACGTTCCCCAGTAGCTCGTCGAAGTGGCCGGACGCCTCGCGTGCACCGGCCCCCGGCCAGTGATGCACGGAGTGAGCGGCCCCCTGGATCTGCTGCCAGTCCGGCTGCTCCGGAAGAGCCGGCCGGAGTAGCTTGTCCCCGAACATCTGCTGCATCTCACCCAGCCTGAAGGTGTGCTCCACGGAGGACGGGCGGACCCGATTGGTCACGATTCCGGCGGCCCGGATATCAGGTGCGAATTCCTGGCGGAAGAGTTCGAGCGCGCGCAGCGTGCGTTCGGTACCGGCCACGGAGAACAGGCTCGGTTCGGCGACGAGCAGCACCTTGTTGCTCGCCGTCCATGCCATGCGCGTGAGCCCGTTGAGGGAGGGCGGGCAGTCGATCAGCACGAGGCTGTAGCCCTCTATGCGGGACAGGAGGCCGGCGAGGCGTCGCTGGTCACGGCGCCCCAGATCAGGGCGGTCGTAGATCCCTGAGTAGGCGGAGCCCATCGCGACGTCGAGCTTCGGCGTGGCCCGAGGATTCAGCTGTGCGGCGGTCACGACCCAGCCGGCGGGCACCGTATTACCGCCGAGATCTCCGCGACGGGCGTTCTTCAACAGCCGACCCACGTCGATCTGGCCCGATGGCCGCACCCCGAGACCGGTCGTGGCATCGGCGTGCGGGTCCAGATCGATGACGAGGGTGGGGATATCCGCGGCGAGCGCCGCCGACGCCAGTCCGAGGGCCACAGAGGTCTTGCCCACGCCCCCCTTGAGGCTGCTGATGCTCACTACCTGCACGTGTCGACTCTCCACCTTCCACCGGCCGTCGCCGGGGCTACTGCCCGGGATCGAATCCCCGACCATCATAGGTGGGTTCCGGCTGCCTCTCGGGAGGGTGCGCCGCCGTCCCGGTACTAGGAGAGTCGGCGGCCGCCGATAAGCTACCGGGTGTGACCCATTACGACCTCGCGATCATCGGTTCCGGTTCAGGGAACACCCTCATCACCCCGGAGTGGGATGGCCGGAAAGTGGTCCTGGTGGAGGGCGGTACCTTCGGTGGAACCTGCCTGAACGTGGGGTGCATACCGACCAAGATGTACGTCTACCCGGCGCAGCTCGCCTCGGCACCTGCCGAATCCGCGCGGCTCGGGGTGGATCTCAACCTCGAGGTCGTGCGCTGGACCGAGATCCGGGACCGGATCTTCACGCGCATCGACGCCATCTCCAGCGGCGGGCGGACCTACCGCGCCGACGAGTTGGAGAACGTCACGCTCATCGAGGATCACGTGCGGTTGACGGGGGAGAGGTCCTTCGAGACGTCGGACGGAGAGCTGATCACCGCCGATCAGCTCGTCATCGCGACCGGCTCGCGTGCGGTGGTGCCGGACATTCCCGGGAGCAACCTGCCCCAGGTCCACACCTCGGACACGATCATGCGGCTCGAGGAGCTGCCCGCGCGCCTCCTGATCCTGGGAGGCGGTTACGTGGCGGCCGAGTTCGCCCACGTCTTCGGTGCCTTCGGTACGCGGGTGACGATCGCGGTCCGCTCGGACGGCATGCTGCGCCACCTGGACGATACCGTCTCCTCGGCCTTCACCGAGCAGGCTGCCCGGCAGTGGGACCTCCGACTCGACACCGACGTCACCGAATTCTCCGCCACCGCGGACGGAACTGTGACCGCGCGGCTCAACGGGCCGGAGGGGCCCGTGGAACTGGAGGTCGACGCCGTGCTCGTGGCGGTGGGACGCACCCCTTCCACGGACTCGCTCGGGGCGGCCGAGGCGGGTCTCGACCTGCACGACGACGGCAGGCTCAGCGTCGACACGCATCAGCGGGTACTGCGGGGAGGTAGGCCGGTGGAGGGCCTCTGGTCCCTCGGGGACGTCAGCAGCGATTACCAGCTGAAGCACGTGGCGAACCACGAGGCCAGGGTGGTGGCCCACAACCTGCTGCATCCCGAGGACCTGAGGGCCAGCGACCACCGCTTCGTACCGGCCGCGGTGTTCTCCCATCCCCAGACGGCGTCGGTGGGGATGACCGAGGAGCAGGCCCTGGTGTACGCGGAGACGACGGGCAGCGCGATCGTCACGGCCGTGCAGCACTACGGCTCCACGGCCTACGGCTGGGCCATGGAGGACACCGTGGGATTCGTCAAGCTCATCGCCGAACGATCCACGGGACACATCCTCGGCGCACACATCCTGGGCCACGAGGCGTCGATGATCATCCAGCCCGTCATCCAGGCCATGTCCTTCGGGCTCGACGCACAGACCATGGCCAGTGGTCAGTACTGGATCCACCCGGCGCTCACCGAGGTGATCGAGAACGCGCTGCTGTCCCTGCGGACGGACTGAGACCGGTACCGCTGATCCTCGGTTCCGAGGATCAGCGGTGCGGACCGCTCAGACCTTGGCGGTCGAATAGATCGAGTCGACCACGTCCGCGTAGTCCTTCATGACCTGCGCACGCTTGATCTTCAGCGAGGGCGTGAGGTGCCCGGTGGTCTCGGTGAAGTCCGTGGGAACGACACGGAAGACCTTGATCGCCTCGGCCCGGGAGACGGTGGTGTTCACCTGGTCCACGAACGACTGGATCTCGGCGAGGACGGCAGGGTGCTCCGCAGCCTCGCTCACACTGGTGTCCGCAGGGAGCTGGTGCCGCTCGAGCCAACCCGGCAGCGCCTCCTCGTCGAGGGTCACGAGGGCCGAGATGAAGGCACGCTGATCACCGACCACGACGCACTGCGAGACCAGGGCGTTGGCCCGGATGGTGTCCTCCAGCATGGCGGGGATGACGTTCTTGCCGCTCGCGGTGACGATGATCTCCTTCTTCCGGCCCGTGATGCGCAGGAACCCGTCGTCGTCGAGCTCACCGATGTCCCCGGTCCGCAGCCAACCGTCGACGAAGCTCTCGTCGGTGAGGTCGGGGCGGTTGGCGTAGCCCTTCATGACGCAGACGCCCTTGGCGAGGATCTCGCCGTCGTCCGCTATCTTCACGGCGTTGCCGGGCAGGGGAGCCCCGACCGTACCGATCTTGATGCGCTTCGGCGTGTTCACGGTGATGGGCGCGGTGGTCTCCGTGAGGCCGTATCCCTCGAGGACCATGAGGCCGATGCCGTGGAAGAAGTGCCCCAGGCGTTCACCCAGGGGTGCACCACCGGACACGGCATGCTGGACACGGCCGCCCATCGCGGTCCGGATCTTGCCGTAGAGCAGGCGATCGAACACTGCATGCTTCACCTTGAGCGCGAGCGGGACCTTGCCCGCCTGCTCCGCCTTCGACCACGCGATCGCCACGTCGGCGCCGGCGTGGAAGATCTTCCCCTTACCGCCGTCCTCGGCCTTCAGCATCGAGTTGTTGTACACCTTCTCGAACACGCGTGGCACGGCGAGGATGAAGGTGGGCTTGTAGCTCTGGAGATCGGGAAGCAGGTTCTTGACGTCGGGGGTGTGCGCCACGGTGGACCCGGATGCCACGCACAGCACGGAGATGAACCGGGCGAAGACGTGGGCGAGGGGCAGGAACATGATGGTCTGCCCGCCCTCCCTCGCTACCTCGGGCAGGGCCGCCGCCGCGTTCTCGGACAGTTCCACGAAGTTCCCGTGGGTGAGCTCGCATCCCTTGGGTCTACCGGTGGTGCCGGACGTGTAGATGATCGTGGCGACGTCGTCGAGCCCCGCATAGGTGCGGCGGTCCGAGAGGGTCTGCTCGTCCGTTCCGACGCCCGCGGTCCGGAGCGTGTCGAGGCCGCCGCCGTCGAACTGCCAGATGTGCTGGAGGGAGGTGATGTCCTCCATCGCCACGGCCTCGCGCACCACGTTCTCGTGCCGCGCCGACTCCACGAAGACGCCTACCGCTCCGGAGTCGCTGAGGATCCAGGCAACCTGTGCCGGGGAGGACGTCTCGTAGACGGGAACGGAAACCGCGCCGGCGAACCAGATGGCGAAATCGGCGAGCGACCATTCGTAGCGGGTCCGTGCCATGATGGCCACGCGGTCCCCGGGCTGCACATCGGAGGCGATGAGGCCCTTGGCGATGTCCTCCACCTGGCGCCGGAACTCCGTGGCCTTGATCTCCGACCACGCTCCTGAGGCATCCTTGACGGCGAAGAGCGCGGGGTTCGACGGCTTGGCTGCCTGTCGGACCACGAGGTCTGCCGTGTTCGTCTGGCGAGGGACGTCCACAAGGACGGGAACGCTGATGTCACGCACGATAACTCCTTTGGTATCACTTGACCCGGGGGTCCTGTCAGCCTAACCGTTCGCAGGTGTGAATAACCGTCACGTAACGTACAACTCGGTAACGGTGACGCCCGCATGCGCGTCAGCACAGGGAGGACCACATGCCGATCATGCCCGAGCGAAGGATCTCGCGCGCACGCAGGCCGCGAGGTGACGTGGGCACCGCGGCACGCGGCGGCCCGCCGTTTGCTGCCCGGCCCACGCGGAGCGCCTTTCCCAACCCTTCACGCCGTGGAGTGTCCGTCGGTGTGGACATCGGGGGTACCAAGGTGGCGGCGGGAGTGGTGGATGTGCGGGGAAGGATCCTCGCCGAAGCACGCCGCCCCACCCCTGGCCAGGATCCCCGGGCCGTGGAAGCCGTCATCACCGAGCTGGTCCGTGAGCTCTCACAGGATTACCGGGTCCGGTCCGTGGGCATCGGTGCCGCAGGCTGGATGGACCCGACCAACAGCACGGTCCTCTTTAGCCCGCACCTCGCGTGGCGCAACGAGCCGCTCCGGAGCAACCTCGAGAAACTGCTCAGGCGCCGGGTGACGGTGGTGAACGACGCCGATGCCGCCGCCTGGGCGGAGTGGCGTTTCGGGGCGGGCCGGGACGAATCGCGGCTGGTCTGCGTCACACTGGGCACGGGAATCGGTGGAGCCATGATCATGGGCGGCAGGTTGGAGCGCGGCCGTCACGGGGTGGCGGGGGAGTTCGGGCACCAGATCATCCAGCCGCAGGGCCATCGCTGCGAGTGCGGCAACCGCGGGTGCTGGGAACAGTACGCATCCGGCAACGCCCTCGGGCGCGAGGCGCGGGAACTCGCTGCTGCACGGTCCCCGGTGGCGCAGGCCCTGATCTCCGCGGCGGGCGGCACGGAGATCACGGGGGCCCTCGTGACGCGGCTCGCGATGGAGGGGGACCCGACGTCGCGGGAGCTCGTCGACGACGTGGGGCAGTGGCTCGGCCTCGGCCTCGCCAACCTGGCGGCAGCCCTGGACCCCGGGACCTTCGTGATCGGTGGTGGCCTCAGTGCGGCGGGCGAGCTGCTGCTCGAACCGGCACGGCGTGCGTTCGGACGGAACCTCACCGGGCGCGGCTTCCGGCCCGCCGCGCGGATCGAGCGGGCGGCTCTCGGTCCGGAGGCAGGGCTGATCGGTGCCGCCGACATGTCCCGACTGCTCTCGCGCAGCCGTGCGTGACGGTGCCGACCAGCAGCGCATCCCGCTTCCGGGGCTAGACCTCGGCGCCGTCGTCCCCGATATCCCGGTGTCTGGGTAGCTTGGTGACGAGATAGCCGGCTCCTGCGAGGAACACGAGGAGCAGACCGAGCCAGGCCGCCACCGGGGCGTTGCGCCAGAACATCGCGAAGAGGAGCAGCATGATCGGACCGCCCGCCGCACCGATCCAGGCGAGGATCGTCAGCGGATCACCTGTTCCGAGTGGCGGTGGCTCCTCAGGAGTGAAACCCTCGTCCTCGTCCTCGTCCGGCTGGTCCGGAGGGGTGTAGTCCCGCGGACCTCCGGGAACCAGGGGCTGGTCACGGAAGATCGCATCGGCACGTTCCCGGTCCGTCTGGCCCTCGTGTCCGGCGTCGGGGCGGTCCGCCCCGGGGTCCAGGTAGGTGCCGTAGGGCCGGCCCGAGGAGTCCTCGTCCGGCACGTCCTGCGGAGCGGAGGATCGGTCGGAGTCGTTGGACGACCCCTCGAGCCGCGCCACGAGATCCTTCCACACGGCGTCGTCGGTGGATTCGTTCGGTTCCTGACCTCGGGGGCCCATACTTTGGTACCTGCTGTCGCGTGCTGCGGGCTGGTGCGGAGGTTGTCCGTCCGGCACATGGGATTCAGAGGGCGTACTGGTTCAATCGTGGACACCCGACGCCGCTACGTCAACCGCGAGCAGCCGTGCGGTCCCACCCTCCCGTTGTGCGTCGGCGTCCGGGTCGGTGGAGGACCCGATCCGGGCGTAGCCCTTACGGGGTCGGGGCATGGTGTCGCTGCTCGAAGACCCGTCCGTGGTGCGGTGTCCTTAGAGTAGGCTTCCACAGGGAAAAGCGGGTGGCGTGCCGAATGCTGCCTCGTCCATGCAGGGAGGCTGGCAGCGTGTTCTATTGGGTGATGAAGCGGATCATCGTCGGTCCGATCCTCAACCTCCTCTTCAGGCCGTGGGTCAAAGGGCTGGACAACGTGCCGTCCTCCGGCCCGGCAGTGATCGTGAGCAACCACCTCTCCTTCTCCGACTCCATCTTCCTGCCGATCGTGGTTCCCCGACCGGTGGTCTTCCTCGCCAAATCCGAGTACTTCACGGGCAAGGGGATCAAGGGGAGACTCACGGCCCTGTTCTTCCGCCTGTCCAATCAGCTGCCGATGGACCGATCGGGCGGGGCGGCGTCATCATCCTCCCTCACGGCAGGAATGGACATCTTGAACGGTGGCGGAGTGCTGGGGATCTACCCGGAGGGTACGCGCAGCCCGGACGGCCGCCTGTACCGCGGGAAGACGGGTGTGGCGAAGCTCGTGCTGGCCACCGGCGTTCCGGTGATTCCCGTCGCGATGATCGGTACGGACAAGGTGCAGCCGATCGGACGACGCATCCCCAACATCCGCCGCGTCGGCATCATCATCGGAGAGCCCCTCGACTTCTCGCGCTACGAGGGGCTGGGGGACGATCGCTTCGTGCAGCGCTCCGTGACGGACGAGATCATGTACGAGCTGATGCGGCTCTCCGGTCAGGAGTACGTCGATGCCTATGCCGGGACCGTAAAGGATCGCCTGGCCGCCGAGAAGGCTGCAGGGAAGAAGACCCCGAAGCCCGGTGCGGACAGCCGGCGGGCCGCCGTCCGGATCTCCAACGACGCCCCTGGCGGACCGGTTCCAGGTGCTGTGACGGAGATCGGTAACGCGGCACAGCCCGGCGAGGTACCCGGTCACGGCGAGGACGGACGGCCGTCGGAGCGGTAGCTTCTGTTCCACGGAGCGAGGGGTGGTGTGTGACCTCCGAGCCGACGGCGATGACGCCAGGAATCGGGGGATCGATTCCCAGCCAGTAGAATTCCGGTGTGACTGATTCATTAGCCCCCGTCCTTCCCCACACCGCTGAACCTGCCCCGTCCGTGACCGCCGGCCTCGACGCCTGGCGATCGATGACCGCGGTGCAGCAGCCCTCGTGGCAGGACCCGGCAGTCTATGCGGCATCGGTCAAGGAGCTCTCCACCCTCCCGCCCCTCGTCTTCGCGGGTGAGGTGGACGTGCTGCGGGAGCGGCTCGCGGCAGCCGCGCAGGGCAAGGCGTTCCTCCTGCAGGGCGGCGACTGTGCCGAGACCTTCGGTGGCGCCACCGCTGACAAGATCAGCGCCCGGGTACGGACCATCCTCCAGATGGCGGTGGTCCTCACGTACGGCGCTTCGCTGCCGGTGATCAAGATGGGCCGGATGGCCGGCCAGTTCGCCAAGCCCCGGTCCTCCAACGACGAGACGCGTGACGGCGTGACTCTGCCCGCATACCGCGGCGACATGGTCAACGGTTACGAGTTCTCTCCCGAGAGCCGCGGGCACGACGCCGCGAGGATGGTGCAGGCCTACCACACCTCGGCGTCCACCCTGAATCTCATCCGTGCGTTCACCCAGGGCGGTTTCGCCGACCTCCGGTTGGTCCACCACTGGAACAAGGGCTTCATGGCCAACCCGGCGCACTCACGCTACGAGTCGCTCGCGCGTGAGATCGATCGTGCGGTGCGCTTCATGGATGCCTGTGGGGCGGACTTCGAGGCGCTGAAGCGTGTCGAGTTCTTCGCCAGCCACGAGGCCCTCCTGCTGGACTACGAGCGTGCGTTGACCCGGATCGATTCGCGGACCTCGCTGCCCTACGACACCTCGGCGCACTTCCTCTGGATCGGGGAGCGCACCCGTGAGATCGACGGCGCCCACGTGGACTTCCTCTCACGCGTCCGGAACCCGATCGGGGTCAAGCTCGGACCGTCGACCTCCGGTGACGATGCCCTGGCACTGATCGACAAGCTCGATCCCGACCGCGAGCCCGGCCGCCTCACCTTCATCACCCGGATGGGTGCGAAGAACATCCGGGAGAAACTGCCGAAGCTCGTCGAGCGCGTCACCGATTCGGGTGCGCAGGTCCTCTGGGTCACCGACCCGATGCACGGCAACACCGTCACATCGCCCAACGGGTACAAGACCCGGAACTTCGATGACGTCATCGACGAGGTGCGCGGCTTCTTCGAGGTGCACAACTCGCTCGGGACCTTCCCCGGCGGACTGCACGTCGAGATGACCGGCGACGACGTCGCGGAGTGCCTGGGAGGCGCGGACCCGATCGACCAGGACGCCTTCCTCGAGCGCTACGAGTCCGTCTGTGATCCGCGCCTCAATCACATGCAGTCCCTGGAGATGGC
>JASLBS010000047.1 GCA_030146405.1 Arthrobacter sp.
GCCCGTCAGGTCATCCGTGTGCAGGCCCCGCATGCGCTTCAGCGGGGTGAAGCGCCAGTCCTCCTCCATCCCGGTGAGCGAGGGGTAGTCGGCGAGGTCGAAGGACCTGCGCCGCTCCCCGCGGGAGGCCTCGGGGACCACGGGGGCGTCCCCGTGGCTGTGCCTCTTCAGGCCGAGCTGCTCGGAACCGGCATTGTGCGCGGAGAGGCTCTCGCCCTCCTCGGTGAAGCCGTCGATCGACGCGGCGGCACCCGCCGGGGCGCCCAGGCGGGCCTTCTCGTCGAGGTCGCCGAGATCGGTGATCTCGCCCTCCGGCGCGGTGTTCGGTGATATCTCGGTGCGGGTGGTCTCAGCCATTGCTAACCTACGGCCCCTTCCATCTGCAGTTCGATCAGGCGGTTCAGCTCGAGCGCGTACTCCATGGGCAGCTCACGGGCGATCGGTTCGATGAACCCTCGCACGATCATGGCCATGGCCTCGTCCTCTGGCAGTCCACGGGACATCAGGTAGAAAAGCTGCTCCTCGCTGACCCGGGACACCGTGGCCTCGTGGCCCATGGTGACGTCGTCCTCGCGGATGTCCACGTAGGGATACGTGTCGGAGCGGGAGATGGTGTCCACGAGCAGGGCGTCGCAGCGCACCGTGTTCGCCGAGTGCTTCGCGCCGTCACGGACCTGCACGAGTCCGCGGTACGCGGCTCGTCCACCACCGCGGGCCACCGACTTCGAGATGATCGAGGACTTGGTGTTCGGCGCGATGTGCACCATCTTCGACCCGGTGTCCTGGTGCTGTCCCTCGCCGGCGAAGGCGATCGAGAGCGTCTCACCCTTGGCGTGCTCGCCGACCAGGTAGACCGCCGGGTACTTCATGGTGACCTTCGAGCCGATGTTGCCGTCGATCCACTCCATGGTCGCGCCCTCGTGGGCGATGGCCCGCTTGGTCACGAGGTTGTACACGTTGTTCGACCAGTTCTGGATGGTCGTGTAGCGGACGCGGGCGCCCTTCTTCACCACGATCTCGACGACGGCCGAGTGCAGGGAGTCCGAGGTGTAGATCGGGGCGGTGCAGCCCTCGATGTAGTGCACGTAGGAGTCCTCGTCCGCGATGATCAGCGTGCGCTCGAACTGGCCCATGTTTTCCGTGTTGATGCGGAAGTACGCCTGGAGGGGGATCTCGACGTGGACGCCCTTGGGCACGTAGACGAAGGATCCGCCGGACCAGACTGCCGTGTTCAGCGACGCGAACTTGTTGTCGCCCACGGGGATGATGGAGCCGAAGTACTCCTTGAAGATCTCCGGGTGCTCCCGCAGTGCGGTATCCGTGTCGAGGAACAGCACGCCCTGGCGCTCGAGGTCCTCACGCAGCTGGTGGTACACCACCTCGGACTCGTACTGCGCGGCGACGCCGGAGACGAGGCGCGCGCGCTCCGCCTCGGGGATGCCGAGCTTCTCGTACGTGTTGCGGATGTCCTCGGGGAGGTCCTCCCACGTGTTCGCCTGCTTCTCCGTGGAGCGCACGAAGTACTTGATGTTGTCGAAGTCGATGCCCGAGAGGTCGGCGCCCCAGGTGGGCATGGGCTTGCGGTCGAAGTACTTCAGGCCTTTGAGCCGGAGGTCGAGCATCCACTCGGGCTCGTTCTTCTTGGCGGAGATGTCGCGGACGACCTCCTCGCTCAGGCCACGGCGAGCGTTGTCGCTGACCTCGTTCTTGTCCGCCCACCCGTACTGGTAGGTGCCGATGCCCTCGAGCTCCGGGTTCTTCTCGAGGATGTCGTTGATCACCGAATCCGGCACTGCCGGAGTTGCTTGCGTGCGGTCTACTTGATCCGTCATCATGGCCTTCCTTGCTGATGGATGGAAATCGTTGCTGGGGTGTCGGAGGACACCGCGGGTGGTGTCACCGCGGTTCGTCCCAGGGGAATATGGGTGGTACAGACATGGCCCCCGGACGCGAGGGTGGACAGCCGCCGCACGTCCACGCCGAGGAGCCGGGCGAAGACGCCGGCTTCCTGCTCGCAGAAGGACGGAAAGGCGGAGGCGAGACCCTGGATGGGGCAGTGGCCCTGGCACAGCTGCACACTGAGCATCGCCGAACGGCCGGTCGTGGCCGTGCGGGTGCTCCTCGCTCCGGATGCCCCCACGGTCTTGGTCGAACCGACGAAACCGTCGGTGGTCAGGGCGCCGGCGAGTGCGTGGGCACGGGCTTCGAGCTCCGGGCCGGCCGCTTCGATGATCGGGCGGTAGCGTTCCTCCATCCCGGCGAAGCGCGCCCGGGCGAATTCCTCGATGGCTTCCGGTCCGGCGGCTTCCCCGAGCTGCGTCAGGGCGGCAGTGGCGATGTCGAGGTAGTCGTTCCCCCGGGTCGACTGTCCGCGCTTGCTCAGGACATAGCGTCGGGCGGGCCGTCCAGCTCCACCGGCGGAACTCCGCACGCGCTTGACCTCGATCAGGCCGTCCTGCGACAGGGAGTCGAGGTGCCGGCGCATCGCTGCAGGAGTGAAGCCGAGACGATCCCCGAGCTCTGCTGCGCTGACGGGGCCGCGTTCGAGGACGGCCGACAGGACGCGGTCCCGGGTGCGCTCATCCGGCTCCGGGGAGACGATCTGGGCCGGAAGGGCGCTGGCTGCTGGGGCGACGACCCCGTTCGACGACGGGTCTGCCAGAGCCGATGATGAGGCCGTCGGAGCGGCGGCACGGGGTGATGCAGTCACGGTCCAATCCTCCCTAGGCGACAAAATACACAACACAAGCATGACCTAATGTATTCCGGCGGACCACTTAGGGAAGGCTACCCAAGCGGACCTCCGGAGCCCCTACTACCTGACGTAGAATATGGACGTGCCTACAGCTACCCCTGCCTTGGAGATCGAAGGCCTGATCAAGGACTTCGGCCCGGTCGCCTCATTCGACGGCAGGATGGTCAGGGTGCTGGACGGCGTCCACCTCCAGGCCCATCACGGCAGGGTGACCGTGCTGCTCGGCGCGAACGGCGCGGGCAAGACCACGACACTCGAATGCGCGCAGGGACTCCAGCGGGCCGACGGCGGATCGGTGCGGCTCCTCGGGGAAGATCCCGCCAAGGCATCACCGCACCTCCGGGCCCGTGTAGGGGTCATGCTCCAGGACGGCGGCCTGCCGCCCTCGGTCCGGCCCCTCGCGCTGCTGCGGCACGTGGCGTCGATGTACAGCTCCCCCCTCCCGGTCGACGTCCTCGCCGAGCGCCTGGGGATCGACGAGTTCGGCGCCGTCTCGATCCGCAGGCTCTCGGGCGGACAGAAGCAGCGGCTCGCCCTCGCGTGCGCGCTGGTGGGCCGCCCCGAGGTGGTCTTCCTGGACGAACCGAGCGCCGGTCTGGATCCGCAGTCACGCACCATCGTGTTCGACCTCATCAGGGAGCTGCGCGCGGACGGACTGGCGGTCATCCTCACCACGCATCTGCTCGACGACGCCCAGCGGCTGGCCGACTACGTGTACATCGTCGAGGGCGGACGCACGGTGGCCGAGGGTACCGTCGCGGAGCTCACGGCTGATAAGGACACGGAGGGTCTTCGGGAGCTGCGCTTCGAGACCGTCCCGGGTCTCTCCCTCCCCGCCGACCTCCTCCCCCACCTCCACCAGAGCGAGACCGGCCAGGGACAGTACGTGGTGCGCGGATCCCTGACGGCGCGTGACATCGTGCAGCTCGCCGAGTGGTGGGACAGCTGCGGCGTCCTTCCCACGGTCATCTCCATGGCGCCCCGCTCGCTCGAGGACGTCTTCCTCGACATCTCCGGACGGGGCCTGCGATGAGTACGAGCGCGACCGGCTCCCGGGCCGATACCGGCACCCCGTCGCTGATCGGTGGCACGGCCGCATCCCTCCCTACCCGGATCCTCCGGCACGGCCGGTACGAGGCGCTGGCGATGCTGCGCAACGGCGAACAGCTCGTGCTCGCGATCGTGCTGCCGCTCCTTGCGCTGACGGCGCTGGTCCTCACGCCGCTCCTCGATGCGTACGGGACCAGCCGGATCGACGTGGCAGCTCCCGGGGTCCTCGCGCTCTGCACCCTGTCCACGGCCTTCACCGGTCAGGGCATCGCCACGGGGTTCGACCGCCGGTACGGCGTCCTGCGGTTCCTCTCCACCACTCCCCTCGGACGGTCCGGCCTGATCCTGGGCAAGGCCGTCGCAGTCGCCGTCGTCCTGGCCGTCCAACTGGTGGTGATCGGCGGGACGGCCCTGCTCATGGGCTGGGAGCCGCGGCCGGAGGGGATCCTTCCCGCCGCGCTGCTGCTGCTGGTGGGGTCCGCCGCCTTCACCGCCCTCGGGCTGCTGGTGGCGGGCACCCTGCGACCCGAGGCCACCCTCGCGGTCACCAATCTCGTGTGGATCCTGCTCGCTGCCGCCGGTGGCGTGATCATCCCGGCGGCGAGCCTGCCCGACGCCGCCGCTCCGTTCATCGCCGTCCTTCCGTCCGCCGCACTCGGGGACGGCCTTCGGGGCGCCCTCCTGGACGGACACCTCGACCTCGTCGCGTGCCTGGTACTCCTCGCCTGGGCCGCCCTCTCAAGCCTGGCGGCCATCCGCTGGTTCAAATGGAGCTGATGACATGACCCTTCCCCTGCTCGACCGCGTCTCCGGGTCCCTTCCGCGGACCACCACGCCGCTCGTCCGACGCCTGGCGGTCGCCTCGCTCGTGTCCCAGATCGCGATCGTGGTGACCGGTGGTGCCGTGCGGCTCACGGCGTCCGGTCTCGGCTGCCCGGAATGGCCGAAGTGTACGCCCGATTCGATCGTCAGCACCCCGGAGATGGGCTTCCACGGCGCGATCGAGTTCGGGAACCGGCTCCTGACCTTCGTGCTCGTGATCATCGCGGTGGCGATGATCGTCTCGGTACTCGGGATGCGACGCGAACGCAAGGACCTCTTCCGGCTCTCCATCGGCCTGTTCGCCGGCATCCCGGCACAGGCCGTGATCGGAGGCATCACTGTATGGACGGGTCTGAACCCCTGGGTGGTGGGCCTCCACTTCATCGTCTCGATGATCCTCGTGTCCCTCGCCGCCGTCCTGGTGAACCGGGCGCGGCTCACCGCGGACGAGTACCGCGCTCGCAGGGAACCCGCGGCTTCACCGCTCCTGCGGCAGCTACTCGTGACCTCCACGGTGCTGACCTCGATCACCATCGCCATCGGCGTCGTCGTCACCGGCTCCGGACCGCACGCGGGAGATCACGGCGCGGCGCGGAACGGACTCGATTCGGATCTCATGACGCGCCTCCACGCCGTGCCTGTCTACCTCCTCGTCGCCACGGTGGCCCTCGCGGTCGTGGTCTCCTATCGTGCGCAGGCCCATGAGAAGCTGCGGAAGGCGGTGGTGATCCTCGCCGTGATCGTGCTGGCGCAGGGAGCGATCGGCTACGTGCAGCACTTCCTGCACCTGCCCATCGCACTGGTGGCCCTGCACATGCTCGGTGCGTCAGTACTCATGGCGGCATCGATCCACGCGCTGTACACCGGCGCCACGCGCCGGACGCTGCCCGGCACCCGTACGCCGGTGACCCGCCGGCCGATCCCCGTTCCGTAGGCGCAGCGCCCGTCAGGCGGTACCGAGCTCCGTCTCCAGCGCATCGAGCAGCCGCCCGAGTTCGCGGAGCTCGGAGCCGGGACTCGGGAGGAGGGGCGGCCGCGGGTCGCCCGCCGCGTAGCCGCAGGCGCGCGCCAGCAGGTGCAGACCGCTGATCTTCCGCAGGCCCCCCACCCGGTCGACGATCGGTCCGAGGACACGGCGGATCCGATCGACCTCCTGCGGGTCCCGGCGCACCACCGCTCGGCGCAGGCGGGCGTAGGCGGCCGGTAGGAGTGCTGCGGGCCCGCTGTGCCAGGCATCGGCCGCCACCTCGCCCGACAGCATGAGGGAATCGCCGCTCACCCCGTGCCGGAGCTCGCCGGTGGTCAGGGCCGCGAGCTCGGTCCGGCGGATGTTGAAGGTGCGCGCATCGGCTGCGGTGTCCTTGAAGGCGACCACCGACGGGAGCTCGGCGAGTTCGGCCACCAGCGTCAGCGAGTAGTCGAACTGGGTGGTGCGTGGATTGTTGTAGAGGCAGACCGGTAGATCGGTCTCCGCGCAGACCGAGCGCACCTGCGCCAGCACCTCGTCCTCGGTCAACGGCACGTAGGACACGGGCGAGAGCACGAGGCCTGCAGCCCCCGCCTGCTGGGCGTCGACGGCTGCCTCGAGGACCTCCCGCGTCCCCACGGAGCTGATACCGACGGCGACGGGGAGCCTTCCGGCCATCGCCTCGACACTCGTTCGGGCCACGTCACGACGCTCGCCACCGTCGAGGTAGGCGAAGCTACCGGAGGAGCCGAGAACGGTGACCGCGTCGACGCCCGAGGACGCGAGTCCGTCGATGAGGAGCCGCAGGTCCTCGTGACTGACCTCCCCGCTGCTGTGGAAGGGGGTGAGGGGGTAGGCGATGAGGCCGCTGAAGTCCATGGGACCCAGCGTAGGTGCCCGGGCGCCGCACATGCACGACCCCGGCCGGACCGCCCGGGATCGATCGGGGAGGACCAGCCGATCAGGATCAGTCGATCAGGCGATCAGGCGAGGATCGCCGACCCGACGAAGGGGTCGACCGCGAGGGCCAGGAACAGGACCGTGAGGTAGCTGATCGAGCCGTGGAACACCTTCATCGCTGCCTTGTTGTTGAGCTCGCCCTGCTGAGCGAGGGAGTACAGCCGGTGTGATTCACGGATGAACCAGGCGCCGCCGAGCACCGCTGCGGCCGAGTACACCCAGCCGGCGCCGGCGGGGATCAGCAGGAGGGAGCACGCCACCATGGCCCAGGCGTAGAGAACCACCTGGATGGACACCGCACGGGCGCCGGCGATGGCTCCGAGCATCGGAACCTTGGCGGCGTTGTAATCCTCGCTGTACTTCATCGAGAGCGGCCAGTAGTGCGGCGGCGTCCACAGGAAGATGATCAGGAACAGGACGACGGCGGGCCACTCGACCGATCCGGTCACCGCGGCCCAGGCGATGAGCACCGGCATGCAGCCGGCCGCGCCACCCCAGACGATGTTCTGGGAGGTGCGGCGCTTCAGCACCAGCGTGTACACCACGACGTACAGGAAGATGGCCCCGATACCCAGGAGTCCCGCCAGCGGATTGGCACCGAACCAGAGCACGGCGATGGCCACGATACCGAGCACCCAGGAGAAGACGAGCGCTTCGCGTGGGGAGACCTCCCCGGTGACGAGCGGGCGTTTCTCCGTACGATGCATGAGCTTGTCGATGTCGCGGTCGATGTAGCAGTTGAAGGCACCGGCACTGCCGGCCGCGAGGGCGCCACCCACCATGGTCGCGAGGATCAGGCCCAGCGGCGGGAACCCGCCCTGGGCGAAGATCATGGTGGGAAGAGTGGTCACCAGCAGGAGCTCGATCACGCGGGGCTTGGTCAGGGCCAGGTAGGCCTTGGCTTTACGGCCGAATCCCTGACGGGCCTGCGGTGATCGTGCCGGAGCAGGAACCTGCTGGGTCTTCACAAGGCAACACTTTCGTTTCTTCCGGAGTAAAAGACAGTCTTCATCATACCCTTTTACAGCCTGTAGAAATTGGGGGATCGCGCTCCCGTGGCTCGCGGGCGCACACGCGAGCCCTCCTTCCCGCCGACCACCCGGGTCCGGACCTCTCCTCCACCGTCCGGGGAAGCGGAGGATTCGCTCTCGCGGACGTACTCCCAGGCCTCCTTGCTGCTTCCCGGGTACCCCCGGACCACAACACCTGACATTCTTCGACTCCCACGGCCCACGGCCGATCGAAAAGGATAGTGTTGGATCGAAAGCCCGCTGTGGAAGCATCCCGGAATAACTGTTCCGGCTTCGGTGCTGTCTCCGGTCGGAGCCGAAATTCGAAGGATTCAACGGTGAACGGCCACTGCGACTGCGTGCCTCGTGCACGTCGTCGTCGGCCGTTCCGGACAGAGAGGGGCCCGGAAACGTGCCACAGACGCAAGCGCAGGAATTGACCTGGACCGAGCTGGACCAGAAGGCGGTGGACACCGCCCGGATCCTCGCCGCGGATGCCGTGGAGAAGGTGGGCAACGGACACCCCGGTACGGCCATGAGCCTCGCTCCCGCCGCGTACCTCCTGTTCCAGAAGCTCATGCGGCACGACCCGTCGGACCCCGAGTGGACCGGACGCGACCGCTTCGTCCTCTCCCCCGGCCACACCTCGCTGACCCTCTACATCCAGCTCTTCCTGTCCGGCTACGGACTCGAGCTCGATGACCTCAAGGCACTGCGTACCTGGGGCTCCCTGACACCGGGCCACCCCGAGTACCGCCACACCAAGGGCGTGGAGATCACCACGGGCCCCCTCGGTCAGGGACTCGCGACGTCGGTCGGCTTCGCCTACGGCCAGCGCCGCCAGCGCGGCATGTTCGACGCCGACGCCCCCGCGGGCACCAGCCCCTTCGACCACACCGTCTGGGTGATCGCCTCCGACGGTGACCTCCAGGAGGGTGTCACGGCCGAGGCCTCCTCCCTCGCCGGTCACCAGGAGCTCGGCAACCTCGTGGTGATCTACGACCAGAACCACATCTCCATCGAGGACGACACGGACATCTCGTTCTCCGAGGATGTCCTCAAGCGCTACGAGGCCTACGGCTGGCATGTCCAGCGCGTCGACTGGACCAAGACCGGCGAGTACGTCGAGGACGTCGCCGAACTGTACTCGGCCCTCGTCGACGCCAAGAACGAGACCTCCAAGCCCTCGATCGTCGCGTTGCGGACGATCATCGGTTACCCGGCGCCCAACAAGCAGAACACGGGCAAGATCCACGGCTCCGCGCTCGGCAAGGACGAGGTGGCGGCCGTCAAGGAGGCACTCGGCTTCGACCCTGCGAAGGATTTCGAGGTGGACCCCGAAGTTCTCGAGCACGCCCGTGGAGTCGTGCAGCGTGGCACTGCCGCACACGGCGAGTGGCAGGAGGGCTTCGATGCCTGGAAGGCGTCGCACGCCGAGGAGAACGCACTGCTGGAGCGCATCCAGGCCCGTACCCTCCCCGAGGGCTGGGAGAAGAGTCTCCCCACGTTCGAGGCGGGCAAGGACATGTCCACCCGCGCGGCGTCGGGCAAGGTCCTCACCGCCATCGGCCCCGTGCTGCCCGAACTCTGGGGCGGCAGCGCCGACCTCGCGGAGTCGAACAACACCACCATCGAGGGATCGCCGTCGTTCATCCCGGAGAGCCGCCAGACCAACGCATGGTCCGGCAACCCCTACGGCCGGGTACTCCACTTCGGTATCCGCGAGCACGCAGCCGCGGCGATCGTCAACGGCATCGTGATGCACAGCAGCACGCGCGCGTTCTCGGGCACGTTCCTGATCTTCAGCGACTACCAGCGCCCCGCCGTCCGCCTCGGTGCCCTCATGGGCGTCCCGGCGATCTACGTGTGGACGCACGACTCGATCGGCCTGGGCGAGGACGGCCCCACGCACCAGCCGGTCGAGCAGCTCGCCTCGCTCCGGACCATCCCGGGGCTCGACGTCGTACGGCCCGGTGACGCCAACGAGGTCGCGGTGGCCTGGCGGACGATCCTCGAGAACACCGACAACCCGGCGGGTCTGGTGCTCACGCGACAGAACATCCCCACCTACGAGCGGGGCGCCGGTGCTGCCGAGGGCGACACGTTCGGCTCCGCGGAGGGTGTGGCGAAGGGCGGCTACGTGCTGGCCGAGGCCAAGAACGGCACCCCCGACGTGATCCTGATCGGGACCGGTTCCGAGGTCCAGCTCGCCGTCGAGGCACGCGAGATCCTCGAGTCCGAGGGCATCTCCGCCCGGGTGGTCTCCATGCCGAGCCTCGAGTGGTTCAACGCCCAGGACGAGTCCTACCGCAGCAGCGTGCTGCCGCGAACCGTTCGCGCCCGCGTCTCGGTGGAGGCCGGTGTCTCGCAGAGCTGGCACGGACTCCTCGGTGACGCCGGCCGCAGCGTCTCGCTGGAGCACTACGGTGCGTCCGCCGACTACAAGACCCTCTACCGCGAGTTCAAGATCACGGCCGAGGCAGTGGTTGCCGCAGCCAAGGACTCACTCGCAGCAGTGACCGCCGATCCGCTGGCCCCCAACGGCACCTCGGCCCTGCCCTCCGGCCAGCGCGCGACCGAGACCGGTGACCAGCAGTAACTCCGTCCCACCTTTCCAGCACACACTCCGCGGAAGCGGACAAGGAGCACACCATGACAACACCCACAGCTGACCTCTCGGCCGCCGGAGTCTCCATCTGGCTCGACGACCTCTCACGCGAACGCCTCAATTCGGGCGGCTTCAAGCGCCTCGTCGAGGATCTGAACGTGGTGGGCGTCACCACCAACCCGAGCATCTTCGCCGCCGCGCTGAAGAACGGCGACTCCTACGCGACCCAGGTCGGCGCACTGGCCGAGGCCGGAGCGGACGTCGACCAGGCCGTCTTCGACATCACCACCCATGACGTCGCCCAGGCCTGCGACCTCTTCGCCGAGGAGGCCAAGCGCACGAACGGTGCCGACGGCCGCGTCTCGATCGAGGTCGACCCCCGCCTGTCCCGCGACACGCAGGGCACCATCGCCGAGGCGAAGCGTCTCCACGCCAAGGTGCAGCGCACCAACGTGCTCATCAAGATCCCCGCCACGGTGGAGGGGCTCGAAGCCATCACCGAGACCCTGGCCGCCGGGATCAGCGTCAACGTGACGCTCATCTTCTCCCTCGACCGCTACCGTGCGGTCATCAACGCCTTCATGCAGGGGCTCGAGCAGGCGAAGGAGAACGGCCACGACCTGGCCCGGATCCAGTCGGTCGCCTCCTTCTTCGTCTCGCGCGTGGACTCGGAGATCGATGCCCGCCTCGACGCGATCGGTTCCGAGGACGCCGCGGCGCTGAAGGGCAAGGCCGGTGTGGCCAATGCGCGTCTGGCCTACCAGGTCTTCGAGGAGCAGTTCGCGTCGGAGCGCTGGCAGGTCCTCGCCGCCGCGGGCGCCCATGCCCAGCGTCCCCTGTGGGCCTCCACCGGGGTCAAGAACCCCGATCTCCCGGACACCCTCTACGTCGCGGGCCTCGTGGCAGCCGACGTCGTGAACACGATGCCGGAGAAGACCCTGGACGCCATGGCCGACCACGGTGTGGTCGAGGGTGACACCATCACCGGCACCTACGACGAGTCCAACGAGGTACTGAACAAGCTGGACGCCATCGGCGTCTCCTACAGCGAGGTGGTGGACCAGCTCGAGACAGAGGGCCTCGACAAGTTCGTGGCCAGCTGGGCCGAACTGCTCGAGACCGTCCAGACCGCTCTCGACGCCGCGAAGGGCTGATTTCCATGGGCTCATTCGCTCTGACCGCGTCAGGAGCGGCACTGACCGCCGTCGACGCCGTTGTTCCCGGACTCGTGGCCGATCGGTTCGCTTCGCGCCTGATGGCCAAGGATCCCACGCTGTGGGGCAGTGAGGCGGAGTCCGAAGCGGCCGTCCGGCTCGGCTGGATCGATCTCTTCGAGGGCTCCCGCGCCCTGCTCCCCGAGATCGCCGCCCTCCGCGCCGAACTCCTCGCCGAGGGGGTGGATCGCATCGTCCTCTGCGGCATGGGTGGCTCGTCCCTCGCGCCCGAGGTCATCACCAAGGAAGCGGGCGTGCCCCTCGTGGTGCTCGATGCGACCGATCCGGAGCAGGTGCGAACCGCCCTCGAGGAGGGCCTGCAGCGGACCGCGATCGTCGTGTCCTCGAAGTCCGGCTCCACCGTGGAGACCGACTCCCAGCGGCGCGTGTTCGAGCAGGCGTTCGACGACGCTGGCATCGACGCCGCCTCCCGGATCATCGTGGTCACGGACCCGGGCTCGCCACTCGACGAATCGTCCCGGAAGGCCGGGTACCGCAGGGTGTTCAACGCCGACCCCGAGGTCGGTGGACGGTACTCGGCACTCACCGCCTTCGGGCTCGTGCCCTCCGGCCTCGCCGGAGCGGACATCGAGACACTCCTCGGTGACGCCGAGGAGAGCGCCGAGTTCCTCGGCGACGACGTCCCTGACAACGTGGGCCTGCAACTCGGAGCCGTGCTCGGTGGCACCAGGCCCCTGCGGGACAAGATCGTCTTCGCCGACCAGGGCTCGGGACTTCCGGGCTTCGCTGACTGGGCTGAGCAACTGATCGCCGAATCGACCGGCAAACTGGGAACGGGCCTACTACCCGTGGTCGCCTCGAGTGACGCTCCCGAGCTGGCCGACGTCGCGGAGGACGTCCTCCCGGTGATCCTCGCGCCGTTCGACGAGGCGCCCTCCGAGGAATCAACGTCCGGTACCCGGCTGGCCGTCAGCGGCAGCCTCGGAAGCCAGATGTTCGTCTGGGAGTACGCCGTCGCCGTCGCGGGACGACTGCTCGGGATCAACCCGTTCGACCAGCCTGACGTCGAAGCCGCGAAGAAGGCCGCCCGGGGGCTGCTCGATGCACGCCCGGAGCCGGAAGCGGCGAGTTTCGTGGACGGAGCCGTGGAGGTGCGCGGGAACGCGGGCCTGCTCGGTTCAGCCACGACGGTCGGCGAAGCGCTGAGCGCCCTGCTCGGCACCATCCCCGCCAACGGTTACCTCTCGGTGCAGGCCTACCTCGACCGGCACCGGCAGTCGGCCCTCGAGGAGGTCCGCTTACCCCTCGCCGCAGCCACGGGCCGCCCGGTGACGTTCGGGTGGGGCCCCCGGTTCCTGCACTCGACGGGTCAGTACCACAAGGGTGGGTCACCGATCGGTGCGTACCTGCAGCTGACCGGGGCCTCCGCGACCGATCTGGCCATCCCGGACGGACCCTTCAGCTTCGGTGAGCTCATCGCGGCGCAGGCCGCAGGCGACGCGCAGGTACTCGCCGACCATGGCCGACCCGTGCTCCGCCTGCACCTCACCGACCGCACCGCGGGCGTGGCCCAGCTGCACGCCGTCATCTCCTCCCTTGCCGCCTCCGGCGAGGATCGCCACGAGAACGGTTGAGCATGCCTGACAGTACGGCGGCAAAACCCGCCAATCCCCTCCGGGATCCACGCGACCGGCGACTGAACCGGATAGCCGGGCCCTCGTCGCTCGTCCTGTTCGGTGTCACGGGTGACCTCGCGCGCAAGAAGCTGATGCCCGCGATCTACGACCTCGCGAATCGCGGACTGCTTCCTCCGAGCTTCGGTCTGGTCGGCTTCGGCCGGCGGGACTGGAGCAACGAGCAGTTCGTGGAACAGGTCCGGGATGCGGTGACCCAGCACGCACGGACCCCGTTCAACGAGACGGTCTGGAAGCAGCTCTCGGCCGGTATCCGCTTCGTGCAGGGCAACTTCGACGACGACGAGGCGTTCAACACGTTGAAGGAGACCCTCCAGGAGCTGGACCGGAGCAGGGGCACGCGCGGGAACCACGCGTTCTACCTCTCGATCCCGCCCAACGCCTTCGAGGCGGTGTGCCAGAAGCTCTCCGAGCACGGACTGGCGCAACCGGAGGAGAACCAGTGGCGTCGCGTGGTCATCGAGAAGCCCTTCGGCCACGACCTCGCCTCCGCCCGCGAACTCAACAACGTGGTGGAGGAGGTCTTCCCGCCCGACGCCGTGTTCCGGATCGATCATTACCTCGGTAAGGAGACGGTCCAGAACATCCTCGCGCTGCGGTTCGCGAACCAGTTGTTCGAGCCGCTGTGGAACGCCAACTACGTGGACCACGTGCAGATCACCATGGCCGAGGACATCGGGATCGGCAGCCGTGCGGGGTATTACGACGGCGTCGGTGCCGCCCGTGACGTCATCCAGAACCATCTCCTCCAGCTGCTCGCGCTGACCGCGATGGAGGAGCCCATCTCCTTCGACGCGGATCACCTGCGCGCCGAGAAGGAGAAGGTCCTCGCGGCCGTCTCCCTGCCGTCCGATCTCACGGGCCGGTCGGCTCGCGGCCAGTACGAGGCGGGGTGGCAGGGCGGTGAGCGGGTCAACGGTTTCCTGGAGGAGGACGGCATTCCCGCCGAGTCCACCTCCGAGAGCTTCGCCGCCCTCCGGCTGGACATCAACACGCGGCGGTGGTCCGGCGTCCCGTTCTATCTGCGCGCGGGCAAGCGGCTCGGGCGCAGGGTCACGGAGATCGCCGTGGTGTTCAAGCGGGCCCCGAACCTGCTCTTCCGTGACCACGATGCGGAGGATTTCGGGCAGAACGCCGTGGTGATCCGTGTGCAGCCCGACGAGGGCGTCACCATCCGCTTCGGTTCCAAGGTGCCCGGGACGCAGACCGAGGTCCGGGACGTCACCATGGACTTCGGGTACGGACACTCCTTCACGGAGTCCAGCCCGGAGGCCTACGAGCGCCTCATCCTCGACGTGCTCCTCGGCGAGCCTCCCCTCTTCCCCCGCCAGGCGGAGGTGGAGCTGTCCTGGCAGATCCTCGACCCGTTCGAGGAGCACTGGGCATCGCTCGGTACCCAGCCCGAACCCTACGTTCCGGGCAGCTGGGGACCCGCATCCGCTGACGAGCTGCTTGCAACCGACGGACGAACCTGGAGAAGACCATGATCGTAGACCTGCCGGACACCACGACGTCCAAGGTGTCCAAGGAACTGATGTCCATGCGCGAGCAGGGCGGTGTGGTGGCGCTGGGGCGGGTACTCACCCTCGTGGTCATCACCACGTCCGGGCACGAGGAGGAAGCGATCGATGCGGCCAACGAGGCCAGCCGGGAGCACCCCTGCCGGATCATCGTGCTGGCCGAAGGGTCTGCGGACGAACCGACACGGCTCGACGGGCAGATCCGCGTGGGGGGTGACGCCGGCGCCTCCGAGGTGGTGGTGCTCCATGGCTACGGCGAACTGTCCGAGGAGAACGAGTCCCTGGTCTCCGCCCTCCTCCTGCCGGACGCGCCGATCGTGGCCTGGTGGCCTCACGGCGTGCCCGAGGC
>JASLBS010000284.1 GCA_030146405.1 Arthrobacter sp.
GTGCTTCCCGGCGAGCTCGAGAGGGAACGTGCCGCGGATCCCACGGCATCCGGAAGGGTCGGATTCACCCTGGCCTCCGCAGCCATCCCGGACGCGGCGATCAAGCGCGCCACCTGGGAGGAAGCGGTGCACGGCCACCGACTGTCGAACGACCTGCTGAGCGCATCGATCGAGGGCTTCCTGCTGGGTACCCCCGAACTCCTGAGGCAGTACGAGGAAGCCTACTTCGAGGCCCTCCGTCTGGTGTGGGCCTCACGCGGTATCGAGATGGCGAGCAGGATCGTCCGGGGACTGTACCCGGGCCACCAGGATCTGCAGGGCGACCCCGAGCACCACCCGGTGGTGATCCGCACCGACGAGTGGCTGGCCGCCAATGGTGACGCCCCGGCCGCCCTGCTCCGCATCGTCATCGAGGAACGCGACCACCTGCTGCGCTCCCTGAGGGCGCAGGCTCACGGTACGCGGTAGAGCCACTCCTCGGTGCCGAACTTCTGCTCCACGAGTTCCTCGGCACGTCGGACTTCATCCGGGGAGATGCTCGCATCCACGGCACCGTAGCGCTCGCGGAAGGTGGAGATCATCACCTCGATGATCTCCTCGCGCGTGCGGCCCGTCTGGCGCCGGAGCGGGTCAACCCGCTTCTTGGCACTCCTGGTCCCCTTGTCGGACATCTTCTCCTTGCCGATGCGCAGCACCTCGAGCATCTTGTCGGCGTCGATGTCGTAGCTCATGGTGACGTGATGCAGCATGCCGCCGTTCGCGAGGCGCTTCTGCGCTGCGCCCCCGATCTTCCCGATGTCCGTCGCGATGTCATTGAGCGGCTGGTACCACGCCGTGATGCCGAGTTTCTCGAGCGCCGCCATCACCCAGGCATCGAGGAACGGGTACGAGTCCGCGAAGCTCATGCCGTCCACGAGTGATTGGGGTACGTAGAGGGAGTAGGTGATGGCATTGCCGTGCTCCATGAACATGGCACCGCCACCGCTGATCCTGCGGACCACGCGGACCCCGTGGCGGGCTGCGCCCTCCGGGTCCACCTCGTTGCGCATCGACTGGAAGCTTCCGATCACCACCGACGGCGACTGCCACTCCCAGAAACGGAGCGTCGGGTGACGCGCACCGCTGCCCACGTCGCGGGTGAGCACCTCGTCCAGAGCCACGTGCATCTCGGTGGACAACGGGGTGGGTGGGATGATCTCCCACTGGTGGTCCGCGAATCCGGTGGCTCGGCCGAGGGCCCTGCGCACGGCCGTGGCGATCGCCTCGGCCGAGAACCCGAACAGGACGGCGGAGGGATCGAGGCGGTCCCTGATCGCGGCGGCCAGCTCCCCCGGCGATGTGTCGGCCGGCAGCCCCTCGAGGGCGGCGTTGATGTCCAGCAGGGCCTCGTCGGGTTCGAGGAAGAAGTCGCCGTTGACGGAGACCTCGGCCAACCGCCCGTCCCGCACCGTGAGGTCCACGGCGGTGAGCTTACCCCCGGGCGTCTTGTACTCGCCGTGCAGACGGTCCGTCCGGGCTGCTGGTGCCATGGTCCTGGCCCTTCTCTGGTTCCGGTCCGGGGATCGGCCGGGGCGATCGGTGGTTAAGGCGTAAGAGCCATGCCTGTCGGCATGGCTCTTACGGATGCGACCGGCGGTGGGGCCGGGGTACTTCGGCTGCTCAGCAGGAGCTGGACTACTTCTTGCCGCCGAAGCCCTTGAAGCGGGCGTTGAATCGCTCGACGCGACCGGCGGAGTCCATGATGCGCTGCTTACCCGTGTAGAACGGGTGCGACTCCGAGGAGATCTCGACCTCGATGAGGGGGTAGGTGTTACCGTCTTCCCACTCGATGGTCTTGGAGGAACCGGCCGTCGACTTCGTCAGGAACGCCTGGTCGGAGGCCAGATCGCGGAACACGATCGACTGGTACTTGGGGTGGATATCAGACTTCACGGGACTACCTTCTCTGGTTGCCTGGATTTTGCCAGGCACATGGAATTGAGAGCTCGGCACTGGGGCCAGCTGTTCATGCTACCGCAGGAGACCACCTGACGCTAAAACCCGACTAGAGCGCCGGCGTGCTCAGGGGGTCGTACCTGCACTCCCAGAACGCCACGGCGGCGGCCGCGGCAACATTGAGGGAATCCACGCCCCCGTGCATCGGGATGGTCAGGGCCAGATCGGCCTCGGCGAGGGCGCCATCGCTCAGGCCCTCCCCCTCGGTTCCCAGCATCAGGGCCAGCCGCCCGTGCTCAGCGGCGGGGAAGCGGTTCATCGGAACGGCTCCGGGCACCAGCGCCAGGGCGGCGAGCGTGTACCCGGCGGCCCGGACGGAACCGAGGGCGTCCGGCCACGCGTTCAGGCGCACCCACGGAACCTGGAAGACGCTCCCCATGCTGACGCGCACGGCCCGCCGGTACAGCGGGTCGGCGCAGCGGGGACTGAGCAGGACGGCGTCGATCCCGAGTGCGGCGGCGGAGCGGAACACGGCACCGAGGTTGGTGTGGTCCACCATGTCCTCGATGACGGCCACGCGGTGCCCGGTGGCCAGGACCTCCTCGAGCATCCGGGGCCGGGGGCGGTTCATCGCCGCGAGGGCCCCGCGGTGCAGATGGAATCCGGTCAGGGCTTCGAGGGTTGCCTCCGGGGCCACGAACGCGGGGACCTCCGCGAAGCGCTCCAGGATGTCCGCGAGGTCGGGCACCCACTTCCCGGTGAGGAGGAACGAGCGCGGGGTGTGGCCCGCGTCGATCGCCCGACGCAGCACCTTGGAGCTCTCTGCGATGTACAGGCCCTCGGCGGGTTCCTTGGCCAGGCGCAGTTGAACGTCCGTGAGGTTGCGATAGTCCGACAGACGGGGATCGTCGATCCCCTCGAGGTCGATCAGCGTCATGAGCTAGGCGTCCTGCCGTCCCGGGGAGGAACCGGCGTTCATGCCCTGGCGACCGCGCTGTAGCGGCCGTTCTCCTCCGTGACCCTGAGTGCCACGTCGAACGCCGCGCCCAGGTTCTCCTCCGTCAGGACTCCGGCGATCGGCCCCGCGGCGACCACTCTTCCCTCGCGGAGCAGGAGTGCGTGGGTGAAGCCCGGGGGCACTTCCTCGAGGTGGTGGGTGACCAGCACCATCGCGGGGGCGTCCTCGTCGCGGGCGAGCGTCGAGAGGCGGCGCACGAGATCCTCGCGGCCGGCGAGATCCAGCCCGGCAGCCGGTTCGTCCAGCAGCAGCAGCTCGGGGTCCGCCATGAGTGCCCGGGCGATCTGCACGCGTTTCCGCTCGCCCTCGCTGAGGGAGCCGAACGGCCGGTTTATGAAGCGGGACATGCCCCACGTGTCGAGGAGCCGGAACGCGCGGCGTTCGTCGAGCCGCTCGTACTGCTCGCGCCACCGTCCGGTGACTCCGTAGGAGGCGGTGACCACCACGTCGAGGACCGTCTCGTGGTCGGGAACCTGGGCGGCGAGTGCGGCCGAGGCCAGTCCGATGCGCGGACGGAGCTCGAAGACGTCCACGGCGCCCATGACCTCGTCCAGGATGCCCACCACGCCCCGCGTGGGATGCAGGCGTGCCCCGGCGATCTGCAGCAGGGTGGTCTTGCCCGCTCCGTTGGGGCCCATGACCACCCACCGCTCGCCGTCGCCGACCTGCCAGCTGATGTCATCGAGGAGAGCTTTGCCACCCCTGACGAGGCTCACTCCCGCCAGTTCCAGAACGTCACTCATGATCCTAGACACTAGGCTAAGGACCGGCTCGGTGGCGAAACCGCCGAGCCCTTTCCCCTGACGGTCCGGCCCGCCGGGGACGGCGCTGGACGGCACGAAGGACGTGGCCGCCCGGGCCGGTAGGGGCCGCGTGAATCTGCCGATAGCGGCACCTACGAGCGAGGAGCAGATCGATGTCCGAGCAGGCAAGGGTGGTGGTGTACACCGCAGCAGGACCCAACCACCCGCAGGAGGACGCAGCGGAACACCAGGACCTCCGCGTGCTGGTGCAGGCCGCCGGCGGGGCGGTACGGGCAGCGACAGGCACCGCGACCGGAACGTACCGGGTCCTGATCCTGGACGTCGAGGTGCCGTCCGACGTCGAACCCCTGCGAGCGGCCCTGGCCCGGTGGAGCGCCACCACGGGGATCGGTGCGGCACTCGTGCCGTCCGCCGTCTACGCTGCCGGGCCGAAGCTGCTGATCATGGACGTCGATTCGACGCTCATCAAGCAGGAGGTGATCGAGCTCCTGGCTGCGCACGCCGGGCGTGAGGCCGAGGTGGCGGCCGTGACGGAAGCCGCGATGCGCGGCGAGCTGGACTTCACCCAGTCCCTCCACGAGCGCGTGCGGGTCCTGGCCGGGCTGCCGGCGTCGGTGATCGACGCGGTGGGCGAGCGGATCGAACTCAGCGACGGCGCGGAGGAACTGGTGGAGGCGTACCGTGCGGACGGCCAACCCGTGGGCGTGGTCTCCGGGGGCTTCTCGCAGGTACTCGCCCCACTGGCCGAGCGCCTCGGCCTGTCCTTCTGGAGAGCGAACGACCTCGAGATCAGCGGCGGCGTCCTCACCGGGCGGGTCTCCGGTACCGTCGTCGACCGCCAGGAGAAGGAACGCGTGCTCCGGGCGGAAGCGGCTCGGGTAGGTGTTCCCTTGACCGCCACGGTGGCGGTGGGCGACGGCGCGAACGACCTCGACATGCTGGCGGCGGCCGGCCTCGGCGTCGCCTTCAATGCGAAGCCCGCGGTGCGCGCCGCCGCGCGGGCCGCCCTCGATCTCCCCGACCTCGACGTCGTCAGGCACTTCGCCGGCCTGTGAGGCAGTCTCCCTGCAGTACCGCTACCGCCGGCCCGCACGGGGACGAACGGAGCACCAGCTGACGGGAGCACTCGCGGTCGCCGGCGGAGAGCCCCCTCCCCGAGGAGGGGGCTCCCCGTCCTAGCTCTTGGCGAGGAAGTCCTCGGCGCCGCCCACGTACTCGGTATGGCCGGTCGGGACGTCCGCGGTGACCATCCGCACGATCTCCGTGGCGAACTCGGCCACGGAGTACAGGCGGCCCGCCTCCTGGCGCCGCGCCTCGAGGGCGCCCGGCGTCGCCCGGTCCAGCAGGGTGGCGGTGACCGTTCCCTCGATCATGTCCCCGGACACCACGACCAGGGAGATCCCCTTCTCCTCGAGCTGCGGGATGAGCCCCCGCAGAGCGTCCTCGCCGGCACGCTTGCTGCGCGCCACGGGCTCGTACGCGTCCATGGTCTCGACCTTCTCGATGAAGTGCGCCTGGTGGCTGGTGATGAAGACCACCCGGGAGCCCGCGGGCATGACGGCCACAGCGGCCGTGAGCATGGCCACCTGCGCGTCCCGATTGAGCTTCAGCGCGTAGTCCTCCCCCATGCCCGTCTCCATACCGCCGGACGCGTTCAGCACCAGGAGGTCCAGTCCACCGAAGTTCGAGACGGCCGCGTCGACCAGTGCGGCGGGCCCCTCGGGCGTGGTCAGGTCGGCGCCCACCGCAACCGCCCTGCCTCCGGCGCTCTCGATGCCCGCCACCACCTTGTTGGCTCGCGGGGCCTTCTGGCGGTAGTTGACCACCACGGCGACGCCCTCCGCGGCGAGCTGCTGTGCCACGTCCGCTCCGATACCGCGGGATGATCCGGTGACGATCGCTGTGGTGCCCTTGAGGGTGGACATGATGCTCCTTCTGATGTGTGCGGGGGAAGTACTTCGACGGTGCTGCCGGCATGTAACAGTGCTGCCGGGATGAACGGTGCTGCCGGCTGGAACAGTGCTGCCGGGTGGAACAGGATCAGTGGCCCATACCGAGGCCGCCGTCGACGGGGATCACGGCACCGGAGATGTACCCGGCGGCATCGCCGGCGAGCCAGGAGACGACGCCGGCCACCTCCTCGGGGGAAGCGAAGCGTCCTGCGGGGATGGTGGCGAGGTAGCTCTTGCGGGTGGCCTCGGGGAGTTCGGCCGTCATGTCGGTGTCGATGAAACCCGGCGCCACCACGTTGGCCGTGATCCCGCGGGAGCCGAGTTCCCTGGTGAGGGAGCGCGCGATACCCACGAGTCCTGACTTCGAGGCCGCGTAGTTGATCTGGCCGGGCGACCCGTAGAGGCCCGTGACACTCGAGATGAGGATGACGCGGCCGCGCCGCAGGCGGATCATGCCGCGCGATGCCCGCTTGACCACACGGAACGCCCCCGTGAGGTTCGTGTCGATCACATCGGTGAAATCGCTCTCGCTCATCCGCAGGAGCAGCGTGTCCCTCGTGATACCGGCGTTCGCCACGAGGATCTCCACCGGGCCGTGCTCGGCCTCCACCTGCGTGAACGCGGCGTCGATCTGCTGCTCGCTGGTCACATCGGCTTTCACGCCGAGCATTCCCTCGGGCACCTCACCACTCCGATAAGTGATGGCAACCTTGTCGCCGTTGGCTACGAATACCTTGGCGATGGCAAGTCCGATTCCCCGGTTACCTCCGGTGATGAGGACGCTGCGTCCAGTATCCGTCGTCGTGCTCGCTGCACCAGGTGCCAAGGGGAAACTCCTCTGTCTGCGGACCGTGAAGGTCCACGTCGGTTGGGGCGCCGATCGTACGGCGGGACGCTCGTGGATCGTGCTGACGGCTATCCGTCAAACTATCCCGACGATCCTAGCGGCGCATCGCTCGACTTCGGGAAAACAGCCCGGAGTGAGATAATAATAGGAGTCTTTTTGGAGTGTGATGAGTAGGCAAACGAAGCACAACACTGACGTCCACAGCATCTCCGACGCTCGCGAAGCGCACAGCGACGAAATGCGAACCCGAATGATCAGGTACACGGTCTCCATGAGTATCCGCCTGGTCTGTTTCATCCTGGTCTTCGTGGTCCCGTACGGCTGGCTGTCCTGGGTCATGATCGCCGGTGCGGTGTTCCTGCCGTACTTCGCGGTGATCCTTGCCAACGGCGGGAGCGACACCAGCAACATCCGGCACAGCGACGCACTGCTCAACCGCGCACCCGTGCGGGAGATCGAGGCGAAGGTGGTCGACACCACGCCCGACGACTCCGACGAGATCCTCAGTGGTGAGATCATCGACGACGTTCCGCCGGTGCAGCGAGGCTCCACGGCGACCGAGGGTTCGAGGCCGCGCGTCGATGGCTGACACTGCACCCCCGGCTCCTTCCGGTGCAGGAGCAGCGGCGGCTGGTCTGGGCCTCTTCGGAGGCCCGACGCCGGTGTCCGGGTCTCCTGTCTGTTCGCGGAAGGGTTGCCGTGCCGACGCCGATTGGCAGGTGCTGTGGAACAATCCACGGATCCACACACCGGAGCGCAGGAAAGCCTGGGCCTCCTGCCCCGACCACGTCGAGTGGTTCGAGGAGTATCTCCGGGGTCGCGGACTCTGGAGGGAGACGCTTCCCCTGAACGCCGACCGACCGATGGAGACCCGCTAGGTGTACCGCTTCCTCTTCTCCGCGCGATGGCTCGGTTGGCTTGCCATGGTGGTCGTGATCGCGGCCGGCTGTGTGGCCCTCGGCAGTTGGCAGCTCGACCGCCGCGAGGCCGTGGTGGAGAACATCCACCGCATCGAGGCGAACTACGATGCCGCCCCCGAGCGCTACGTGCCGGGCCAGAACGGCTTCGACGACTACGACGAGGCCCGGGAATGGACCCCGATCACCTTCACCGGCACCTACGATGTCGACAACCAGGTGATCGTCCGGAATCGGCCGTTGAACGGCCAGCCCGGGTACGAGGTGCTCACGCCGCTACGGCTCGACGACGGCAGCGCCGTGATCATCGACCGCGGCTGGTTGCCGATCGGCAACATCGAGTCGGGCCGGCCTGACGCGGTCCCCGCTCCCCCTGCCGGCCAGGTGGAGGTCACGGCCCGGACCAAGCCGGGCGAGCCCCTCGTCAATCGTGGAGCACCGGAGGGTCAGGTCGCGTCCATCAACCTTCCTGCGCTGGCCGAGCGGGTGGGTTATCCGGTGCAGGAATCGGCGTACGGGCTCCTGGCACTCGAGCGTCCGGCAGCCGCCGAGACACCGCTCCTCGCGCCGAAACCCTCCGTGGACGAGGGCCCGCACCTCTCCTATTCGATGCAGTGGTTCGCTTTCGGCGTGCTGGTCTTCGTAGGACTCGGGTACGCCGCCCGGCAGCAGCGGCGCAGTGACGCCGAGCAGGACGGCACCGCGCCCGAACCGAGCGAGCGCCGTCGCCGTCGTACCTCCTCGGAGGACGAGGAGGACGCGATCCTCGACGCCCAGGGGATCCGCTAGATCCACGTGCGGGGGCGCGCCGGTGGTGCGGGCCGGCCGCTGTTCCAGCTACCGCCCGCGGAGCTCGTAGTTCCCGAAGGACCGCGCAGCAAGCCGATGGGGGATCGGATCCCCACTACAGCGCGGGGCTGTGCTGCGCCTAGTGTTGACGTCGGGCCATGAGGGCCGGCTCGGACAGCGGCCACCACCGACTCCGGGATCAATCGTCGCAGGAGGTCACCGTGATCAACCCCGAACCCGCAGCGAGTACTGCACGCGCCACGACACCGCCCTCCACCCCGGCGGACGAGACGCAGTCCGTTCTGGTCGCCGGTGCCGGGGGCGTCATCGGGCGCCATGCAGCGGACGAGTACGTCCGCCGTGGCACCCCGGTCCGCGGGCTGAGCCGCCGACCGGTCACCGGCGCCCGGTGGGAGCACCTGCCCGTGGACCTGCTGGACCGGGAAGCAGCCCTCGCCGGGTTGGAGGCCGCGCGTGACACCACCCACCTGGTGTTCGCCGCCTACATCGAGCGGCCCACCACGGCGGAGCAGATCGAGGTGAACGGCGCGCTGCTGACCAACAGCCTGAAGGGTCTCGACGACGTGGGTGCTCCCCTGCGCCATGTCACCCTCTACCAGGGCGGAAAGGCGTACGGGGCGCACCTGGGCTACTTCAATACGCCCGCGAAGGAACGTGACCCGCGGCTGATCCAACCCAACTTCTACTACGACCAGGAGGACATCCTCCGCGCCGCCGCAGCCGA
Organism: Arthrobacter sp.; assembly: GCA_030146405.1. GTDB lineage: Bacteria > Actinomycetota > Actinomycetes > Actinomycetales > Micrococcaceae > Arthrobacter_D. Next base: position 8,968 of record JASLBS010000284.1, read on the forward strand.
GCACGGCTTCCAGGCCACCATGCTGCGTCCCGAAGGGGTTGTCGGATACGCCGTGGGCAACCCCATGAACATCCTCATGGTCATCGCCGTCTATGCCAGTATCTGCCGGGAACTGGGCCAACCCTTACGCTTCCCGGGCAGTCACGCCGCGTACGACGCCCTCTACCAGGTGACCGACGCAGGCTTGCTGGCGCGGGCGACGGTCTGGGCAGGTTCGGAACCACGGGCAGGCGGAGAGATCTACAACATCACCAACGGTGACCAGATCCGATGGCGTCAGCTCTGGCCGGTCTTCGCCCGCCACTTAGGGATGGACTACGCAGAACCACAGCCCGTCTCGCTGACCGAGGCGATGCCCCAGTACCAGGACCTCTGGGAGCAGATGGTGACGAGGTACGACCTCGTGCCTACTCCCTATCAGGACCTCGCGGGCTGGTCGTTCGGCGACTTCCTCTTCCGCTCGGGCTTCGACAACGTCACCTCCACCATCAAGGCCCGGCAGCACGGGTTCGCCGATTGCCTCGACACCGAGGACCGGTTCGTCGAACTCCTCGACGAACTGGTCACCAACAGGATCATTCCACCCGTGGCCTGACAGACCGAGCTGGCCCGGGGCGCGCCCTCGACGAGGGGCGCCCTTCCACAGATGGACCGACCGGCACAGCACGGACGAATTCCGCTCCCGTGCCCGACGGAACAGACCTAGGCGAGGGTGACGAGCTCCAGGTAGTCGGAGTTCCAGAGATCCTCCACGCCGTCCGGCAACAGGACCACGCGCTCGGGGTCGAGCGCGTCCACGGCGCCCTCGTCGTGGCTGACCATGACCACCGCACCGCTGTAGTTCTTCAGGGCGCCGAGGATCTCGGCACGGCTCGCGGGGTCGAGGTTGTTGGTGGGCTCGTCCAGCAGCAGCACATTGGCCGAGGAGGCGACGATCGTCGCGAGGGCAAGACGCGTCTTCTCACCACCGGAGAGCACACCCGCGAGCTTGTCCACGTCATCTCCGGAGAACAGGAAGGAACCGAGGATGCCACGCACCTCGGCGTCCTGCATGTCCGGCGCGGAGGACTTCATGTTCTCCAGCACGGTCCGCTGGGTGTCCAGTGTCTCGTGCTCCTGGGCGTAGTACCCCACCTTGAGTCCATGACCGGCCACCACCTGCCCGGTGTCGGGCTTGTCCACCCCGGCGAGCATCCGCAGCAGGGTGGTCTTGCCGGCACCGTTCAAGCCGAGGATCACCACCTTGGATCCGCGGTCGATCGCGAGGTCCACGTCGGTGAAGATCTCCAGCGACCCGTAGGACTTGCTGAGGCCCTCGGCGGTCATCGGGGTCTTGCCGCAGGGGGAGGGCTCCGGGAAGCGGAGCGCTGCCACGCGGTCGGACGTGCGCACCGCGTCCAGGCCGCCGAGGAGCCGCTCCGCGCGCTTGGCCATGTTCTGCGCCGCCACGGCCTTCGAGGCCTTGGCGCGCATCCTGTTCGCCTGGTCCATCAGCACCTGCGCCTTCTTCTCGGCGTTGGCGCGTTCACGCTTGCGAGCCCGCTCGTCCGTCTCGCGCTGGAGCTGGTACCGCTTCCAGCCCATGTTGTAGATGTCGATCGTTGCCCGGTTCGCGTCCAGCTGGAACACCTTGTTCACCGTGGCCTCGAGCAGTTCGACGTCGTGGCTGATCACGATCAGGCCGCCCTGGTGGTTCTTCAGGAATTCACGCAGCCAGGT
>JASLBS010000044.1 GCA_030146405.1 Arthrobacter sp.
GGAGAAGGACGCGGTTCCACTGTCCTGGCCCGGCACGAGTTTCCCTGATGTTCGCCGACCTGCCGAGGCGGGTTCAGACGTTCGACAGGTGCATCTGCTGGAATGGGGGAGTTCGACCACCAGCTAGCGGAGTAGGTTCCCATGGTCCCCCGGACAGCAGAGCACCCCCGGCCACAGCACTTCCTCCTGCACATGAGCGACACCCACCTCGTGGGCGGGGACGGGCCGCTGTACGGAGCGGTGGACAGCCAACAGCGACTCCGCGAGGTGTTCGACGACCTCGAGGCGTCCGGTGCCCGGCCGCAGGCGATCGTCTTCTCCGGCGACGTCGCCGTCTAGGGGGAGCCGGGAGCGTTCGCGAAGCTGCGGGCCATCGTCGAGCCGGCAGCCGCCCGGCTCGGTGCCAGGATCATCTGGGCCATGGGCAACCACGACGACCGCGCCGCCTTCCGCGCGGGCCTCCTCGACGTCGGACCCGATCATCCCGGGGTCCGGCCCGATGCGCCGGTGGACGCCGTGCACTTCGTCGACGGCCTGCGCATCATCACGATGGACTCCACCGTCCCCGGTCATCACCACGGCGAGTTCACCGCCGCGCAGCTCCGCTGGCTCGCGGCCGAGCTCGTGGTGCCCGCTCCCCACGGGACCATCCTCGCCCTGCACCACCCTCCCGTCCCCAGCGTCCAGGACCTCGCCGCGCTGGTGGAACTGCGGGACCAGCGCTCGCTCGCCGACGTCGTCCGCGGCTCGGACGTGAGGACGATCCTCGCCGGTCACCTCCACTACTCGACGACGGCGATGTTCGCCGGGGTCCCCGTCTCGGTGGCGAGCGCCACCTGCTACACCCAGGACCTGCTGTTCGATGCCGGTGGCACCCGCGGGCAGGACGGCGCGCAGTCCTACAACCTCGTGCACGTGTACGAGGAGACGATCGTCCACTCGGTGGTCCCGGCCGGCCGCCACACCTCGGTGGGCGAGGTGGTTCCCCGCGAGGAGACACGACGTCGGCTCGAGGCCCACGGTGTGGTCATCGCCGAGGGCAGCCTGGTCCGGCAGCTCACCTCCGCCTAGTCCCTACCCCGCTGAGTCAGGCGAGCGAGGCGGGCAGTCCGACGCTGAACAGGGTCCGCGGATCCTGCAGGAGCGCGGGCGGGTCGAAGTCCGCCCGGCGCAGCCAGCCGTGGAGCCGGGCCGGGCGGACCAGCCCGTCCTCGTGCATGAGGACCGGTCCCAGGTGCCCGGTCCGGAAATGCTCACCGTCCGGATCGGCGATCGCCACGGCGTCGCCGTCCGCCACCGTCTCCTCGAAGGTGTGCAGTTGGCGTTCCCACTTCGGCGCGGCCCGTCCACCCGGGGGATCGGGCGGCATGAGGAGCGTCGCGTCTCCCTCCGGCGGGTGCGACGCCGCCCGCCAGACCCAGAGCCGCCGGCCGGACGGTTCGGTAGGGATCCGCTCCTCCTCGGGCTCCGGCCAGGTGTAGGGCAGGTCCTCCGGGATGCCCGGGAAACGGCTGCGATAGATCTCCGGCGCCTTCTGGATCAGGTTGGACTGGTGGCTCACGTGCAGTGCGGGCTCACCGAGCCACGGCGGCATCGGCACGTCGGGGTCCTCGAGCACGTGCGGCGCGAACTCGAGGATGAGGCGGTGGGTGGAGTCGGCATGGCCGCGGGAGACCCACTCCGACACCATGGCGAGCCCGTACACCGTGAGGGCCGGCACGTAGCCCATCCACATCCGGATGGCAGGGTGCTGCCGCCACCCGTAGTCGGGGATCACGAGGGCGCGCAGGGCCTGCAGGGTCTCCACCCGCTGCTTCCCCAGCCTCGCCTGGTCGAGGACCCGTGCGCTCGCCTCGAAGTCCGGGTAGGGCAGGAAGGTCTGCATGGCGTCAGTGTTGCACGCGGCACAGGGCGCCGCCTTGGACGCCTAGATCTCCCAGGGAGCCTTGACCGGAAAGTACTTCTCGAGGAAGTCCGTGACCAGATGCGCGCGTTCCTCGGCCGAGACCTCCGGGAAACTGCCGTCGTTCAGGCAGAAGAAGTCGTGGTTCCGCTTGTCGAGCATCTTGTTCAGGCTCTTCAGGCCGGAGCGCTGCGTGGTGTCCACGTACGCCACCCGGGCGAGCTCCTGCGTGACGGCCCGGCCGGTGAGCAGCGCGTAGTAGTGGTACAGCGAATTGGTGACCGAGATGTTGTCCTTGGCGCGGAAGCGGGACGCTGCCGTCGCCTCGAACTCGGCGGCGAACTCCGCCTCCATCTCGAGCAGCACGCTCTTCCGCAGGGGCGCAGCGGTGTGCTCGAGGTGGCGGGTGGTGATGCGGCCGAAGCGCTCGTGCAGCAGGCGCCGGTTGACGCGCGCGGCGTTCTCGAAGCCGCTGCGCTCGGCATCGTTCTCCCCGAGGCCGATCCTCGTGTCCGCCTCGATGAACTTGGTGATGCCGCCGGGGGAGAAGAACATGTCCGGCGCCACCGGCCGGCCGAAGAACATGTCGTCGTTGGAGTAGAGGAAGTACTCCGAGAGGCCCGGGATGTGCTGGAGCTGGGCCTCGACGGCCTGCGAGTTGTGCGTCGGGAGGACCGAGGGGTCCTTGAAGTGCTCCTCGGACGGGACGAAGGTCACCGAGGGGTGCTCCGCCAGCCAGGCGGGCCGGTCGGAGTCGGTGGCGATGAAGATCCGGCGGACCCACGGC
>JASLBS010000054.1 GCA_030146405.1 Arthrobacter sp.
TGAGCGTCAGACCACGCACGCGCGCCCAGGCGGCCAACTCGTCGATGATGGCGTGTGAGATCCCGGACCATCGGGCATACGGAAGCACGTAGACGTAGTCGGCGCCCACGCGATCCGAGCCGAGTGTCCGGAGCCCGCCACAGCCCACCGGCTGACCGGTCGAGAGCTCGTACGCGACGAGGAAGGCGGTGATCTCCGTTCCGTCCTCCCCGGCGTCGGGTGGTTCGACGTCCGGCCCTCCCCGACTCAGCTCCGCGCGGAACGCTTCGCGCAGGCCCAGGCCCACGGGGTTGGACCAGGGAACATGGCGGACCCTCAGTGTCTGCATGGCGGCCTCCGGAGAAGGGATATTCCGTCCCACGCTACCGAGCAGTGGTTTCGCCCGTATTTCCGGAGGTGAAACTTCCCGCACATGTTCCGCCCCTCGTGGCGGTCAGGGTGTGCATCCTGGCCGGAGTGCTGCGAGCAGTTGGGTCTCCGCCCGATCCAGGTACTCCCGCATCTCCTCGGCGGCCTCCTCGGCGGCATCACTGCGCAGGAGCTGCGCGATGCCGGCGTTCGCCTCCACGTAGGGAGCGTGGAAGGCGGGATCGTCCCCCATACCGTGGAACACGAGGCGCATCTCGGCCAGCACCTCGGACATCATGGCGTTGAACCGCCCGCTGCCGGTACGTGCCACCACGCACTGGTGGAAGTCCTGATTCGCTCCCGCCATGGCCGCGACGTCCTCCGCAGTCCGCGCCGCGCGCGCCCTTCCGATGATTCCGTCCAGCCGGGCATCGGCAGCACCGTCATCCCCGTTCCCACCCCAGCGCAGTGCGGCGGGCTCCAGGTACCTGCGCACCCGGTAGATCTCGCGGATGTCCTCGGCCGAGGGCCGCGCCACGAACACCCCGCGGTTGGGTACCCGCGTCACGATGTTCTCCGCCGCGAGGATGCCGAAGGCCTCACGCAGCGTGTTGCGGGAGACCCCCAGAGCCAGGCACAGGGCTTCCTCGAGCAGCTTGGTGCCGGGAGTCAGGCTTCCGGCCGAGATCCCGGACCTGAGCACGGAGGCCACCCACTCGCCCGTGTGTGCGTGCCGCGCTCCGTGAACCTGCGACCTCAGTGTCGCGAGTGCATCGTCGAACGTCATCTTTCCACCCTAGCCGGGCAGCAGGGCGCCCTTCGGAAGCTACTGGTACGTGACCAGCCAGGGCTTCGGCTCCACGATCGAGTAGGTCTGCTCCGGCGTGAGCATCGGCTGGTCCTCGTCGTAGAAGTTCTTCCAGGAGGGCCAGATCCCGGTAGGGGGTGCAGCCAGCAGTGCGTTCCAGGTGTCGAGTTTCTGGTCCGGGGTACCGTGCCCGTCGGCGTGCAGGGTGATGGCCAGTTCCGTCCGCGACACGTCCAGGTCCTCACGGTCGCTGATCATGTCGATCCGGAACTGATGCACCATCAGGAGTTTCTGTGGCAGGGCGTTGTCCCGCGTCAGGTCGGCGAGCCAGGTGGACGTGGCGTTGATCTCGGCCGCGCTGACGGAGCCGATCTGCTGCAGGGGACGCTCGCCCGGAGCCAGTCGCCACTCGGGGTCCAGCGCGAGTCCCACGGAGGGCCGCACGAGGAGTTCCTCGTACTCCCGCACCTGGGAGAGGAAGTCGGAGCCGCCGGACTGGAAATCGAGCACCACATAGACTCCCGCCTCCTCGGCCGCGTCCACCCAGGGGCGGAGTACGTCGATGGGTGTCCGGTTGGAGTAACTGCCGTCGGGTCCGGGGTCAGCACCGGCAACCGTGGCGATCAGATCCAGGGCCGGGATCACGGGTTCGTCGCTGAAGGGCTGGTACCGGTTCGCGAGCTCCTCCACCCGGGTCATCGTCTCGTCGATCCCCTGCTCACCGAGCGCTCCGAGGTAGGGGCCGCTCGGATGGCCGTAGAGGGCCACCATCCGTCGTCCCGGAAAGAGCGTCTGCCCGCCCGCGGGCAACTCCGTGCCCGAAGCGGCCGCAGCGGTCCGCACAGCGAAGTCGTCATCGGTCCCGAAGTCCTCCCCGAGTGCCAGGACGGCGGATTCCGCGTGCCGGTGCACGGCCTGCACGCCGGCGGAGGTGGACCGTGGATCGGCGTCCGCCAGGAGTTCGACGTCGGCCCCCGCCGCCCGTGCCGTGGCCACGGACACAGGATCGGAGGACGCGGTGGCGAGCACCAGCGCAGTCGTCGCCTCGGGAGGCGGCTGGAAATCCGGAAGATCGGTGGTGGTGGCCTGATCCGCCAGCGCCGCATCCGGCTCCTCCTCGTCCTGCACGCGGCCCTCCGCCGCAGCATCCTCCTGCTCCTCGACCCGGACCAGTTGAGGAGCACCGCTGTCCAATCGGGCGACGGCCGCCACGATCTCCGCTGCCTCCACCGCGGACGACTCCACCGGGAAACCCAGCGCGTTCTCGAAGTCCGCAGCCTCCGTGGGGCCGGCCAGCAGTTCCCGGGACCCGAGGAGTTCATCCCATCCGGCCGCAGGATCCCCGTAAGCGATCACGGTGCCGACACCCAGTCGGTCCAGCTCCTCGGCCACGTCCACCTGGCCGTCGCCGTCCGCCCCCACCACGAGCAGCGGGACCTGCAGCCCGGTGGCAGCGCCTGCGGCTGCACCCAGTTCACCGTCCGTCAGGGTGGAACCCTCTGCGGAATACCGTGCGAACACCACTGCGACCGGGCTGCTCTCGAACAGGGCTGCACTCATGCGTACCGAGGTCTGGGCCGGGGAACCGGCCAGCACCTGCCGCTGCGTCGCATCGGGTGAGGTCAGCACGACGGCGGGCCCGTCCGCCGGGTCGGTGGTCTCGGGATCAGGTGGAGCGGTGGTGCAGCCCGTTGCTACGAGGAGCAGTACCAGCGCTGGGACGGTTCCGGCACGAAGGAGGCGGGAGAAGAGGATGTCGCACTGCTTTCTCGAGGATTTTCAGGCTTCGACCCTACGCCCCGGCACCCGTCCTACGCGACACTCAGGTGCTGAAGCGGACCACGGTTCCCGGCGGTAATTGTGCGGCCCGATCGAGGTCCGCGGACACCACGACGCCGATCACGGGATACCCGCCGGTGACGGGGTGGTCGGCGAGGAACAGGACCGGCAGTCCGGAGGGTGGTATCTGCAGTGCGCCGCGCACGGTGCCCTCGCTCGGCAGTTCATCTTCGCGGCTACGGGTGAGGGGAGCGCCGTCGAGCCGCAGACCGATGCGGTTGGACTGTGCCGTGACCGTCCAGTCCGTGGAGCAGAGCCGGGTGAGCTCCCCTTCCTCGAACCAGTCGTCCCGCGGACCCGGGATGATGCGCAGTTCCGTGGGTGAGGCGCTGCGCGCGGGGACCTCCGCATCGCCCACCGTGGACGCTGCATCCGGTTCTCCCACCGGGAGGCCCGAACCCGCGGTGAGCGCGGGCGGCCCCATACCGGACATCGAGTCCGTGGAACGGCTGCCGAGGGTCTCCTCGACGTCGAAGCCTCCCCGCACCGCGGTGTAGGCGCGCAGGCCGGACTCCGGCGCGGACTGCCGCACCACCTCTCCCTCCCGCAGCAGGAACGGGGTGCAGAGCGGCACCTCCCGCTCATCACCCTCGGGCTGCGTGATCAGTACCTCCACGGCGGCGCCGGTGACGGCCAGCACCTGGTCCTCGACGGCCCGGAGGGCCAGCCCACCGTTGACGCTCTCGATGACCGCGGCAGCGGCCGGGTTGCCCACCAGACGGTTGGCCTGGCGCAGGGCCGCGCGGTCCAGTGCGCCGGCACCGGCGACGCCGAGGGCCATCCGACCGGGCCGCCCGAGATCCTGCACCGTGCTGTAGAGGCCCGGGTCGACCACCTCGAGGCCGGCCCGCACCGCCGATGGGACGACGGGCCGCGGAGCGGGAGCGACGTCGACCAGTTCCCGGACCGCGGTGAACTGCACGCGGTGGCCGGGCCGGATCAACGCGGGATCGGCACGCCGCGTGTCCCACATCACCGCATCGGTGTGCCCGATCAGCTGCCACCCCCCGGGGGACTCCCGGGGATACACGGCCGAGAACGTGCCGGCGAGCGCCACGGACCCCGCAGGGACGGCGGTGCGTGGCGAGTTCCGCCGGGGTACCTCGAGCCGCGGGTCACCACCCGTGAGATAGGCGAACCCGGGGGCGAATCCACCGAACGCCGCGACCCACGGCCGTGCGGTATGGGCGGCGATCACGGCATGCTCGCTGAGGCCCACGCGCTGCGCCACATCGGCGAGGTCGGCGCCGTCGTACTGCACGTCGATGGTCACGAGGGCGTCCTCCTGCTCGGAGGGTCGCGTCGGATCGATCGCGCGGAGGCGCTCGGCGAGGGGTCCCACCTGTGGAGTGTCCTCGACGGTGACGAGCACCGTGCATGCCGCTGCGACCACGTCCACCTGTCCTGCCGCGGGATCCTCCTGCAGCTGTGCCTGCACGCTGAGCACCTCGGCGAGTCCGGGCAGCTCGATCAGCAGGCCGCGGTCGCCGACGGGCCGAAGGCGGAACCCCTGCTCCTGGCCGGTCATGTCAGGCAAAGGCGCTCACGGGCACATCGGCCGACTCGAGCGCCCGCCTCACCGCTGCCGCCATGGCCACTGCACCCGGTGTATCGCCGTGCAGGCAGACGCTCTCGGCGTCGACCCTGATGCGGGAGCCGTCGATCGCCACCACCTCGCCCTCCGTCGCCATGCGCAGGACATGGGCGACGACGTCGGCCTCGTCGTGCAGGACGGCACCCGGCTCGCGCCGCGGGACGAGTGCGCCGTCCGGCATATAGGCACGGTCCGCGAATACTTCGATGACCGTCCGGAGCCCTGCCGATCGGGCCTCGGCCTCGATGACCGTTCCGGGCAGTACCAGGAGAGGGAGCGAGTCGTTGACGTCGCGGATGGCCTGTACCACCGCACGCGCCTGACGTTCGTGGACGGCGATGGTGTTGTACAGGGCACCGTGGGGTTTCACGTACCGGACCTGGGTGCCGGCGGCGGCCGCAAGTGCCTGGAGCGCCCCGATCTGGTAGACGACGTCGTCCGTCAGCTCGGCGGGCTCCACGTCGAGGAACCGGCGGCCGAATCCGGCAAGGTCCCGGTACCCGGGGTGAGCCCCCACGGTCACGCCGGCCGTGGCCGCTGCCGCGCACGTGGCCCTGATTCCCGAGGGATCACCGGCGTGGAAGCCGCAGGCCACGTTCACGCTCGAGACCGATTCGACGATCCGGGCGTCATCGCCGAAGGTCCAGTTGCCGAAGGACTCGCCGACGTCGCTGTTCAGGTCGATTGCCATCTGTGACCTTCCTCTCAGAGTCCAGTCAAGCATGCCCGAGGTCTCCATATTGTTCAACAATTCAGTCGGATGAGGGTCGGTGCCCCGAGTGCGCCAGAACGCCGCGGGGAGCGGAACCGGGGTGCTGAGGACCGGATTTCCACGACCCGGACAGCCGGCACGGGACGGGGAGCGGTCCCGGCTGTGGCACCACCCCATGACGTAGGCTGAAACGCACGCTGTCGCGGCCCAACGCGAGGGCGTGTCCTTTCCCCTGATCAGATCCCGCATGACCGGCAGAGGTGGTCGACGCCGCGCGACCGCCCCACCGCTGTGCGTCTCGGGACGCACCACTAGGAGCGGATACACATGAGCGAGAAGTCCGGGTCCTCGGTGGCCACTCCGCCCGAGGAGAAACAGCAGGAGCCCATGTCTCCTGACGACGTCGGACTGCAGGTCCGCCGCGGGGCAACACTGTCCGCACTGAAGTCGACCACAGCGGTGGTGGGCCGGCTGCTCGTGCTCGCAATCGCACTGCTGGGCGTGCTGTACCTCCTCTCCTTCCTCTGGGTGGTCGTCCTCCCGCTCCTGCTCGCCCTTCTCGTGGCCTCCATCCTGTGGCCGCTCAACGGGATCCTGCGGAGATTCCTCCCCAGGGCGATGGCTGCTGCGCTCTCCGTGCTCGGTCTGCTGGGCGCCGTCGGGGCGGTGGGTTGGTTCGCCGTCTCGCTCTCCGTCGAGGGAGTACGTGAACTCTCCGAACGGGCCGTGGAGAACGTCCAGAACATCGGCGAGTTCGTGGCGTCCCTCACCCTGCCCTTCGAAGTCCTGGACGTTGACGAGCTCCTGACCACCTCGCTCACCTGGCTGCAGGACCACACGGGACAGATCCTGGCCGGGGTGACCTCGGGGCTGGGGACCATCGGGACCGTCTCCATCACCGTGCTCCTGGCGCTCGTCCTCACCTTCTTCTGCCTGAAGGACGGTGATCGCTTCTCGGGCTGGTTGCTGCGCTGGACCACCGGGACCGTGTTCGTCCACGCGGCCGAGGTGGCGTCCCGGTCCTGGCGGACGCTCTCCGCCTACATCCTGGCCCAGGCGGCCGTCGCGATGGTCGACGCCCTCTTCATCGGTATCGGTCTCTGGATCCTCGGCGTCCCACTCGCCCTGCCCCTGGCCGTCCTGATCTTCTTCGCCGGATTCCTACCGGTCATCGGAGCGGTCGCAACGGGTATCCTCGCGACCTTCGTCGCCCTGCTGGCCAATGGCTGGGTCACCGCGCTGATCGTGCTCGGTATCGTGCTGCTGGTCCAGCAGCTCGAGAGCAACGTCCTGCAGCCGATCCTCGTGGGCAAGTCGCTCAAGCTCCATCCGGCGATCGTCCTGACCGGCGTCACGGCCGGCGGAACGATTTTCGGCATCATCGGGGCGTTCCTGGCCACGCCGATCATCGCCGTGGTCATGGTGGCGTTCCAGTACGCGCGCGAGCAGATGCTGGAAACCCCACCACCGGGTTCATCGCCCGATGCGGCCAATGAGCCCCTGCCACCGGGAGGGGCGCTGCCCGAGAGCGTCGAGGCGTAGTCTGCGCTCCAGGCGGTTTCACGGCTCCGTCGTGAAGCCCGTCAATTTGTGGGAGCCGTCGCAGTAGGGCTTGATCACCGACGCACCGCACCGGCACAGGGCCACCGTGCGCCGGGTCCGCGGGAGTGCTTCGCCGTCCGCCCCGAGGAGTTCGAAGTCCCCGCGGATGAGGAGCGGGCCGTTGGGGCAGGCCACCACGGAGACCGGCGCGGCCGCGCCTGAGCCGAGGGACCGTTCCGGAGCGGGGCCACCGGAGGCTTCGTGACCGTCGACACTCATGGGGCCATCACCCCGGAGGCACGCAGGGACGATCGGCCGGCCTCCCAGGACTCCATGATGTGACCCGTCATCAGGGTGTCGATCGCCAGTCCTGCCGCTGCACCGAACAGTACGTCGGGCAGGAGCCGCGGATCGGACTCGACCAACCCACCGGCCATGTCCCGGCCTGCGATCTGCTCGTGCACCGCGTCGGCCTCGACGTGCTCGTCGAAGTACTCCGTGGCTTCCTCGCCGTAGCCGTGGCGCTTGAATCCGCGTGAGTAGAGCCGGTTGGGCTGCGACGACGTCATCTCATAGGCGGCGAGATGTCCAACGATCGCCCCGCGGAGACGACGATTGAGGCCGAAGAAGGACATGAGATTGTTCGCGGCCAGGGTGATGGCAGGAATCGCGTCGAGATAGGCGCCGTAGGTGTCGTCCATGCCGAGGTCGCGCATGGTGCGGGCGAAGAGGGCCGAGTGCATGCGGGCCGGCAGTCCGTTCCCGTACTCGTCGGCCTGGATCTCCACCATCGCCGCCTTCGCACGCCCGGTCAGCCGGGGGATGGCCCATGTGTGCGGATCGGCTTCCTTGAGCTGGAAGACGGACTTGTGGACGACGAACTCCCGCAGCTGCTCCTCCGTGGCCGACTTGGCCACGAATCGCGACATACTGGGCCCGGTGTCCTCACCGGTCATCCGGAACAGTTCCGAACAGACCGCTTCGCTGGTGGGAGCAGGCAGTGCACCGAGGACGACCCGGTGCCGGACTGCCTGCTCGAAGGCCGCTTCGATCACACCGCGAACCCGCAGTAGCTCCGGATTCCACTCCCAGTCGTCCCCCGCACCGTCGATTCCGCTGTAATGGAGCTCGTAGAGGCAGAAGAGTACGAGTTGCAGATCGTCGTCGTGCAGGATGTCGGGCGTCGTGGACACCGCTGCCCGCACGAGGGACTCGAGTTCGGCGAGCGACTCCTCCTGGGCTGCTGCGGATCCCGCGATGATGGCCAGGACAAGGCCACTGATCTCTCCACGCGCGGACGGCTGCTTCATCAAGGACCTCTTCTGTCGGCGGTTCCACCCGAGGTGGGTGATCGATACTCAGCGTACTTGTCAACCCCGACACTCCACGAAGGAGCGGAACGAGGTGGAGAACAGAAGAACGCCGGACCGACGAGCACCAGAAGATGCTCGTCGATCCGGCGTCATCCGCCCTCCGAGAACTGGATCCCGGTCGACGTGCACCACCCTGCAGAGGGTGGTGCACCCGACATCGGGTCAGGTCCGGCTGGCGGTGCTCCGGGCACTGCGGCCGAGGAGAAGTGCCAGTCCGATCATGCCGATCGCCAGGACGAAGTGCAGCCAGTTGTCCGCGTTGTTCAGCGGGACGAAGTTGGCTGCGGATTCCTGGCCGATCACGAGGCCGTAGATCCAGAGGATGGCGTAGATCACGCCGCCACCGAGGAGGTAGGTACGGGCCCCCGACACGGTGCGTGCCATTGCGAGGCCCGCAACGCCGAAGAGCAGGTGCACGATGTTGTGGAGGATCGACACCTGGAAGATGCCGAGCAGCATCGCCTCCGACTGGTGGCCGGCGAACATCATCGTGTCGTAGTTCGACGTGATCCCGGGGATGAATCCGAGGATACCGACCAGCAGGAAGACGACACCCACCGCCTGCGCGGCGCGCTGCAGGGTGGTCCGGCCGTTCTCCACAGTGCGGTTGTTCGTGTTTGCCATGAGAATCTCCTTTTCTCGCTACCGAGCGGGTAGGCCCAGCGCCTACTCGCGGTTGAGCTTGTCCTGTAAAGTCCCGGCCATCTTCTCGACGGTGTTGGGGATCTCCGTGGTCCCGTAGAAGCGCGCGTCCGGGTGGGTGGGAGGCGGCATCGGGGCCGACGTCGTCGGGCCCTCGTGGTACGTGAACTCGCCCTTGCCGTCCGGCGTCGGGCCCGAGGCCCAGCTGCCCTCGGAGGCGGTCTTCCCGTCGGAGAAGTTGAGGTACTGGTAGGAGACCTCACGGGCCTCCTTCTTGATCGGGAAGTTGCTCGGCACGGGCAGTTCCTCCATCTTCGATTCCTGCAGTTCCTTGGCTGCTGCGATCCACTGGTTCTGGTGCATGGTGTCGCGTGCCAGCAGGAAGGACAGCATGTCCCGGACCCCGTGGTCGTCCGTCATGTGGTAAAGCCGGGCCACCTGGAGGCGACCCTGCATCTCGGCGTTGGCGTTGGCCGTGAAGTCCGCCAGCAGATTACCGCTGGCCGTGATGTAGCTGCCCTGCCACGGGTTGCCGTTGCTGTCGGCGGCACGCGCTCCGGCACCGGCAACAATTGCCTGCTGCATGTCCGTACCGCCGATGACGGCGGCCACGGCCGGATCGGCCTGGATGGAGTCCTCGGTGATACCCAGGGGAGCTTTTTCGAGCAGCTGCGCGATCATCGTCGCGAGCATCTCGACGTGGCCCATCTCCTCGGCGCCGATCCCGAAGAGCAGGTCGCGGTACTTACCTGGGATGTGGGCGTTCCAAGCCTGGAAGCTGTACTGCAGCGCGACGGTGATCTCACCGTACTGACCGCCGAGCACCTCCTGGAGCTTACGGGCGTAAACGGCGTCCGGCTTGGCCGGACTGGCGTTGTACTGAAGTTCCTGCTTGTGGAAAAACACGGGTGGTTTCCTCCTCGCCTCGGGCCCTCCGGCGTGTGAATCCACTCCTTCTGGAAGTGGCCGCGGAGGAGCCTCTTGATTCGACGCTAGCGCGGCAACTAGGATTTTCGGAAGATACTAAGCGTACTTATTTAGATGTTGCGATTTCTTCAGGAAGAGCTTGCAAGGTTGAAGGTAAGCATGCTTAGCTTCAGTGATACGGTCGGCACGCGATGCCGGACCATCACCTGGAGAACACGATGGAGCATCCGCTTTAACGGCAGAATCAACGTTAGGAGTCACCATGACTACGCAGAATTGGCCGCAGGATCCCCTGGTTCCTTCCACCACGGGCAACGAGTCGTCCACATCGGACCTCGGCACCCACGAACTGGGTACCACCGAGTTCCGCGGCGGCACCTCAGGCTCCGATGACTCGAAGACCTCCGTCGCCAAGGACCAGGCCAAGCAGGTAGGCCAGGACGGCAAGGATGCCGCGAAGAACGTCGCCGGCACGGCTACGTCCGAGGCGAAGAACGTCGCCGGCACGGCCGCGTCGGAGGCGAAGAGCGTTGCAGCAGAAGCCACTTCGCAGGCGAAGAACCTGTTCGGAACGGTGACGTCCGAGGTCAAGAGCCAGGCAGGCACCCAGCAGCAGAAGGTCACCGAGGGAATCCGTGGGATCTCCGACGAACTGAAGTCCATGGCCGACAAGTCGGACAACCACATGGTGTCCAACCTCGTCCAGCAGGTCTCCCAGCGGACCGACTCGGCCGCGGGCTGGCTCGAGGGACGCGATGCAAGTGACCTCCTCGAGGATGTCAAGGCATATGCCCGTCGCAAGCCCGGCACGTTCCTGGCCCTCGCAGCCGGAGCCGGAGTGATCGTGGGACGCCTCACGCGAGGCGCCGCTGCCAATCGCTCATCGGACTCGTCCTCCGACTCGACGCGGAACTCCGCATCCACCGGCACCTCGTCCGCCGGAACGTATGCGGGATACACCGAGGTCGATTCCAGCGCCTACAGTGGGATCCCCGCCACCGGTCTGGGTGACGCGGGTCGCGGACAGCACGTCGCGGACTCCAATCCCGCCTTCGTCGATCCTGCCGACGAGTACCCCACCATCCCACCGGGCACGCCTCCCGTCGGCACCCTCCCGAATGACGGGAGCCTGCGCTGATGAGTGAGGCATACACCGGTGGCGCCCACCAGGCAGCACCACCGCCGCCGTCGGAGGCCGAGCAGCGCTCGGCGACGTCGTCAGTGGGTGAACTCCTCGCGGAGGTGACCAAGGATCTCTCCAAGCTCATGCGCCAGGAGGTCGCCCTGGCCAAGGCCGAGGCCACCGAGTCCGCGAAGAACGCAGGTAAGGGTGCCGGCATGTTCGCCGGTGCCGCCGTCGGAGGCCACTTCGTCCTTCTCTTCCTGTCCCTGGCGCTCATGTGGGGCCTCGGTGCCCTGATGCCCCTCGGGTGGGCCGCCGTGATCGTCGCCGTCCTCTGGGGCATCATCGCCGCAGTGCTGGCACTTCTCGGCAAGAAGGAAATGAAGCAGGTCAAGGGCCTTCCGCAGACCGCGGAGACCATCAAAGAGATTCCGCCGACACTGAAACCAGGTGAGCAGACACGATGAGCCAGACACCAGATGAGATCCGCGCAGATATCGAACGTACCCGCCAGGAGCTGGGTACCGACGTCGATGCGATCGCGGACAAAGTCAATCCCTCGAATATCGCGCACCGCCAGACCGAGAAGGTCAAAACCAGTTTCAGCAACGTGAAGGAGACCGTCATGGGCAAAGCCGAGGACGTCAAGGATGCTGTCGTGGGAAAAGCGGAGGACGTGAAGGGTAACGTCCAGGACAAGGCCGGGCGCGCGAAGGACAAGGTAGGCAACGCCCAGTCGTCGGCGAACGGCACGGCGAAGGACAAGCTCCACAATGCTGGCCAGGCAGTCCACGGCGCACCCAACCAGCTGGGCACCAAGGCCGCAGGGAACCCCCTCGCCGCCGGACTGATCGCCTTCGGTGCCGGTCTCCTGATCTCCTCGTTGATCCCGGCGAGCGAGAAGGAGCGCCAGGCTGCTTCACAGCTCCAGGAGCAGGCGGCCCCCCTCAAGGAAAAGGTCACCGAGGCTGCCAAGCAGGTCGCTGACGAGGTCAGGGAGCCCGTCCAGGACGCCGTACAGTCCGTCAAGGAGTCCGCCACCGATTCCGTCCAGACCGTCAAGGACGAGGGCGAGCACGCCGTCGGTGAGGTCAAGGAACAGGGCCAGCAGGCTGCCGGAGACGTGAAGAGCAGCGCACAGGACGCCAAGTCCAACGTCAAGCAGAGCTGATTCGGCGGGCTAACTAGAGAACGACGAGGTCCCGGTACATCACGGCTCCGGCGGTCGTTGCAACACCCAGGTTTTTCGGGGTTGCAACGACCGTTTCGTCGTGGGCGGAGGGTGGAGACCGGTGTTAAAGGGCCGGGCCCGCTCAAAAGGTCCGGCGTGGTCGATCCGTCAGTCCGAGCTCCTCCGGAGGAGCGCCTCTACCTCTGCACGCCCAATGATCGGCTGCCGGTACTCATCGGAGAGAATCTCGAGCATCGCAGTGGCATAGCGTTCGTTCGTGCTACCGATCGCATCAGCGGCGTAGCTGACGCGGAAGTCATGGGCGAAGGCGTCCGCTCCGGTGTGCGCCACGCAGTTGTGGGTGGCGACTCCAGCAAGAATGAGCCGCTCCACGCTCAACGACCTCAGGCGGTCTGCGAGGTCCGTGCCGAAGAACGCACTGTCACGTGTCTTGGTGACCGTCTCCAGCTCTTCGACCTGCAGTCCGTCAACCGTGTCGGCCTGGTGCGTACCCGTGAAAATGAAGCCCTGATCGTCGTCCAGCATCGAGGTGGTCCAGGTGGACCGATCAGGGAGGTGTTCCGTGCGCGCCACCAGGACGGGCACGCCGTTCCGCCGAGCCGCAGCGATGAGGTCGTTGCAGGCCGCCACGAGCGACGCCTGACGGGCGGCGAGGGTCTCGTCCTCGAAGAACGCATTCTGCATATCGATGATGATCAGCGCTGTGCTGCCCGACGTCGGGTTCAGTTCCGGTGTCGGTTCATCCGAGCGTGGCATCCAGCTCCCTTGCAGCGCTCGTCGGACGCTCGACCAGAGGCTTGCTCGGTAAGGGTGGTAGTGCTTGCATTGCGGCCTTCCGCGGGGTTTGCTGAGCCGGCCCCTGAAGCTTCGGGATCCACGGAGTCGAACCTTCCGAGGTGAGAATCAGCACAGGTCGATCAGGGTGGACCGCGATCACGCCTGCATGAGTACCTACGGCCCGGCTTCCACAGGGAACCGTGCTTCCGAAAAATCAGGGGTATCGGCCGGTGTCTGGACCTGCCTCCCACGATACAGAAGCAGTCCGGACCACGTAAACACCGTCCTGTCCTGGAGCACAGAACAGGACGGGCAGGGGACCCTGGATGGGCCAATTTCGACATCGAACGCTAAGCACGCTTTCAATTGGGTACTAAGTGTGCTTACTCTAGAGGCCGGTGGTTCGCAGGAGCTTCGGCTCTGAAGGAACCTCAGCCGAGAATTCCACACCCTCGAAGTGAGATTACTCAGAAGGAGAAGGAAATGATTACTCAGGAAAACATCGACACCCTGCTCGGCAACGGCGGCAACGTCCTCGGCTCTGACGGCGAGAAGATCGGCTCGGTCGGCCAGGTCTACCTGGACGACCAGACCGGCGAGCCCAGCTGGGTCACCGCCAAGACAGGCCTCTTCGGCACCTCCGAGTCCTTCGTCCCCCTTCAGGGTGCGGACGTCGAGGGCAACGACGTGCGGGTTCCCTACACCAAGCAGCACGTGAAGGACGCCCCGAGGATCGAGTCCGACGGCAACCTCAGCCCCGAGGAAGAGGATCGCCTCTACAGCCACTACGAGATCGGCGGCGGAACCGGCAACTACACCGAGACCACCACCGGTACCACGGGCAACACCACGGGTACCGTCGGCCACGGCGAGCGCGACGTCAACCTCGATGCAGCAGCCGCGGGGCGTACGACGGCAGGGGTCGGAACCTCCTCGGACAACGACCGCAACGCAGTGGGCCGCGATACCTCGGGTCCCACCACGGACGACGCGATGACCCGCTCGGAAGAGCAGCTCCGCGTCGGAACCGAGCGTCGCGAGGCCGGCCGTGCGCGTATGCGCAAGTACGTCACCACGGAGAACGTCACCAAGACCGTTCCTGTCAGCCACGAAGAGGTGCGCGTCGAGCGCGAGCCCATCACCGAGGCGAACCGCGGCGACGCGTACGACGGCCCCGCGATCAGCGAGGAAGAGCACGAGGTGACTCTTACCGAAGAGCGCCCCGTGGTCGACAAGGAAGCCGTTCCCGTCGAGCGTGTTCGACTCGACAAGGAGACCGTCACCTCGAACGAGACGGTCAGCGCGGATGTCCGCAAGGAAGAGATTGAGGTCGAGGGCGTAGACGACAAGCGCCGGGGCACCAACTCCTAAAGAAACATCGCAATGGCGGGCTCGGGGCACACTCCGGGTCCGCCATTGCCGTCTGTGGTGGACCTGCTTCCTCCGGGCGCGGCCCATGAGCCTCCGGATCCCGGCGCACGTTCGTCCTCAAGAACCAATTCATTGCCCACTGTGCAAGAAAATGCTAAGCAAGCTGTCTATTCCGGGCAAAGGTGTCTAGAGTGGATAACAGAGACAAACACCACCGCGTACAACCAAGGGGAAGGACACGCCATCGTGCCGGAGTTGAACGATTGGTCGACCAGCCGCCTACTGACCACCGCGGCCCGGATCGTCGAGCACTCGTGGAACGAGAAGCTCCTGAGCATCGGCATCACGCACGCGGGCCTCACCACGCTGGGCGTACTCGAACGGGAGGGTACCCTCACCGGTGTCCGGTTGGCGCAGTTGGTCCACGTGCAGGCGCAGACCGTGGGCCGTACCCTCGACCGGTTGGAGAAGCGGGGCCTGGTGACCCGCCTGCGCAACACTGCGGACCGTCGCAGCCAGCGCATCACCATCACCTCCGCCGGTCAGAAGGCCCTGGAGCGTGCGAAGAACATCGAGCACGAACTGATGGCCGAGGACGGCCTCGCCTCGGAGGACCTTCGTGATCGCCTGAAGACGGTCATCAACGAACTCGGCCCGAAGAAGGACTAGTATCCCCCGCCGTCGGCTGCCATGTTGTTGAAGCGTGAGTAGTGCCCCTGGAAGCCGACGACGAGGGTCTTCGTGGGACCGTTGCGGTGCTTGGCCACGATGACATCTGCCTCTCCCGCCCGGGCCGACTCCTTGTCATAGACGTCGTCCCGGTGCAGCAGGATCACCATGTCGGCGTCCTGCTCGATCGAACCGGATTCTCGGAGATCGGAGACCTGCGGGCGCTTGTCGGTCCGCTGCTCCGAACCACGGTTCAGCTGCGAGAGGGCCACCACGGGGACGTTGAGCTCCTTGGCGAGCAGCTTGAGGGCCCTCGAGAACTCGGAGACCTCCTGCTGGCGTGACTCCACCCGCTTGCCCGATGACATGAGCTGTAGGTAATCGAGCACCACGAGCTTCAGGTCATGGCGCTGCTTGAGCCGCCGGCACTTCGCCCGGATCTCCATCAGGGACATGTTGGGGCTGTCGTCGATGAACAGCGGGGCATCATTCATGCGGCCCATGGTGGTGGCGATCTTGCCCCACTGCTCATCCTTGATGGTTCCCTTGCGGAGGTCCTGGAGCCCGATGGTGGCTTCAGCGGACAACAGTCGCATCGCTATCTCGTTCCGGCCCATCTCGAGTGAGAAGAACACCGTGGTCATGTTGTGCTTGATGGCGGCCGAGCGAGCCCAGTCCAATGCGAAGGTCGACTTTCCCATCGCAGGACGTGCGGCGATCACGATCATCTGCCCACCGTGCAGACCCTGGGTCAGCTCGTCAAGTTCGTAGAACCCGGTGGGCACTCCCGTCATACCCTCGCCGCGGTGTCCTGCCGACTCGATCTCGTCGACGGTGCCTTCGATGATGTCCTTGAGCGCTACGTAATCCTCCGCCGTACGACGCTCCGCGACCGCGTACACCTCCGCCTGGGCTGCATTGACGAGATCATCCACCTCGCCGTCGTTGCTGTAGCCGAGCTGGACGATCTTTGTCCCGGCGTCCACGAGTCGGCGCAGCACGGCCCGCTCTCGCACGATCTCCGCGTAGAACCCCGCATTGGCCGCGGTGGGGACCGACTGGATGAGCGTGTGCAGGTAGGCCGGCCCACCGATACGGGAGATCTCACCACGCTTCGTCAGCTCATCGGAGACGGTGACCGCGTCTGCAGGCTCGCCACGCCCGTACAGGTCGATGATCGCCTCGTAGATGCTCTCGTGCGCGGGGCGGTAGAAGTCGATCCCGCGGAGCACCTCCACGCAGTCGGCGATCGCGTCCTTGGAGAGCATCATGCCGCCGAGTACGGACTGCTCCGCGACGAGGTCCTGAGGGGGCGTCCGGGAGAACTCCGGCGTCCGGGTGTCCGATGATGAGTCTGCATGTGCCAGGGACACTGAAGGGCCTTTCTCCTGCTGGTGGAAGCGATGCACACCGTGGTGGGCGACAGACGCCCGGGCGGGTGTGACAGGTCAGGCCTACCACCCGGCACCCTCACTATCGGGAATCATCGGCAACGGTATCCCCCGCTGGGGCTGTCGCAAAGTGCTGGACCAACAGGGGCTGTGGGTAAGTGTGAATAACCTGTGGATTACACGGCGTGTCTTGTGCACAGGATGGGGAGAAACCTGTGGATAAGAATAAAGTTTTGTCCACATGTGCCGTCTGACCTGCGGAAACGTTATCCCCGCCCTGTGCACTCAGGTTATTTTGAGGTCGTGGTTCTTCCACAGGTGTCCTGTTGACAACGCCGGTCGAACCCCCAGTTGCCCTGTCTGACCGGTTGATATCCACAACAAGGCGACCCTGTGGGGGAAGATCGGCGGGATACCGCGGGGCAACAGGCTCATATGCATCGGCCCGTACGCACAGGACTCGGCGGCGTCGCTCCGCATCACCCTTCAGGACATATATCCCGGCCGCATGCTGACCGGTACTACCGCCCGGAAGGTGATGCTCCGAGGACATGCGGCTCCGAGAGAAGTGGTGGGAATCCGAGATCATCCGGCGTTAACCACGGGAAGCCCCCGCTTTCGCGAGAGCTTCCCGTTCGAGAACCTGGCTGGTGTCAGTGCTTCGGGATCACCCGAACCCGCATCGCGAGCCCGGGGCCCCTGGCCGCTAGCGCTACCAGCTTGCCCCGAACTCGCTTCGCTCGTCCGGGGACCCCTGGCCGCTAGCTTGCGACAACGTCCAGGTCGATCACTGCTGCTACGTCCTCGTGGAGACGGACGTTGGCCTGGTACGAACCGACCGACTTGATGTGCGCCGGGAGTTCGACCTTGCGCTTGTCGATCTTGCCGAGACCAGCGGCCTCGACGGCCTTGGCGACGTCGTCGGCCTTGACGGTGCCGAACAGGCGGCCGGAGCCACCCGCCTTCACGGTCAGGGTGACGGGCTTGGCCGACAGTGCGGCAGCCTGGCGCTGGGCGTCCTCGAGTGATGCGTGCGCACGGGCGGAGCGGGCAGCCTTGATCGAATCGACCTGCTTCTCGCCACCCTTGCTCCACATCAGGGCGAAACCGCGGGGCAGAAGGTAGTTACGTGCGTAACCGTTCTTCACCTCGACGACGTCACCTGCAGCACCGAGTCCGGTGACTTCCTGGGTCAGAATGAGCTTCGACATAGTGTGTGTCCCTTTCCCTAGCCGCGGCCGGCGCCGGAGTACGGCAGGAGAGCGACCTCGCGGGCGTTCTTGATTGCCTGGGCGATCTTGCGCTGCTCCTGCACGGTCACGCCGGTGACGCGACGTGCGCGGATCTTTCCACGATCGGAAATGAACTTGCGCAGCAGGGCTACGTCCTTGTAGTCGATGACGGTGACGTCAGCGGCCTTCAAGGGGTTGGACTTTGGTTTGGGCTTACGGAGTTCAGCCTTAGCCATCGTGGTGCTCCTTTTTGTGGTGGAGCCCGCAGAACGATTCTGCGGGATGGGAATTACCAGCCATCTGCATGGCTGCGGCAAGGATTCCGGGAACGGACCCCCTGCCTGGAGAGTGCCTAGAAGGGAGGCTCGGAGTCGGAACCGCTGCCCCAGCCCTGCGAATTACCGCCCGAGGGTGCGCCCCAGGGATCATCCGCCGGCTGCTGGGCCTGCTGTCCGCCGCCCCACCCCGAACCGGACTGCGAGCCGCCGGAGTTACCGCCGAAACCGCCGCCCTGGTTGGAGTTGCCGGAGTTGCCGCCGTTCCCACCGCCGGAGCGCTGGGCACGGGTGACCTTCGCGGACGCATAGCGCAGGGATGGACCGATCTCGTCCACCTCCAACTCCATGACGGTGCGCTTCTCGCCCTCTTTGGTGTCGTACGAACGTGACTTGAGTCGGCCCTGGGCAACCACGCGGGTTCCCTTGGTCAGGGTCTCGGCGACGTTCTCCGCAGCCTCACGCCAGACTGATGCGCGGAGGAACAGCGTTTCGCCGTCCTTCCAGTCATTGGTCTGACGGTCGAACGTACGGGGAGTGGACGCAATGGTGAAGTTGGCGACCGCTGATCCCGACGGCGTGAACCGGAGCTCGGGATCGTTGGTGAGGTTGCCGACCACCGTGATGACTGTTTCGCCTGCCATGGTGCCTCCTTGAGTCACTTCCCGCCGGAGCGGGATGGTTGGGTAAGACCTGAGCCGAAACTACTCGGCGGAGACCTTCTGCTCCTCGGGGCGGATGATCTTGGTGCGCATGATCGTCTCGTTGAGGCTCAGCTGGCGGTCGAGCTCGGAAGCCACGGCCGGGGTAGCGGTGAAGTTGACCACGGCGTAGATACCTTCGGTCTTCTTCTGGATCTCGTACGCGAGGCGCCGGCGTCCCCAGATGTCGACCTTGTCCACGGTGCCGCCGCCGTTGCGGACGACATTCAGGAACTTCTCGAGTGTAGGGTCGATGGAGCGTTCTTCGACATCGGGGTCGATGATTACCATCAATTCATATGCACGCATGTGTGAACCCACCTCCTCTGGGCTAAGCGGTCGCGGTCTTTCCGCAACAGGAGGTTCTTTAGCGTTGTTCCGGCCACCGTCCACGATCTGTACCGCGGACCGGCTGAGGCACGGACCTCCTTATGTTACCGGAAGTTCGGGTTCGATCGAACTCCTGTGGAGAAGTCGGGCTACGCTCACTGGCCGCCACGGAAGAAGGCGGCCGTCGCCCTCGCGAGGTACCCGGGATCCTCGACGCCGCACAGTTCACGTGCCGAGTGCATCGACAGCAGTGGTGTGCCGACGTCGACCGTCCGGATGCCGAGTCTGGTCGCTGTCAGTGGTCCGATCGTCGAACCGCACGGCATCACGTTGTTGGAGACGAACTCCTGGTACGGCACGCCGCTGTCGCGGCAGAGCGACGCCCAGTAGGCCGCTCCCGGTGCGTCCGTGGTGTACCGCTGGTTGGCGTTGATCTTCAGCAGCGGACCCCGGTTGAGTACGGGCAGGTTCGCGGGATCGTGCCGCTCGGCGTAGTTGGGGTGCACCGCGTGGCCGGCGTCGGCCGAGACGCAGAACGACGACGCGAGCGCGCGCAGCCGCTCCTCCGTCCCGGCGCCGAGGCCCAGCGAGATGCGCAGCAGCATGTCCTCCAGGAAGGGACCGCTGGCCCCGGAGCGGGATCCGCTGCCCACCTCCTCGTGGTCGAAGGCCGCGAGGACCGCGATGGGGCCGTCCGACGGACCGTTCTCCGCGGCATCGAGCAGCGCAGTGAGACCGGCGTGCACGGAGGACAGGTTGTCCAGCCTGCCCGAGGCGAAGAACTCGCCGCGAGCACCGAAGATCCGGGGTTCCTGGGTGTCGGCCACCACCACGTCGAAGCCGCCGATCGCGCCCGGGTCCGCGTCGGCATGGGATGCGAGCAGACCGAGGAGATCCTCCGCCGCCGGATCGCCGAGGCCCCAAACGGGGTTCATGTGCCGCTGCTTGTCCAGGGTCAGTCCCTCGTTGACGGCGCGATCGAGGTGGATGGCGAGCTGCGGGAAGCGCAGCAGGGGGCCGGTGGCCACCAGGTGTTCACTGCCGTCCCGCAGTGTGAGGCGTCCTGCGAGCGCCAGCTCGCGGTCCAGCCAGGAGTTGAGCAGCGGCCCTCCGTACACCTCGACGCCGGCCTGCAGCCAGCCGTACTTCCCCGTGGTGGGTTTGGGCTTGAGCTTGAAGGACGGCGAGTCGGTGTGCGCCCCGAGGATGTGGAACCCCGTGGTGACCCCGGCTGCATCGGGTACATGCCAGGCGATGAGGGCACCGTCCCGGATGACGAAGTACCGCCCGGTGCCGCCCTCCCACGTGTCCGTCTCCGCCAGGCTGCGGAACCCTGCAGCGATGAGGCGCCTGGCTGCCTCCGCCACCGCGTGGAAACTCGAAGGGGACGCCGTCACGTAAGCACCGAGATCCTGGATGTGCGCTGGAGATGAGCTCATCTTCCGATTCAACCAGATGGGAGGGGAGGACCGTGGGCGGGAAGGGGGAAGCGATCGACGGAGCCGGGATGGTTGCCCGAGTCGCGACGGGCGCCGCAACGGTCCGTCTTGACGTCCTCTTCGGTCTTTCCACGGTCTTCGCTTTTCCTTCGGTCGAGATTCGCGGATTACCGGGGCTGCGGTTTAACTACGGCACCCAGAGTGGAGACCAGAGAAGCGCCGGATCCGCTGGGGATCCGGAGTAGACGTATCCACCGCAGCTTTCACGAAAAGGTCTCACCATGGCACGCACCGCACGCACCTCCCGCGTCAATCTGAAGTCCACCTCCGGCAAGGTCCTCGCCTCCGTGGCCCTGCTGGGCGTCGCGGCGTCCGTCGCCGGCCTCGGCACCTACGGTTCCTTCACCTCGACCACCTCCGCCAGTGAGACGGTCACCGCCGGTACCGTGAACGTGGCCCTCGGTGCCACGGGCTCAGCTGCCAACCGACTCACCGTCCCCGCCGCCGGTGTTGTCCCCGGTGACAGCATCCAACGCGTCGCGAGCCTCACGAACGCCGGCAACCAGGACTTCGGCGGCGTCACCCTCAGCACCACCACCACCACACCGGTGACCAAACTGACCTCCGACGCCGTCAACGGACTCCAGGTCTCGCTCGATGCCTGCAGCGTGCCCTGGACCGAAGCCGGCGTTGCCCCCGCCTACACCTACACCTGCGCCGGGACCATCACTCCGGTCCTGTCGAGCCGACCCATCATCGGTACCGACGTCGTACTTCCGAACCTCCAGTCGATGACGAGCGCCAAGACCGACAACCTCCGCGTGACGGCAACGCTCCCCGTCGCCGCTGACAACACGTTCCAGGGCCTCACCAGCACCGTGAACTTCGCCTTCACCGCCACGCAGCGCGGCGCAACCAGCCGCTAGCTCCCGGTCCCGGTGTCCTGGCTTCGGCCGGGGCGCCGGCGTCCCGCTGACCTACTGCTGATCTCGAGGAAGGAACACCGTGCACACCCAGCGCTCCGCCACCACCGAGCGCCCGTCACGTCGGGCCCGCTTCCTCGTGCAGGTATTGGTCGGGGTCCTCGTCCTCATGTGGGTGCCGACCATCGCCGAGGCGGCCTTCAAGGGCAGCGCCGGCGCTCCTCTGACCGTGGGGAGCTATGCCGTCCCGGCCCCTGCCGGGGTGACGGGAACCTACAACTGCACCAACAACAGGACATCCATGACGGTGTCGCTCACCGACATCAGCGCCGTCGACCGCGCTACCGGTTACACCGTCAGCGTCACCGCGCCCAACGGGCAGGTGACCACCACCAACGTCTCGGCCACCACGCGCTCGACGTCGATCACGCGCTCGTCCACCACGACGGGTAGTTTCGTACTGCGTATCCGCGCCAACGTGGGGACGTGGTCGGGCCAGAACCTGGAGCGTTCGCTGCTCTGCCCCTGATCCGTCGGGCAGGTGGAGCTGCGGGTCAGGTCAGTGGTCCACCGGGCCCGGCACCACGATCCCGTTCTCGTAGGCGTACACCACGGCCTGGACACGATCCCGCAGCTCGAGCTTGGTGAGGATCCGCCGCACGTGGGTCTTGATCGTCGCCTCCGAGAGGAAGAACCGGGATGCCAACTCGGCGTTGGACAGTCCCTCCGCCACCGCTTCCAGGACCTCCCGCTCCCGGGGCGTCAACTCCGCCAGACGGCGGTCCGGCACCCTCGTGGCAACCTGCGCGGGCGGTAGCGACCGCACATAGGTCTCCAGGAGGCGCTGCGTCACCCGGGGAGCGACGACGGCGTCACCGCTGGCCACCACCCGCACCGCATGCACCAGCTCCTCGGGGGCCACGTCCTTGAGCAGGAATGCCGAGGCGCCCGCCTGCAGCCCCGAGAACGCGTACTCGTCGAGGTCGAATGTGGTGAGGATGATGATGCGGGAACACGATCCCGAGCGGATGATCTGCCGCGTGGCGTCGATGCCGTCGCCGTCGGGCATGCGCACATCCATGAGAACGACGTCCGGCATGATCTCCGCGGCGAGACGGACGGCCTCCGCCCCCGTCGAGGCCTCTCCCGCCACCACGAGATCGGATTCACCCTCGAGGATGAGTCGGAACCCCATCCTCAACAGTGGTTGATCGTCAGCGAGCAGAACCCTGATGGGTCGGATCGGAGCCTGATGCGTGGTCATCCTTCTCTTCCCCCCGTGGACTCCCGCCGCCGTGACCGGCGTCAGGCACTGTCAAGTGCACTTCCACGATCCAACCACCCGAAGGCCGTGGACCGCATTTCACGGTACCCGCGTAGATGGCGGCACGCTCACGCATACCGGCGATGCCCTGCCCGGAACCGAGTGACACCATCGGGTCCATGGCTCCCCGCCCGTCGTCGGCGACCCGCAGGGACACCGCGCTCCCCACCCTGGCGATCGAGACGTCAACCAGCGTAACGCTGTTGCCGTACCGGAGGGCGTTGGTCAGGGACTCCTGCAGGATCCGGTACACCGTGAGCTGGAACGCGGGGTCCTCGGGCAGATTGGGGCCACTGGTGATGACGCGCAGCGGCAGGCCGGCTGCCCTGAATCCCTCGAGGAGCTGCGCCAGCGAGCTCGACGCCGGGAGTGGCTCCAGCGATTCGGTCGCGGCCTCCCTCCGGAGTACCCCGAGCACGCGTCGCATGTCCGCGATCGCGGTCCGGCCGGTAGCGGACAGCTCACCGAGGACGGCGGTGGCCTTGTCGGTATCGCGCTTCAGGACGACGGCGGCGCCGTCCGAGAGCGCCACCATGACGGTGAGGGAGTGCGCGACGACGTCGTGCATCTCCCGCGCGATCCTGTTCCGCTCCCCCGCCGACGCCAACTGCGCGTTCCGCGTGGCCCACTCGCGGAGCACGTTCTCGTGCTCCCGGTCACGCCGCACGGTGACACCCAGGCCCACTGCGAAGGCGAGGACCATGACCACGAAACCGCTGATGAACCAGATGAGCCCCGGTACGTCGGGCGAGAATTCGTCCGTCACGAGGAACAGGGCAGCGACGGACAGCGTCGCGGCCGCGGACGCCGCTATCAGGGTTCTTCTCAGCGGGTGGATGGAGGCGACGGTGTAGAGGGCGATCGCCGTCGCTATCCCGACACTGCCGAGACCCTCCGTGGCCATGCTGACGGGCGGGTCGAGGACGGCCACGAAGGCGAGGACCAGCAGCGGACGGTCACGGCGGTAGACGAGCGCGACGGCGGCGAGGAGCACGCCCGGCAGTCCCGCCCAGCTGTTCGCCTCCGTCACGAGGAACACGGTGTTGGGGAGCGAGATCGCGAGGAAGATCACCACCACGACGGCGTCCATCACGCGGGGCTGTTCGCGGAAGAACCGCCGGACAGGTCCGAGCCGGCGGGCATTGAGCTCGGTGAGGGAGTCCGCGGCCGTTCGCTCCGCGGATTCCCTCACCAAGGATTTCTCACTCATGACCGGTAGCTCATGAGGACGATCGGAAGGCGTCAGACATCCCGCTTCTTGGAGACGAGGAGCGCGATCACGAGGAGCCCCAGTGCCCAGGCAGCCATCACGAGACCACCCTCCCACTGGGTCAGCTGGTCTTCGGCCGTGGAGAGCACCACCATCTGTGTTCCGGCTTCGACCGGGAGGAAGCGCGCGGCCTTCGGTATCCACTCGGCCAGACCGGAGAGTGCCTGCACGATGAGCGGGAGCACGAAGACGATGCCCACCGCGGTCACGATCCCACCTGCGGTGTTGCGCAGCAGCATGCCGATGGAGATGGAGATGATGGCGATGAACGCCAGGAACGTACCCGTGTTGAGGATGCTGACGAGAATGCCGTCATCCGTCAGCGCGAAATCGATGTCCTGGGTCCGCAGGATGGGTTGCGCCACCAGGTAGGACAGCAGGGCGCTGATGGTACCGACGACGAAGGCCACGACGGCGATGATGACGGCCTTGGCCAGGAGGGCCGGGATC
The DNA here is from genome assembly GCA_030146405.1 of Arthrobacter sp. Lineage (GTDB taxonomy): Bacteria > Actinomycetota > Actinomycetes > Actinomycetales > Micrococcaceae > Arthrobacter_D. The sequence continues at coordinate 24,253 of JASLBS010000054.1, forward strand.
CGCTTGGGTACGGCGACCATGGTGGACCGGATCATCCCGGTGGCCCACTCGGAGGCGATCAGGACCACAGCGAGCGAGGCGATCAGGAGCTGTCCGAAGGCGAGGCCCGAGGAGGGCACGGTCTGCGCGCCCTCGGCCACACTGCCGGGTCCCTCGGCCGGAGGTGCGAACTCCGCCGGGATCGAGCCGTCCGACACGGCTTGCGCCGTGGTGGTCTGCAGCCAGGCGAACAGGGCGGCGAGGCCCACCATCACCACCACGGTGCAGGTGAGCAGGATGACGGTGGAGGGCACGGTGGTGACCTTGATCCACTCCGACTTCAGGACCCGCCCGAAATTGACGCCGGTCCCTGCGGACCGGTTCTGCCGCGGGCGCTCCTCTGCGGGGGCCGGCGAGGTCGACGTTGCCATGATCAGCGTCCTTCCGTGGGAGTCGCGGTGAGCTGGCCCGCGAGCGGATCGTGTGAGTGGTACTCGACCGAAGTCTGGGTGAGTTCCATGTAGGCGTCCTCGAGGGATACCTGCAGGGGGGTCAGTTCATAGACGAGGACCTGCTCCCGGAGAGCCACCTCCGCGACCCTGCGGGCGTCGACGCCCGTGATCTCGATCAGCTCGGGTTCGAGTACCTGAGAGGAGACTCCCTCACCCGCGAGGCTGGCCAGGAGGTCCTGCGGGCGGTTCGCGCGGACGCGGACCCGAGCCTTTCCCTGCCCGTCGATGATCGCCTGGATGGGGGCATCGGCGATGATGCGGCCGCGGCCGATCACCACCAGGTGGTCCGCCGTCAGTGCCATCTCCGACATCAGGTGCGAGGAGAGGAACACGGTGCGGCCCTCGGAGGCGAGCCCCTTCGCGAGGTGACGCACCCACTGGACGCCCTCGGGGTCGAGTCCGTTCACCGGCTCGTCGAGGATCACCGTGTGGGGATCTCCGAGGAGGGCTGCGGCGATGCCCAACCGCTGGCCCATCCCCAGGGAGAAGCCGCCCACTCTCTTCTTGGCCACCGGTCCCAGCCCGGTCAGCTCGATGACATCCTTCACGCGGCTGTTCGGGATGCCGTGCGTCGCCGCCATGGCGCGCAGGTGGTTGTAGGCGGTGCGCTTGGTGTGGACGGCCTTGGCGTCCAGCAGGGCTCCCACTTCACGCAGGGGCGCCCGGTGCTGCGCGTAGGGCAGACCGTTGACGGTGACGCGACCGGCACTGGGGCTGTCCAGTCCGACGATCATCCGCATCGTGGTGGACTTCCCCGCCCCGTTGGGACCGAGGAAGCCCGTCACCTTGCCGGGCTGCACGGTGAAGGACACCGCGTCCACAGCGGTCTTGGCGCCGTACCGCTTCGAGAGGGACTGTACCTCGATCATGGTGCATCCTTTGGCTGGTGGAGGAGCTTGCGCATGCCGGCTCCTCCACCAGCCTAGGCCTGGAGCCCTTGCCCGGTCACCGGCTCGAGGGATGATTACCGATCGCCCTGCCCTACGCCTTTCGGACGACGCCGGAGACCACCCCTCCCGCCGCACGGTGGCTTCGACGGTTCTCAGCGGCTGCTGATCGAGGCGAACTTCTGGATGCAGAGGGGGACGAAGATCAGCAGCATCGCGACGGTCCCGATGAGCACGGTCGCCACGGCGTTCTGCATGGGCCAGGCATCGGGGAGGGGCACCGTGCCGGTGTTGCCGAACAGCTCACGCACCGCCTGCACCAGGGCCGATACCGGGTTCCAGTTGGCGAAGGTCTCCAGCGGACCCGGTAGGTTCTGGGGCTGCACGAAGGCGTTGGAAATGAAGGTCAGCGGGAACAGGATCATGAAGGACGCGTTGTTGATGACCTCAGGGGACTTCACCGACATCCCGAGCAGGGCCATGACCCAGCTGAAGGCGTAGGAGAAGAGCAGCAGCAGGCCGATGCCCGCGATCGCCTCCGCGAGGGACGTAGTGACGCGCCAGCCCACCAGCATGCCGGTGCCCATCATGATGACCACGGACAGCGTGTTCAGCACGAGGTCGCTGTTCGTCCGCCCCACGAGGACGGCGGAGGAACTCATGGGCAGCGTCCGGAAACGGTCGATGATGCCGTCCTTAAGGTCCTGCGCCATGGCCGAGCCTGAGAACGTGGAGCCGAAGATCACCGTCTGCGCGAAGATCCCTGCCATGAGGTACTGCGTGTAGTCGCTCCCCTCCACCTGGATCGAACCGCCGTAGATCTGGCTGAACAGCAGCACGAACATGATGGGCTGCAGGACCGCGAACACCAGCATGTCCGGTGACCGCCTCAGCTTGATCAGGTTCCGCTTGGTGACCGTCCAGCCGTCCGAGAACCACATGGACAGGGCCGATGGCTGCTCCGCGGGTGCGTCCGCCCGGGAAGCAGGGTGGGAGTTCTCCGGTTGCCGCTCCCCCGGCGCCATCACACTCATGCCGCCTGCTCCTTCTGCCCGGTGCTTCCGGTGGTGTCGGCGTCATCGGCCCGCCGTCCGGTGAGCGTCAGGAAGACGTCGTCGAGGCTGGGGCGCCTCATCCCGGCGTCGTGGAGCGGGATCCCGGCCTCCCCGAGGTCGGACAGGATGAGCTGGAGGGCACCGGGGCCCTCGCTGACCGCCACCTCCACGGTCCGGCGGTCGTCCCCGATGACCGCCTCGCCCTCACCGTGGCGGCCCAGGATCTCCCGGGCGGCAGCGGCGTCCGCGGCGTCGATGACGGACACAGCGACGCGGTGGCCACCGATCTGCGCCTTGAGCTGGTCCGCGGTTCCTTCGGCGATGGCCTTGCCCCCGTCGATCACCGCGATGTCGTCGGACAGTTGATCGGCCTCCTCGAGGTACTGGGTGGTCAGGAGCAGGGTGGTGCCGTCCCTGACGAGATCCTTGATGATGCCCCAGAGCGCCAGCCGGCTCCTCGGGTCCAGGCCGGTGGTGGGTTCGTCGAGGAACAGGATCTTCGGATTGATCACCAGTGCCCCCGCCAGGTCGATCCGACGCCGCATGCCGCCGGAGAAGCCTTTGACCGGGCGGTTACCGGCCTCCGAGAGCTCGAACTGATCGATCAGCTGCCGCGCCCTGCGCTTCGACTCGCGGGCCCCCAGGTGGTACAGACGCCCCACCATCTCGAGGTTCTCGAAACCGGTGAGGTTCTCGTCCACCGCGGCGTACTGACCTGCCACCCCGATGATGCGGCGGGCGGCCTTGGGGTCGCGCACCACGTCGATGCCGTCGATGAAGGCCGTGCCGGCCGTGGGTCGGATGAGGGTGGTCAGGATCTTCACCACGGTGGTCTTCCCCGCACCGTTGGGCCCCAGGAGGGCCTTGACCGTGCCCTGGGGAACGGAAAGGTTCATGCCGTCGAGCGCGTGGACGGGTCCGCTCTTCGACGAATAGGTCTTCTTCAGACCTTCTGCCTCGATGATCGCCATGCAGTCAGGGTAGGTCTCGCGGCGCCAGGTTCCTAGGGCTCGGATCAGTTCCGGTTCCGCGGGGTGCTCTCCGCCTCCCGAGTGCGCTCGCGGGCCACCGGTGCCACGAGGAAGGAGGCGAGGACGGCCACGCCGACGGCGAGGAGTGCCGTGCGGATTCCCACCATGTCCCCGAGGAACCCGAGAAGCGGGGGTCCGGCGAGGAAGGCCGTGTAGCCGATGGTGGATACCACCGAGACACGGGCCGCAGCACGCTCGGGATCGTCCGCTGCGGCGGACATGCCCATCGGGAAGCCGAGTGCCGCACCCGCACCCCAGAGGATGGCACCCAGTGCGGCCAGGGGTACGTCGGGAGCTGTCACGAAGAGCACGAGCCCCGCGAGGGAGGATCCGAGACTCGCCTGCAGCACACGCACGCGCCCGAACCGGTCGATCAGCCCACCGCCCACGAAGCGGAGCGCCGTCATCGCGGCCACGAACACCGCGAACATGGCGGCACCGGTGCTCTCCCTCGCACCCAGGCCGTCCACGGTGGCCTTCGCCACCCAGTCGTTGGCGGCGCCCTCGGTCAGCGCGGCGCCGAGCACCACGAGTCCGATCAGCAGGGTGCGCGGTTCCCCCCATGCTCCGAAACCGGTGCGGCGGCTCCCGGGCACCTCGTCGGCCTGCTCCACCGACAGTCTCGCCGGCATCGGCAGGAAGTACCACGGGATCCACAGCGAGACGGCGAGGCTGAGGACGGCGACCGTCAGGAGGTGCACCGAGAGATCCACGGCCAGCGCGGACAAGCCTGCCCCGATCACGGCGCCGATGAAGGCTCCTCCGCTGAAGGCGGCATGGAAGCGGGGCATGATGGTGCGCCCCACGAGCCGCTCGACGTCCGCCCCCTCGATGTTCTGGCCCACGTCCCACAGGGCGATCCCGCAGCCGAAGAGGAACAGGCCGACGGCGACCACCGGGACCATCACGCTGAAGAGTCCGAGGGCGACGGCACACGCGCCGAGTGCCGCGGCGGTTCCACCGATCCGCACCGTGGTGGCGATGCCGAAGCGTGCGGCGATGAGCCCTGCGAGGGGAAGGGAGAGCACCGAGCCCACGGCCCCCACGAGCAGCAGACCTCCCGTCTGTCCGTCACTCAGGCCGAGGGTTGCGGATGCCGCGGGAATGCGGGCCGCCCAGCTCGCGAAGACCAGACCGTTGAGGCCGAAGATGGCATAGGTGGCGAACATCGCGGCGCGGACGGAAGGTTTCACCCGATAACCGTAGGCGGGCCGGCGGTGTCCACCAAGCGGGGCCCTACTCCACCTGCACGTCGACGCTCTCCGCGGTGACGGTGACCGTAGCCCGGAGGTAGAGCCGCACGGTGTCCTCCTCGGGCACCCAGCGCGGTGGCTTCCGGGAGTCGACCTCGGCGTTCCGCTCGTAGGAGAAGGTGGCCTCGGCGTCGTCCGACAGGAGCGTGAACACCCCGGGCCGGTAGGACTCCTCGAAGCTGAACGTGGGTTCGTCGTCCAGGGTCCAGCCCGGCCCCCGGATGGTGTTCGCAGTACCGAACAGGAACGCCCGGTTGGGGCAGCCCTGTGGTGAGGCCTCGGCGGAGGCGATGCACGCATCCAGTGCGGCCCGCACCTCTGCCACGGCTTCGGCTTCCGCAGCCGGGGTGGGCGTGGTGGAGAGGAGCACTCCACGGGGAACCCCCGCAGGATCCACCGGGATCATCACACTCTGCTCCTGGCCGTAGGACAGGTAGGTCGAGGCGGACGGCGGTGAGATCGTGTATTCACCGGGAAGGGCGGGGAGCACCACCGAACGCATGCCCGCGTACCGGCCGGTGTCGCCCGCGGGCAGATCCACCTCGGTCCCGTTGATGGTGAGGACCTGGAGCTCCTCGGGCACCACCATGCTGATCTCCTTGAGCGGCTCCGGGCCGTCGAGCCTCCACTCGTCGAAGAAGACACCCGTGGCGCCCGTCCGCGTGAGCTCGAAGTCGATCGTGCTGACGGCCCCGTCCTGGGTGAGTTCGGCCGTGACCGTGGCGGTGTCGTCCGTCCTCGAGCTGTCGCGGATCAGGTAGGACGAGATACGGTGCGCAGCCGCCCCGTAGACGCGGTCATCGAGAAGGGCGTCCCGGTCCTCACCGATCGCGCTGGGAAGCACGCCGTGCGCGGCATCCACGTCACCCGCCACGAGTTCGTCGAGGTACGCCTCCACCGGTTTGTCCGGCCCGTACACCGACTGGTTGACCACGTTGATGGTGATGACGGCGCCGATCAGCAGGAGCACGAGCACACCCCCTGTGGCCACCAGCCACTTCACGCGACGTGCCGGTGCACCGCCGACGGCGGGCGCAGGGTCGGGTCCCGTGCCCCTCGTGCCGAGCACGGGGAGCCGCGCGAGGCGCGGCCAGGTGGCGAGCACCGCCGGTGCTGCGATCCGGGCGAGAAGCGTGATGACCAGCCCCCACCCGGCGAGGACCAGGCAGGTCCACGGCACCAGAGCGTATCCGGCGGCGGTGACCCCGGGCACGCCGACCACGGACCCCGCCACCCTCGTGAGCTCCGTGACGAGGGCTCCGCCTGCCAGGAACACCACGGGCAGGACCGACCAGGAGAGCAGTGCCGGAACCGGCGGCAGGGCGCGCGTGCGTGCGGCCCAGGCGAGTGCGGCCACGAGCGTGGCCAGGAGCAGCACCACGAGGGCCGTCAACCAGGCCCACCACGGGAGGTCGAAAACCGTCTGGACCTCGATGTCGGTTCCGAGGACGGCCCGGGCCGGGGCGAGGTGGATGAGCCCGTAGGCGTAGCCGGTGACCGTGGGGAGCCACGCGAGCGCTGACGGGACCACCTCCGGACCCACTCGGATCCAGGCGAGGACGAGCAGTGCGACACCGGCGAGGACGGAGACGAGCACGTAGTGAAGAACGAGGACCTGGAGTGCCGCACCGACCTGCCGTACGGGCGTCGGGGTGCGGGACGTACCACGACGCGCTGCCGCGGCCCCGACGAGTGCCGCGGCGGCCACCACGAGGAACGCGCCCGGAAGCACGATCGGCGATGCCGCCGCGGCAGCGACGCGTAGACCTTCCTCCTGCAGATTGACAGCCGTTACTGCGGCGAGGACCCAGGCGAGCACCGCGACCGTTCCTCCCGAGGAGGCCGCGAGCACGGCGCTCCTCGGCCAGCCGTGTGAACGCCGCCGCTGCCCGAGGTAGGAGGCGGAAGCCGCCACCAGAGCGGCCGTCAGGGTCACGGTGAGGGGAATCCAGGTGAGGGTTCCGGTGAGGGTGAGGGACAGGCCGAACACCTCGAAGGCCGCCGAGAGGTCGAGGGGACTGAAGAAGGCCATCCCCACCAGTTGTGTCGGCACGATCAGGAGGACGGCCAGCACGCTCCGGGGATCACCGTCCACCCCGGCCTCGGCCACTCCTGCGAGCTCGTCCGGCAGTCCTCCGGAACCACCCGTATCCACCCGGGCCAGGGAGCTGAGGGTCAGGATGATCACGAGGAACGCCATGAGCCAGGCCGCTCCGTAGGCACCGGCCCCCTGGAGCACAGCCCCGACGACGCTGCGTCCCGACGGGCGCCACGGAGGCCCGCTCGTCCCCGTTCCGGTCCCCTCACCGTCCTGCGGGTGCCCAACCGGCTCCGTGTCCCTGTCCGTTCCCAACTACTCCCCCTGATTGCCCCGGATCGCCTGCAGGCACCGAAGGATCCACCGGCTCGCGGCCATGGCTATCGACGCCGCCGTTCACATTACAAGGGCATTCAGGCGGGTAGCGCGGGGACTACCCGGATGTGGACGAATCAGCCGTTCACCAACAGGTGTGGATAACTCTGTGGGTAAGGTGTGGACGCGCTGTGGACGGGCAGCTCGTGAGGGTCAGCGGGCCCGTTGCACCCGCTGCTCGTCCCACACGGGCTCCTCTGTCTCGTACACCTTGCCGTCGGACCCGAAGACGAGGAAGCGGTCGAATCCACGGGCGAACCAGCGATCGTGCGTGACCGCCATGACCGACCCCTCGAAGGAGTCGATCGCACGCTCGAGCGCCTCTGCGGAGTGCAGGTCCAGGTTGTCGGTCGGCTCATCGAGCAGCAGGAGGGTGGCCCCCGAGAGCTCCAGCAGGAGGATCTGCAGGCGGGCCTGCTGCCCGCCCGAGAGCGAGTCGTAGGGCTGCTCCGCCTGCGATGCGAGGCCGTAGCGGTCCAGCACGGCGGACGCACCCTCCCGGCCCAGACCGGAACGGTGCTCGTCGCCACGGTGCAGGATGTCCACGAGGGTGCGCCCGAGGAGATCCGGACGGGAATGCGTCTGCGCGAAGAAGCCGGGGCGGATGCGCGCGCCGAGCTTCACCGAACCCTCGTGCGGCACGACGGCGATGTCGACGTCGGACACCGGCAGGTGTTCCTTGTCGGGGTCCGAGCCGCCCCCCGCCAGCAACCGCAGGAAATGCGACTTGCCCGAGCCGTTGGATCCCAGTACCCCGACCCGGTCCCCGAACCAGATCTCGGTACTGAAGGGCTTCATCAGACCCGTCAGCTCGAGCTTCTGGGCGACGACGGCGCGCTTGGCCGTGCGCCCTCCCCGCAGGCGCATCGAGACGTTCTGCTCGAGCGGGATCGCCTCGGGCGGGCCCGCCTCGAGGAACTTCGCCAACCGCGTCTGCGCGGCGTGGTACCGGTTCGCCATGTCCGAGCGGAAAGCGGCCTTGTTCTTGTACATGTTGACGAGTTCCTTGAGCTTGAGATGCTCCTCGTCCCAGCGTTTGCGCAACTCCTCGAACCGCGCGTTCCGGTCCTCACGGGCCTTCAGGTACGTCTGGAAGCCACCACCGTGGGTCCATGACGACGCCCCGAGGACCCCGGGTTCGAGGGTCACGATCCGGGTGGCGGCATTGGCGAGCAGCTCGCGGTCGTGGCTGACGAACAACACCGACTTCTTCGATTCACGGAGCTTCACCTCGAGCCAACGCTTGCCGGGTACGTCGAGGTAGTTGTCGGGCTCGTCGAGGAGCAGCAGTTCGTCCGGGCCGGAGAACAGCGCCTCGAGGACCAGCCGCTTCTGCTCGCCCCCGGAGAGCGACGACGCCGCCCGGTACTGCGCCTGGTCGAACGGAATGCCGAGGGCCGCCATGGTCACCTCGTCCCACGTGGTCTCGAGTTCGTACCCGCCGGCGTCACCCCAGTCGGCGATGGCCTGGGCATAGGCCATCTGGGTGGGCTCGTCCTCGGTCTCCACCATGGCGAGCTCGGCGTCGTCCACCCGCTGTGCCGCCGCGGCGAGGACGGGAGGGGCCGCGGAGACGAGGAGGTCCCGCACACTCGTGCCGTCACGCACCTGCCCCACGAACTGTCGCATGATGCCCATGGAGCCGGAGCGGCTCACCGTGCCCTCGTCGGAGGCGATGTCGCCGGCGATGATCCGCAGGAGGGTGGTCTTGCCCGTGCCGTTCGGCCCGATCAGGGCTGTCTTGTGGCCGTCGCCGACCTTGAAGGCCACACCGTTGAGCAGCTGCCTGCCGTCGGAGAGGAAGTAGTCGATGCCGGTTACGTCGAGATGAGCCACGAACCAAGTCTTCCACGGGCACACCGTAGACTTCGCGCATGCTCTCGACCACCCTCAGTACCGTGCAGGTGAAGGGGCTCACCCTGCGGGTACGGACGACGCCGGGGCCCACCTCCGGAAACCCGCCGTCGGCCCCGTACGTCCTCGTGCATGGTCTGGGCATGACCCACCGTTACCTCGATCGTCTCCGTGAGGAACTCTCGGCGGACGCAGACGTCCACGCGGTGGATCTACCGGGCTTCGGACGCGACCCCCGGCCGGAGGTGCACCTCGGCGTCGAGGACCAGGCAGCCCTGCTGCTCGAGGCCGTCGCGGCGCTCGGCCTCGGCTCCTGCACCCTCGTAGGGCACTCCATGGGTGTGCAGTTCGTCACCGAGGCAGCGGTGCAGCGCCCGGAGCTGGTGGACCGCCTGGTGCTGATCGGCCCGGTGGCCGACCGGCGGCGCCGCACGGTCCCGCAGCAGGCACTGATGCTGGGAACCGATTCCCTCCGCGAGAGTCCCTCCGCCAACTGGGCCGTGTTCACGGACTACCTCCTGACCGGGATCCCGTGGTACCTGCGCCAGTTGCGCGAGATGATGGAATACCCGCTGGAACGCACCGTGGAACGGGTCCACTGCGCCGTGCTGGTGCTGCGGGGGGACCGCGACCCGGTAGCGGGTGCTCCCTGGTGCAGGGAGCTGGCCGCACGGGCGCCGCAGGGCTCGTTCGTGGAGATCGAGGGCCAGCCGCACGTCGTCCAGCACTCGGCGGCGAGCGCCATCGCAGCGGAGATCATCGCGTTCCGTTCCTTCCCCCGGCGCAACGACGCACCGTTACTGCTCGAAGCTTCGGTCGGCTCAACGGGGGAGATTGAAGATCGACCGGCATAGTGGAGGAAGTACGGCTGGTTCCGCCCCCTTCATCGAGGAGCCGGCTGTGACACCACGACGCCCCGCCGGTGCTGGTCCGCAGCACCGCCCGGGCGCCCCACTTCTTCGGGAGGAAGAATTCATGTCCGACCTGCACGAGTGGTCCACCAGCCGCCTGCTCTCCACTGCCGCCCGGCTCGTCGACCACGCCTGGAACGAACGCCTCCTGAGCATCGGGATCACCCACGCCGGTCACACCACGCTCGGCGTCCTGGCCACGCAGGGCACCATGACGGGCTCCAAGGTCGCGCTCGCCGTACACGTGCAGGCCCAGACCATCGGCAAGACCCTCGAGAAGCTCGAGCGCGACGGCCTCATCTCCCGGATCCGTGACAGCGTGGATCGCCGCAGCCAGCGCATCACCATCACGGCCGCCGGCCTCGAGGCACTGACGAAGGCCGAGGACATCGGACGCACCCTGATGGTGGGGGAGGGGCTCGAGTCCCGCGAGCTGCGCACCCTGCTGAGCGGCATCGTCGGAGAACTAGCACCGCAGCGCCAGAAGCCGGCAGCCGCCGTCTGAGCTCCTGATCCGCCGACGATCACGCGTCGACGGAGGAAGCCGCGGCGAAGGGAACGTAGGTGCCCGGCCCCACCGGCATGACGACGGCGGAGCCGATGTCCCACTGCACCGTCGTGTGGAGCCGTGCGCGCTCGCACCGCCCCTGGCCGGGTCAGCGGCCGGGGTCCACCAGGGAGGAGCCGGCAAGTCCTGCGAGGTCGTTGAAGCTGTAGACGTGCAGGCCCGCGTAGCCCGTGCCCTCGAGCGCGGAGATCAGCGGCACGGGATCGTAGGCTGCGCTCGAGAGGAGCTGCCGCATCGCCGAACCGGTGTCGGCACCACCGGCCGAGCGGCGGAGGAACCCGAGTGACCGACCCACACCGATCCTGCCCGCGAGCGTGAGCAGCTTCGTCATGCGGACCGGACCGGGAACTCCGGCCCAGACGGGCAGCGCGACGCCGTCGGCCCGGAGCCGCGCCGGGAACTCCGCAAGAATCTCGGGTGAGAAGCACAGCTGGGTCACGCACCACGAGGCCAGCTCCTGCTTGGCGCGCAGGTCCCGCAGGAGCCCGTCCGGTGGCGTCCCGGGGTGTCCCTCCGGGTAGGCGGCGACGCCGAGCCGGAGGGCACCTTCGCCCAGTTCGGCGAGATCAGCCATGAGCGCACCGCTCCAGGCGTAGGGGCCGCCGGCTGTGGCGGCGTCACCCCCGATCACGAACACATCGGTGATCCCGGCGTCCCGGAAGCGGTCCACGTACCCGGAGAGCTCCCGCCTGCTCACCACGGACCGTGCGGCGAGGTGCGGGACGGCGGTGTACCCGGCGTCGGCCAGTTCCACCGCCGTGTCCACCGTTCTGCCGGGTCCGTGCTGCGGGAGACAGGTGACGGCCACCACGGCGGGCGCGGGAAGGTGCGTGCGGAGGCGCTGCACGAGCCCCTCGGCAGGAATGACCTCGACCCGGATCGGCAGGCCGGCGGCGTTCAGCTCAGCACTCCACCACGTTGAGGGCGAGCCCGCCGCGCGCGGTCTCCTTGTACTTGTCCATCATGTCGGCACCGGTGTCCCGCATGGTCTTGATCGCGACGTCGAGCGACACGTGGTGCTGGCCGTCACCCCGCACGGCCATGCGGGCCGCCGTGATGGCCTTCATGGCGCCGACGGCATTGCGCTCGATGCAGGGAATCTGGACCAGCCCGCCCACCGGGTCGCAGGTGAGGCCGAGGTTGTGTTCGATACCGATCTCCGCGGCGTTCTCGACCTGCTCGGGAGTTCCGCCGAGTACCTCCGCGAGGGCGCCGGCTGCCATGGCGCACGCGGAGCCCACTTCGCCCTGGCACCCCACCTCCGCCCCGGAGATGGAGGCGTTCTTCTTGAACAGCGAGCCGATCGCCGTCGCCGCGAGGAGGAACCGCACCACGCCGTCGTCGTCCGCACCCGGGACGAAATCCACGTAGTACTTCAGGACGGCGGGGATGATGCCCGCGGCACCATTGGTGGGTGCGGTCACCACCCGGCCGCCCGCGGCGTTCTCCTCGTTCACCGCCAGCGCGAAGAGGGTCACCCACTCCATGGTGCCAAGGCGGTCGTTCGGATCGTCCGCCTTCTCGAGGAGCTGCCGCTGGCGCTCCGCCCTGCGGCGGACGCTGAGCCCGCCGGGCAGGATCCCCCCGGTGGTGGTACCGCGGCGGATCGTGTCCTGCATGACGGACCAGATCTCGAGCAGGCCCGAGCGGACCTCCTCCTCGGTCCGCCAGGACAGCTCGTTGGCCAGCACGACGTCGGAGAAGGACCACCCGGTGGTCCTGCACACGTCCAGCAGCTGATCGGCGGTGTCGAAGGGATGGGAGACGGGAACGGGTGTCACCGCGGCCGTCTCGGAGCCGATCTGATCCTCATCCAGCACGAATCCGCCACCAACCGAGAAGTATTCCCGTTGCAGCATCTTCTCCCCAATCGCGTCATATGCCGAGAAGCGCATGCCATTGGTATGGTAGTCCAGGCGCTGGCGCCGGTGCAGGATCACATCGGTCGCGGGATCGAAGGTGATGCGGGAGCGCCCTGCGAGATTGAGGGAACGGAGCTCACCGATCGAGGCGACCCGGGCATCGGCGGAGGTGGGGTCCACGAGATGGGGCTGCTCGCCCTCCAGTCCCAGCAGCACCGCCTTCACCGTGCCGTGGCCGTGACCGGTGACGCCGAGGGAACCGAAGAGATCGACCTGGACCCGCCGGACATCCTCCACCGGCACATCGGCAAGGAGCAGTTCCGTGAACAGGTAGGAAGCGGTCATCGGCCCGCCGGTGTGCGAACTGGAGGGGCCGATACCGATCTTGAACAGGTCGAACGCGCTGATGCTCACTGAGCGGTTCCTACCGGCTTGAGGCGCCGGTAGAACGGTGTGGGGATCACGGTGAAGGGCTCCGGCCGTCCACGGAGGTCCACCTGGACCTCCGTACCGGGAGCGGCATGGCCGGCATCCACGTAGGCGAGCGCCACCGGGTAGCCGAGGGTGGGGCTGGGCAGCCCGGACGTCACCGTTCCCACCCGGACGCCGTCCACCAGGATGTCGTACCCTGCGCGTGCGGACCGCCGGCCGGCCGCGCGGAGACCCACGAGCCGGCGAGTGGGCTCGACTCCCTTGAGTGGTTCCAGCACGGAACGCCCTACGAAGTCCTCGGTCTTCTGGGTGCTGACCACGGGGCCGAGGCCCGCCTCGAACGGATTGGTGTCCAGGCCGAGCTCGTTCCCGTAGAGGGGCATGCCCGCCTCGAGCCGCAGTGAATCCCGCGCTGCGAGGCCACAGGGCAGCAGCCCGTGCGCGGCGCCCACCTCCAGTGCCGCGTCCCAGAGGCGAACGGCGACGTTGTTGCCCACGAAGATCTCGAAGCCGTCCTCGCCCGTGTACCCGGTGCGCGCGAGGAGCACGGGCACGTCGGCCAGTTCCATCTCCACGGCGGCGTAGTACTTGAGGTCCGTGATCCGGGCCGCGTCCTCCGGACGGGCCAGGCCGAGGAGTACCGCTTCTGCGGTGGGACCCTGGACGGCGATCAGCGCGGTGGTCTCCGACTGGTCCTCCACCGTCACGTCGAAGTCCTCGGCGCGGTTGCGCAGCTCCTCCGCCACGGCACCGGCGTTGGAGGCGTTGGGAACCACCAGGAAGGTGTCCTCGGCGAGGCGGTACGTGATGAGGTCGTCGATCACCCCGCCCTCGGCGTTGCAGATCAGGGAGTACTTCGCCTTGCCCACCGCGATCACCGCGAGATTGCTCACCAGCGCGTAGTTGAGGAACTCGCCCGCCTGCGGTCCGCTGACGAGGACCTCTCCCATGTGGGAGAGGTCGAAGAGGCCGGCGGCCTTCCGCACCGTGTGGTGCTCCTCGAGCTCACTGCGGTACTTCAGGGGCATCTGCCAGCCGCCGAAGTCGGTGAAGGACGCCCCGTGCGCCTGGTGCTGGGTGTACAGGGCGGTGTGCTTGCTCTGCTCGCTCATGAACGGCGGATTCCTAGTCTTCGAAGGCTTCGATGGGCGGGCAGGAGCAGATCAAGTTGCGGTCGCCATGGGCGCCGTCGATCCTGCGCACCGGTGGGAAGTACTTGTCATGCCGGAGCGAACGCAGCGGGTACGCGGCGAGCTCCCGCGGGTAGGCCTGCGTCCACTCGTCACTCACGAGTACCTGCGCGGTGTGCGGTGCCTGCCGCAGCGGGCTCTGCTCGATGCTGAACTCGCCGGCGGCCACGCGGTCGATCTCGCCCTTGATCGCGATCATCGCGCCGATGAAGCGATCCAGTTCGACGAGGTCCTCGGACTCCGTGGGCTCCACCATGAGCGTTCCGGCGACGGGGAAGGACAGCGTGGGCGCGTGGAAGCCGTAGTCGATCAGGCGCTTGGCCACGTCCTCTGCCGTGACACCCGTCTTCGCGGTGAGCGGCCGCAGATCCAGGATGCACTCGTGGGCCACCAGTCCCTGCGCACCCGTGTACAGCACGGGGAAGTGCTCGGTCAGGCGTGTTGCCACGTAGTTGGCGGCGAGCAGCGCGTGCGCCGTCGCGCTGGTGAGGCCCTCGGATCCCATGAGCGCGATGTACGCCCAGGAGATCGGCAGGACGCCCGCTGATCCGTACATGGACCCCGACACGGGTGTGCCGCCCGCTGCGTCGGAGCCACCGTCGGTGGCGATGTCGCGATTGGCGTCCCCCGGCAGGAAGGGCGCGAGGTGCTCGGCCACGGCCACCGGTCCGACGCCGGGCCCGCCGCCGCCGTGCGGGATGCAGAAGGTCTTGTGCAGGTTCAGGTGGGAGACGTCTCCGCCGAACTCACCCGGCTGGGCGAGCCCCACAAGGGCATTGAGGTTGGCGCCGTCGATGTACACCTGGCCGCCGGCCCCGTGCACCTGCTCACAGACCCAGCGGACGTCCTCCTCGAACACACCGTGCGTGGAGGGGTAGGTGATCATGATGGCCGAGAGGTTCTCGGCATGCTGCTCGATCTTGGCCAGCAGGTCGTCGTGATCGATGTTGCCGTTGTCCGCCGTGCCGACCACCACCACCTTCATGCCCGCCAGGACCGCCGAGGCGGCGTTGGTGCCGTGCGCCGAGGAGGGGATGAGGCAGATGGTGCGGTTCTCGTCCCCGCGTGAGCGGTGGTAGCCGCGAATGGCCAGCAGCCCGGCGAGTTCACCCTGCGAACCGGCGTTCGGCTGCAGGGAGACGCGGTGGTAACCCGTGATCTCCGCGAGACGGTCCTCGAGGTCGGTGATCAGCTCGCGCCACCCCTCGGTCTGGCTCTCGGGTGCATACGGATGGATGGAGGCGAACTCGGGCCACGAGATGGACTCCATCTCCACTGTGGCGTTCAGCTTCATGGTGCAGGAGCCCAGTGGGATCATGGTGCGGTCCAGCGCGAGGTCCTTGTCCGAGAGCCTGCGCAGGTAGCGCAGCATCGCGGTCTCCGAGCGATGCAGCGAGAACACGGGATGGGTCATGAAGCTCGACGTGCGGCGCAGGTCCTCCGGGATGCACTCCCCCGCGGCCTGCCCTGCGATCCGGGCACCGAAGATCTCCGCGAGCGCGGCGACGTGGTCCGGCGTCGTGGTCTCGTCGCAGGAGATCCCGAGGGTGTCGGCATCGATGCGGCGCAGGTTGAAGCCTACGGTTTCGGCGGCATCCGCGTACTCCGTGGCCCTGCCCGGTACGCGGACCAGGAGGGTGTCGAAGAAGGCGCTGTGCACCACTGTCGCGTCCGAGCCCTCCAGTGCAGTGGAGAGGTCGACGGCGCGCTGGTGCGTGGTGCGCGCGATCGCCGTCAGGCCCTCCGGGCCGTGATAGACGGCGTACATGGACGCCACGATCGCGAGCAGGGCCTGTGCGGTGCAGATGTTGCTCGTGGCCTTCTCACGCCGGATGTGCTGCTCGCGGGTCTGCAGGGCCAGGCGGTAGGCGGGTGCGCCGTCGGCATCCTTGGACACGCCGACGAGGCGCCCTGGGAGCATGCGCTCGAGGCCCTTGCGCACTGCCATGTAGGCGGCGTGCGGGCCACCGAAGAAGAGGGGGACACCGAACCGCTGGGCGGAACCGACCGCGATGTCCGCGCCCTGCTCCCCCGGTGCGGTGATGAGCGTGAGCGCCAGGAGGTCCGCGGCGACCGTGACGAGGGCGCCGCGCTCCTTGGCCGCACCGATGACCTCGGCATGGTTGCGCAGTGCTCCCGAGGCGCCGGGCTGCTGCAGGACCACACCGTTGATGTCGCCGTCCGGCAGACCCGCGGAGAGGTCGGCGATCTCGACGTCGAACCCGAGTGCTTCGGCACGACCGCGCACGACCGCGACGGTCTGCGGGAGGGCATCGGCATCGATGACCGTGCGGCCCTTGTTCTTGCCCGAGCGGCGCATGAGGAGCACGGCCTCGGCGACGGCTGACGCCTCGTCGAGCAGTGAGGCGTTGGCGATGTCGAGCGCCGTGAGGTCCTGGACCATGGTCTGGAAGTTGAGGAGGGCCTCGAGGCGGCCCTGCGAGATCTCGGGCTGGTACGGCGTGTACGCGGTGTACCAGGCGGGCGATTCGAGGACATTGCGCCGGATCACCGGGGGCGTCACGGTGTCGAAGTATCCCTGGCCGATCATCTGCACGGCCGTCCGGTTGCGGCCCGCGATCCGGCGGAGCTGCGCCAGCACCTCGGTCTCGCTCAGCGCCTTCGGCAGGTCGAGCGCGCGGTCCAGCCGGATGCTGGCGGGAACGGCCATGTCCACGAGCTTCTCGAGGCTGGGGTAGCCGAGGACCTCGAGCATGTGCCCGGCATCGGACGTTCGCGGGCCGATGTGGCGGTCCGCGAAGGTCGCGGCGCCGGCTGCGATATCGGATGCCGTGTCGGGGAAGGCGGTCATGGGAACTCCGTACGTCAGAAAGGGCGCGGGCGCGCAGGCCTTGGTCGGGTTCCTCCCCGCTCTGTAGGGGACCTGAGAGTTTCCGCAGGGCTCCGTGCCTGCTTGCACCGTCGGTGAGAGCCGGACCTGGCCCGGCACTGCTTTCCAGAGTTGCCTATCCGCAGCGGTACTGGGCCTGAGAGATTCCTGGGGAGGATTTGCTCCTACGGCGCCTGCCGGTTGTGCGTCAACGGCAGAACTCTCCCGCTGCAGATCGATGGCGTATTCAATTGGGGTTCTACGGCGTGTGAGCCGTCCCACAGCTTACCGCGCGGTCAGCAGGCGTGGCAAAGGTGCCCGACCGTGGGGGTGAGAACAGTACCCCGTCGGGCCGTCTCCGGGGAGAGCGGTCCGAGGAGTCGGCCCCCTCGGACGCCTTGCCGGTCAGGCTGGGGCTAGCGTGGGGGAACGCCGTTCCCCAGACCCGGAGCAGATATGCCGATCCGCCGATCCCGCCCTGTTGCAGTGGTCCTCGCCCTGGTGGCTGCACTGTGCCTCCCCGCTCCCGCTGCCACGGCGGCCGGAGAGTCCTACGTCGCGCTCGGTGACTCCTACTCCTCCGGCACGGGAACCCGCACCTACCTGGCGGACGGCTCCTCCTGTCAGCGCTCCGTCTACGCGTACCCGTCACTGATCGCGAGCGAGCGGAACTACGAGCTCAACTTCCGCGCCTGCGCGGGTGCCACGGTACCCGACGTCGTCGCCACCCAGCTCGACGCCCTGACGCCGTCCACGGATTACGTCTCCCTCAGCGTCGGAGGCAACGACGCCGCCTTCGTATCGGTCCTGACCACGTGTGCGAGGCCTGCGTGGCTGAGCAATTGCCATCGGGCGATCGACCGCGCCCAGACGATCATCAGGGAATCGTTGCCGGGAAGTCTCGCCTCGCTGTACGGGGAGATCCGGCTACGCGCGCCGCAGGCCTCCGTCACCATCGCCGGGTATCCGCGGATCTTCAGCGGGACGGACTGCAACTTCCTGACCTGGTTCTCAGCTGCGGAACAGTCCCGATTGAACGAGACGGCGGATCTGCTCAACAGCACGACGGCGGCTGC
This sequence comes from Arthrobacter sp., assembly GCA_030146405.1. Lineage (GTDB taxonomy): Bacteria > Actinomycetota > Actinomycetes > Actinomycetales > Micrococcaceae > Arthrobacter_D. The sequence goes on from JASLBS010000054.1 coordinate 42,106, forward strand.
TGCCGCCGCGGCCGGTTTCAGCTTCCGGGATCCCACCGTGCCGTTCACCGGGCACGCCGTGTGCGACGAGGACGAGTGGCTGAACGGGCTCTCCTTCCCGGTCTCCAACTCCTACCACCCGAACCAGGCCGGGCACGCCGCCGGTTACACCCCCCTGCTCTCGTCGGCGCTGACGGGAAGCCAGGTCACCGTCACGGCGGGCACCCTGCAGTCGGCCGAGGCCGCAGCACCCGCCCTGGCCCTCCAGCAGAGTGCGTACGCCGAGCGCGACGCCGGAATCCGCCCGGAGGAATTCGAACTGCCGGATCTCAAGAGCCCCGAAGCGCGCGCTGCCGCGGAGCGGGCAGGTGTGGACCTCTCGGACCCGGACAGCATCGATCGCGCGGACCGAGCGGCCGAAGCACTGCAGAACAGTTCGCGGTAGCACCGAACCACCACCGGGCTTCCCGAGTCACGTCCCGGAGTCACAATGCGGTTACGGGCGTTGATCGCTCCTGCTCGGCGTGCTTACGGTGGATCCGACGTCACAGCAGCATCCCGGCCACCACCCCGGAAGGACATGCATGCGCGACCTCACCGCGCGCCGGCTCCGCACCCTCGTCCACCTCATGGCGGAGCGGGGCGAGCACCGGCCACCCTGCAGGCCCGGCACACTCCTCGAGGAGGTCATCACGGCGGTACCCCGTACTCCGGGGAACCGCGACGAAGCCGGCCCCGAGCTCTTCCAGGAGTTGATCCAGGCGACCAACTCGATGGCGGACACCGGCCTGCTCACCAAGGACGACGCCGGGTGGTCACTCACCGCGTCGGGTCTGACCGCGGCCTCCTCGCCGTCCCGGCTGCGAGCCGCGTTGCACGGGGCGGACGCCGGCAGCCTTACCGGTGCACCCGCGACGTCGGTGCAGCAGCCCTTCCCTTCCGCCCGGGAGGCTCCGGATCCACCCGGACGCACACCCCGGTCGGTAGGACTGGCCGGAGGTTTCCGACCCTCGGCCACATCCGTCGGTACCGCCGGCCACCACTCGTGGACGGCAGCGCAACGCCGGCCCTGGGCAGCCGATGATCCTGCGCTCGAACTCTCCTACGACGGCGCCGCGGATGTCTGGTGCGGAACGCTCACCCTGCACCCCGGGCACTACGAGTACAAAGTGGTGGTCGATCGCTCCTGGCGGGAGAACTACGGCGTGCGGGGCATGCGCAGCGGGCCGAACTTCACCCTCGACGTTCCGGTGGCGAGGGACGTGACCTTCATCTTCGATCATCTGACGAAGGTGCTGGTCCTCGGGTAGGACGCTCCTACCGCAGGGCGGGACGCGCGGCATGATCCGGTCGGCCAGCGACGGACGTCCATTCTCTCCCGAGGAACTGAGGTTCTCCAGCCGCGCCCAGTAGAAATAGATACGTATGCATGGAATATCGCCATGGGTCGCTCCGTTCTTCCAGTAGGCCCACGGTGGGCCTGAACATTGAGCAGGGAGTGGTGGATCACCATGGCACGCGAACTGGAACTCGGGCTGGACACCTTCGGCGACGTGACACGCGGGGAGGACGGCACTCCCGTTCCCTACCCGCAGGTCATCCGCAACGTCATCGCCGAAGCCGTTCTCGCCGACGAGGTGGGCGTGGACTTCATCGGCCTCGGCGAGCACCACCGTGACGACTTCGCGGTCTCCGCGCCGGAGACCGTCCTTGCCGCGATCGCGGGGCAGACCACGCGCATCCGCCTCGGTTCCGCCGTGACAGTGCTCAGTTCCGATGATCCCGTGCGCGTCTACCAGCGGTTCGCAACCCTCGACGCGGCATCGAACGGGCGCGCCGAGGTGATCCTGGGCCGCGGTTCCTTCACGGAGTCCTTCCCCCTGTTCGGCTACGAGCTCTCCGACTACGAGCACCTCTTCGAGGAGAAGCTCGGTCTCTTCGCCGAGCTCATCAAGGAGCAGCCCGTTACGTGGTCCGGTACCACGCGGCCCGGGCTCACGAACCACGAGGTGTACCCCAAGACGGAGAGCGGTCGCCTGAAGACCTGGATCGGCGTCGGCGGCAGCCCGGAGTCCGTGGTGCGGACCGCCCGGTACGGGATGCCCATGATGCTCGCCATCATCGGCGGGGACCCCGCACGCTTCGCGCCGTACGTGGACCTCTACCACCGGGCGCTGAACCAGCTCGGGCAGCCCACCCTGCCCATCGGCGTGCACTCCCCGGGGTACATCGCCGACTCGGACGAGCAGGCGCGGGAGGAGCTGTGGCCGGACAACCGGATCATGCGGGACCGCCTGGGCCGCGAGCGCGGCTGGGGCCCGACGTCGCGCGCCGAATTCGACCAGGAAGCCGATCACGGCTCGCTGTACGTGGGCTCCCCGGAGACCGTGGCCAGGAAGATCGCCGCCACCGCCCAGACCCTCGGGATCGACCGCTTCGACCTCAAGTACAGCGCCGGCCCGCTCCCCCACGAGAAGCTCATGCACAGCATCGAGCTGTACGGCACGAAGGTGATCCCCCTGGTGCGGGAGATGCTCGCCTAGGCGGGCTTCGGGGTTTCTTCGGTCTTACTTCGTCCTAACGCCACGTGCGTTTGAGCCGCGCGGCCCACAGTGGAGGCAGGAGCACACCACTCCACGCACCTTCCACCGACCCGCACCGTCCGACGGCGTTGGTGGGAGGTGCTCCACGCAGTTCCCCCGCCCGCCTGCCGACGACAGGACCGATGTGTCACAGCTTCCCGTGCTCGACCAGCGGATCCTCGACGATCTCGGTGCCGAACTCGCGGACCCCGACGGCGCACGCCGGTTCGTGGGGACGTACGCGCAGCTGCTGCCCCAGCGCATCGGCGCCGTCGAGGCCGCGCTGGCCTCCCGTGACACAGAGGCCGCGGTCGTGGCGCTGCTCAGTCTCCACGTGAGTTCGTCCATGGTCGGAGCCCGCCGGCTCGAGGAGATCTCGTCCACGGCGCTCGCGCAGCTCGAGGACACGATGAAGCACCCGGGTCTGCTCGCCCACCTGCGGGACCTCTCTGCGGAGTTTCAGTCCGTGATCGGCGGCATCATCCGGTAACCGACCCCGCGCACGGTCCGGATGAACCGTGGCGCCTTGGTGTCCTCACCCAGCTTCTTGCGCAGGTTCCGGATGTGGACCTCCACGAGGTGCTGGTCGTTCACCCACCCGTCCCCCCAGATCCGGGACAGCAGCGTCTCGCGTTGCCATACCCTGCGCGGACCGGAGACGAGGGTCGTCAACAGATCGAACTCGATCCTCGTCAGGGGCAGCTCGACGCCGTCGAGCGTCGCGATCCTGCCCTCGGCGTCGATGCTGATCGGCCCGTGGACCAGGAGGTCCCCGCCCTGCCCGGGTGCATCTGTGGGTACCGATCCGGGAGCCGCCGGGGACGGCACGACGACGTCGTCGGCAGGTATCGTCGTGGCTGCCGTCTGCACGGTGGTCCTCGGGCGGCGGAACATCGCGTTGACGCGGGCGCTCACCTCCCGCGGGCTGAACGGCTTGATCACGAAGTCGTCCGCCCCGATCTCGAGGCCGATCAGCCGGTCGATCTCGTCGTGCCGCGCCGTGATCATGATGATGTACGCATCGGTGACGGGCCGGATCTGCCGGCACACCTCCACGCCGTCGATGTCCGGGAGGTTGAGGTCGAGGGTCACGAGATCCGGTTGCCGCTCGCGCGCCAGTGCCACACCCTGACGTCCGTTCTCGGCCTCCATAGTGGTGAACCCGCTCATGCCGAGCGTCATGACGAGTAACTGCCGGACATCGGCGTCGTCCTCGATGATGAGCGCCGTGCGGGCGTCGGGGTCTGTCAGCATGTCTAACACAGTGCCAGATATTGCCGCGATCGGGCCGGACATCCGATCCCCCTGCACCGATTCCTTGGCCGACGCTGCGGAAGTGTAGAACCCGTAGGCCCCGCGCGGCCGGTCGCCGAACGGGGTCCCGCGGAGCTCACCGGGGGTGGATCACCACCGGGGGCTGGCCAGCTCGTAGTCCGGCTGCAGCCTCTGCATGTACCCGGTGTCGTCCCGGCTCCGCAGACCGCACTCGAGGTACTGCCGGTGCAGACGCTCCAGCGCGTCGTGGTCGAGTTCCACACCGAGCCCGGGCAGGGTGGGCACGGCCACCGCGCCGTCGACGAACTCGAAGGTGCCGGGGCGGACGACGTCCTCCTCGGGGTCCTTCCACGGCCAGTGGGTGTCGCAGGCGTAGTCGAGATCGGGGGTCGCCCCGGCGAGGTGGATTATCACCGCCAGGCTGATCCCCAGGTGCGAGTTCGAGTGCATCGACAGCCCCAGCCCGAAGGTCTCCGTGACGGACGCCAGTCCCTGGGAGCGCCTCAGGCCCCCCCCCAGAAGTGGTGGTCCGAGAGGATCACGTCCACCGACCCCTCGGCGACGGCGGCCGGGACGTCGGAGAAGCTCACCACGCACATGTTCGTGGCCAACGGCATGGGGACCCGTCGTCGTACCTCGGCCATACCGG
>JASLBS010000057.1 GCA_030146405.1 Arthrobacter sp.
ATCCTGCAACTGGACGGCGGCCGCGAGTCCATGGCGGAACTGGTGGGCGTCCTCAATATCAGCGCTGGTTCCGACGCCGAGGACACCTTCTACGCGCAGGCGGGCGGAACGCTGTACCGACGCATCGGCAACAGCTGGGCGAATGTGAATCTCGACGTCAGCGACCCGGCCTTCCCGGGGTGATGATGTCCACATACACCGGGTCCCTCGACGGGCTGTCCGGCAGGCGTGATGGTGTGGAGGCATGTCCCGTACCCGTCTCGCCGCCCTGGCGGACACCGTCGTTCTCGCCCGCCCGTACCAGCGGGTGGAGCGGGCCCTCCTGGCCTTCACCACTCTGCTCCTGCCGTCGTCGTGCGTCGTCTGTGGTGCCTGGGACACCTCGCTCTGCCCCGGCTGCCTGGCCGGTTTCCGTCAGTCGACGGTCCGCCCCTTCCGCGCCGAGGACGGAGCGGAATCACTCCCGGACGTGCCGGTCCCGGAACTCTGGCTATCCCCACCGGGAGCACCGTCGGAAAGGTTCCACGTGACCCGGCACCGCGAGCTGACGGCCGAGGACCCGCCCTACGGACCGTTACCGGTTCTTACGGCGGGGCACTATCACGGCACCGTCCCCGCCGTCCTGCTCGCCTTCAAGAATCACGGGCACGTGGATCTGCTGGCGCCGGTTTCTGCGGCTCTTGCCGGGGTGCTGCACGAGGCGATGTCCGAGTTCGCCGCCCACCGTTCCGAGGCCGCACCCGTCGTCATCGTGCCCGTCCCCAGCCGGGGTGCATCCCGCCGGAAGCGCGGCTACGATCCCCTCGCACTCCTCCTCGGCGGTCTGCGGCGGACCGGCAGTCTCCCTGCCGGGACACTCCTCTTGCCCGCCGTCCGGCAGGTCCCGTTCCCGGTCCGGGTGGCGTCGGACCTCGCGGACGGAGGAGCGCCCACCCGCCTGTGGGCGACTGCCCGAACACTCCTGCCCGGTCTCAGCAGTGGCCAGAAGGGGCTCGGCAGACGTCGCAGGCGCTTCCAGGTGAGCAGGTCGATGCAGGTCGTCCCCCGGGCCCGGGCCACACTGGCCGGCGCGTGGTGCGTGATCGTGGACGACGTCCTCACCACGGGGGCGACCATCGGTGAGATGCACCGCGTCCTGAGTGAACACGGGGGCCGGGTGCTCGGCGCCGTGGTCATCGCCGCGACCACCCCACCCGGGGGTGGCGAAGCAGGCCCACCTCTACTCCCCGGCGCGGTATGACTCCCGGACCGCCCTGTTCTCCCACCGGCCGCCGTGGCGGCACACCTGAAGTTCCGACGGCCAAAGGGTGAATAAACGGGGTCGGTGATCTACCGTGAAGTACGGGTACCACACAGTGACGACACGTACCCGTCGGCGGTGGCTCTGCATCTCGCCCGGCCGCCGTTGTGTCACTTAGCGATGTGGAGGGCACCATGGAATTTGTGATCACTGGCCGGAACCAGACGATCTCGGACCGTTTCCGCGAGTACGCGACGGAGAAGATCGACAAGGTGGAGCAACTCGGCGACAAGGTGCAGCGCGTCGAGGCGAAAGTCACCAAGGAGGCAAGTGCCCGTAGGGCGGATACCTCCCTCACGGTCGAGTTGACGGTGCTGTGCAGGGGTCCGGTGATCCGTGCGGAGGCGCAGGCCGCGGACAAGTTCGCCGCCTTCGATCTCGCCTACGGCAAGCTGCTCGAGCGCCTGCGCCGAGCAAGGGACCGCCGCAAGGTGCACCACGGCCGGCACACACCGGTGGCGGTCGGCGTCGCCACCGCGGACCTGCCTCCCGCTGATCCGGTGCAGCCGATCTACCTCGTGACACCGGCGGTCGAACCGACCGCCGACGCACCCGACAGCTCCGCCCAGGACGTCGACACCTACTCGTCCCCGGACGATGTCCCTGCGGGTGACTCGCCGGTACTCATCCGTCGGAAGGTCTTCTCGGGCACGCCCATGACGCTCGACGACGCCGTGGACAACATGGAACTCGTGGGCCATGACTTCTACCTCTTCGTGGACTCGGCCACCGGTGCGCCGTCGGTCGTCTACCGGCGTCAGGGGTGGACCTACGGCGTGATCACCCTGGACGCCGACGGGGCCGAGGAGCCGCAGGAGGAACTGCTGGCCTACCGCGCCACCGAGGACGCCACCGTCTGACGACGCCGCCCGTCGGCGCATCCACCGAGAACCGGGCATCTGCCTCCGCACAGCGTGCGGAGGCAGATGCCTGCAGGAGACCATGCGAAACCTGACAACGGCCCAGGCGCGCCGTCTCGCCCTGGCTGCGCAGGGACTCCATCGGCCGCGCGAGTACGCAGCATCCTCGGGGCGCGCTGTCGCTGCGGCCGCGCAGCGACTGCAGGTCCTGCAGATCGATTCCGTCAACGTCCTGGTCCGGTCCCACTACCTGCCCCTCTTCTCCCGACTCGGCTCCTACGACACCGCAGAGCTCGACTCCCTCTCCGCGCGCGCACCGCGCACGCTCGTCGAGTACTGGGCCCATGAGGCGAGTCTCGTCCCGCCGGACCTCTTCCCGCACCTGCGTGCCTGGCAGCGCCGCACCTGGATGGGTGCCTCCAGCGTCCCCGACGAGGAACGTGAGTGCCTCGAGGCATCCATCCTGGAGCTCCTCGACGGAGGAACACCGCTCACGGCCACGAGCATCCAGCGACTGCTCGGGGCCGGCGCCGCACGACCCGAGGAGGGCTGGGGATGGCGGTGGACGAACGCGAAGCGAGTCCTCGAGGGTCTGCTCGCCCGTGGCACGATCGGATCCGCCGGCCGGACCGCCCAGTTCGAGCGGCTCTACGCACCGATCGCGGCGGTACTACCCCAGCCCGCGCTCGCCGACGTCCAGGTAGGTCGCGAGGTGGCTCTCGGTGTCCTCGCCGAGCGGGCCACGGCAGCGCTCGGCGTCGCCTCGGCCCGCTCCGTCGCGGACTACTTCCGCACTCCGGTGCGCGAGACCGACGCGGCC
>JASLBS010000092.1 GCA_030146405.1 Arthrobacter sp.
GACGTCGTTGGGGTATCGGTAGCCGAGGCTGGAGTGCCTGCGTCGGCTGTTGTAGAAGCCCTCGATGTAGGCGATGACGTCGCGTTTGGCCTGCTTTTTCGTCGCATACACGGTTCGGTGAACCCGTTCGTTCTTGAGGGCTGAGAAGAACGATTCGGCCATCGCGTTGTCCCAGCACACGCCGGTCCGTCCCATCGATGAGCGCATACCCGAGGCCGGTGACCAGGGCCCTGAAACTCGCCGAGGTGTAGACCGATCCTCGGTCGGAGTGCCAGATCGCGGCGGGTGTGATCGCGGTCGTCGCGGCAGCGTGTCGCAACGCGTTCTCGACCAGCTCCGTGCGCATGTGGTCCGCGACCGCCCAGCCGACGACTTTCTTATCAGTAGCAATCAATGACCATAGCGAGATAGACGAAGCCTTCCCAGGTGTGGATGTAGGTGATGTCCCCGACGAACTTCATCCCGGGCCGGTCCGCGGTGAAGTCCCGCCGCACCAGATCCGGCATGTCCGCGGCAGCGTCAGCGTCGGCGTGGGTGGTGACCCGAACGGGCGCGGCTGGCACGGCACTATCGCTTCCTGGCGCATGATCTGCCGCACCAGCTCCGGCGAACATTCCACCGACTCTGCGGTCAGGTCGGCGTGGATCCGCCGGTACCCTTACGTCCCGTCGGAGGACTCGAAGAAGGCTCTGATCCGGGTCGCGAGGGCTTCGCGGCGTGCCGCTGTTGCTGACTGGGGGCGCGCACGCCAGTGGTAGTAGCCGGACGTTGAGACTCCCAACCACCGACACATGGACGCGATCGGGTTCCGCTGGACTGGGTCGTTCTTCAGGGAGTCGATGTATTTGTACTTGCTCACTACCGCTGCTCCCTCGCGATAGTCAAGCACTGGCTTTTTTCAAGAACGCCGTCTCGGCCCGAAGCTCCTGAACTTCGCGCTCGAGCTCTTTGAGCCGGGCTCGTTCCGGAAGGGTCAGCCCAGCCTCCGTCCCGCCGTGGGTGGCACGGTACTTGGCCAGCCAACTCCGCAGCGTCTCAATGCCGACACCGTAGGCTGCAGCGACGTCTTTGATCGGTTCGGAGGTGGTGATCGCCTCTTGGCACAACTCGTCCTTGAATTCCTGGGTGAAACGTCGTCGTGAAGCAGTCATTTCCGTGGATCTCTCTTCCGGTAGCACCCTCAGTTCAAGAGGGCCCACTGTCCGAAATCCCTAGGCCGCCCAGTACCTGCACGTTCAATACCCTGACACATGGAGCGGGCGGCTTTGAAGAGGTCGGTGGTTTCTGTCGTTGTGTGGCTGTCTTTGCGGTGGGTGTAGTGGCTTTTGGACCTGCGAGAATTTTGGTATGGGTGGAATAGCGGCAACGGAGCTTGGTCGTGGGCGGACTCTGGCGGGATTCTCGTTGGCACTGGTGCTTCCGCCGCTGCTGGAGTGGGCCGTGTTCGTGGTGGGCAGCGATTTCCTTGCCGTTGATGTTTTGCTTCAGCTCGTGGGTGTGGTGGCTGTTGCGCTGGTGGGCGGGTTGTGGCCGGCGTTGGTTGGAGCGTTGTGGAGCAGCCTCGTCCTGAACTATTACTCGACAAGGCCCTTTGGGTCGTTGGAGATCGCGGATGCAGAGAATCTGCTCACTGTCCTGGTTTTCGTGGCAGTCGCGGTGTCGGTGTCCTTGGTGGTCGGACTTGCGGCCAGGCGGTCCCGGGAGGCTGCGAATGCTTCCGCTGATGCCGCGACGTTGGGGGAACTCGCTCGGGGTGTGTTGGCCGCGGAGGACACGTTGCAGGGTTTCCTCCACCATGTTCGAACCCATTTCGGTATGGCGGGAGCGGCGCTGTATGGCGGGGGCGAGGAGGACAACAGCCTGGATTCGGCTAGGGCCGATACCTGGAAGTTACTCGCGTTGGACGGCAGGCAAGTAGTTTCGGAAAGGGTCGGGAATCCGGTGGGGGACCGGGTCGTGGGTGAGGGTGATGTCCGCATTGTTGTGTCCGGTGGTTTGAAGTTGGTGCTGTACGGGCGGGCGTTGACGGCACGGGAACAACGGCTGCTGGTAGCCTTCGGAGCCCAATTGGTAGCGCTGCGTCAACGTCAGCAGCTACTGGCCAGCACCGAGGATAACCGTCGCCTGGCTGAGGGAAATGTGATGCGGACTGCCATCCTGCGGGCCGTGTCTCACGACCTGCGCACACCGCTTGCCGCAATCAAGCTCGCTGTGACCAGTCTCCGTCAGCCCGGTATCGAGTTCGACCCTGAGGAGGAGGATGAGATGCTCGGCACGATTGAGGCTTCATCGGATCGGCTGGCGTCGTTGATCGATAATTTGCTGGATATGTCGCGTTTGAGCGGTGATGCTGCTACCGCGCACCTTGGTCCGGTGCACTGGGCGGATGTGGTGGGGGTGGCTTTGCGGGGGATGTCATCGGAGAATGTGCGGATCCTTTTGCCACCCAACGCTCCTCCGGTGGAAGCCGACTTCGGCATGGTTGAACGCGTCATTGCCAATGTTGTGGAGAACGCGCAGAAGTATGCCGCCGGCTCGGATATCGAGATCACCGCCGCAGTTTCGGGCACCGTCGGCGGATTCCCAGCCGGGGAGCTGCGTATCCGCGACTACGGACGCGGGGTTGAAGACGGCGGAATTGTGCGCATGTTCCAACCCTTCCAGCGCCTGGACGACGCAGGTGTCGCTGGGGTGGGACTCGGTCTCGCCGTTGCCCGGGGGTTCACTGAAGTGATGAGCGGGGAGCTGCTCGCCGAGTCGGCACCAGGTGGTGGTCTGTTGATGATCATCCGGCTGCCGCTCTCCACCGGGGTGGCACTGTGATCACAGTCCTGGTTGTTGAGGACGAACCGCACCTGCTGCGCACTCTGCAGATCAATCTGCGCACCCACGGCTACCATCCGGTCACGGCTGTTGACGGGGCGTCGGCCTTGACGGCGGCATCCGAGCATCGCCCTGACTTGGTGCTCCTGGATCTCGGCCTACCGGATATGGATGGCGTGCAGGTCATTACGAGGTTGCGGGCCTGGACGCAGGCATCGATTATCGTCCTGTCCGCGCGTCACGGCCCCGAAGATAAAGTCGAGGCCCTGGACGCCGGTGCTGATGACTACGTGACAAAACCTTTCGGCCTTGAGGAGCTGCTGGCCCGCTTACGCGCAGCTGAAAGAAGGTTCATCTCTCCTGCGGGGGCGCCGGTAATCACCACGAAGGATTTCCGTTTGGATCTCGCGGGCAGGAAAGCTGAGCGCCACGGGCAGCCGGTGCACTTGACTCCCACCGAATGGAGCATCGTCGAGCTGCTCGTGCGCGCCCCCGGTCAGCTCGTCGGGCAGCAGAAGCTTTTATTGGAAGTGTGGGGTCCGGCCTATACCCGCGAAGCGCAGTATCTGCGGGTTTATTTGAACCAGCTGCGGCGCAAACTCGAACCGGACCCGTCCCGTCCCCGCTATTTCATCACCGAAACCGGCATGGGATACCGCTTCGAGCCCTGACCCGCCCGCGCAGGAGGCAGGAGGTAGGACACCGTGGGGTGGAGGCCACTCCTGACTTCAGTATCCTTCTGTGCTCGGCGCTGACAGGTGATCGATCACCTGGTCTGGCACGAGACCGAGTTGAATGTACCAGGCGTCGTGGCGTGTGCAGGTCCTCTACGGCACACCCGTGTTCCTAAATCAAGGAGCTGAAGATTTCCGCCTTGTCGGTGGTGCCGGCCACGATGATTTCGTCGTCGTCGTAGAGGGTTGTCTCGGCGGTCGTGTAGTCCCAGGCTCCGCCCCTGCGCTTGACGGCCACCACGGTGACGCCGTGCTTGGCGCGTAGGCCTGTGGTGCCGAGTTCGCGGTCCCAGAAAGCGCGCGGAGGGCGGGTTTTGACCATGGCGAAGTTGTCCTCGAACTCCACGTAGTCGAGCATGGTGCCGCGGACCAGGTGGGCCACACGTTTGCCCATGTCGTGCTCA
>JASLBS010000095.1 GCA_030146405.1 Arthrobacter sp.
CCGGTATCGAAGATCACGCTGTCACGCGGGGAGTCGAAGATGCGGTGGATGCCGAGGGTCAGCTCGACCACACCGAGGTTGGGACCGAGGTGCCCTCCCGTGCGTGAGACGTTGCTGACCAGGAAGGAGCGGATCTCCTTCGCGAGCGCGGTGAGTTGCGCTTCGCTGAGCTTGCTCAGGTCCTGTGGGCCGTGGATCGTTTCCAGGAGTCCCATCGGCACCTCCTCGCTTGTTTCTCGGCAGGGCGACGTCGTCACCCTCGAACGATCCAACTCTAGCGTCAGAGGAGGCGGCTGGGGCCTGTTGACAGGATGTCCCCGCACGGGCGGGTCGGCTCCGTGCTCATCCTGCGGGCGGCACCAGCCGGGCGAAGGACTCCATGTGGTGGGTGTGCGGGTACAGGTCGAAGACGCGCAGGGTGTCGAGCGCCCAGCCCGCGCCGAGGAAGTAGCCGAGGTCGCGGGCGAACGAGGCCGGATCACACGACACGTACCCCACGGCACGGGGGCGGGCGTCGAGGATCTGCCGGACCACCTTCCGGCCTGCGCCGGCGCGGGGCGGATCCAGCAGGACGACGTCGAGCGGTTCATGCCGGCGGCCGAGGACGGCGTCCACCCGGCCCTGCTCGATCGCCACGTGGTGCTGTCCGTGCAGGTTGCGCCGTGCGTCGCGGCTCGCGCCGGGTGATCCCTCGACGGAGAGCACCGCACCGTCCGGTCCTACCGCGTGGGCCAGTGGCACCGTGAAGAGGCCGGCGCCGGCGTAGAGATCCGCGATCCGCTCTCCCGCCGCCGGTCGGAGTCCCTCGAGCACTGCGTTCACGAGTGTCTCCGGTGCTCCGCGGTGGATCTGCCAGAACCCGGCACCGGTCACCCGGTAGTCGCGGCCGAGAACACTCTCCTGCAGCCAGGTGCGGCCCTTCAATCGCTGCACCTTCCCGGACTCCGGATCGAGGACACCCACCGACGCGTCGTCGATCGCCGAAGCCACGCCGGCCAGGCGGCGCGGGGTGGTCCGCGCGGCCGGTACCAGCAGGACCAGCGGTTCCCCGCCGCCGGAGGGGACGGCGACGTCCACGCGCTCGATCCCGGTGAGGTCCAGCGTCCAGAGCCGCAGCTCGTTGATCGCGGCGACCGCCAGGGGCATCTCCCGCACCCGGGCGACGTCGTGCGAGCGGTGGAGGTGCATGGCCAGCTTTCCGCCGCCGTCGACGGCGAAGGCCGCCCGCGTCCGCCAGCCGAGCCCGTCCGATGTCTCTCCGGATGCCGGCTCGACGGTCACGGGCAGCTCCGTCCGTGCCAGCCGGCTGAGCTGTTCCTCGAAGATCCCGGCCTTGATCCTGCGCTGCTCGTCGAGGGCGATGTGCCCGAACTCGGCACCGCCCACCGCGGCCCGGCTGGCTGCGGCCGCTGCGGGAGCGTCGGCCACGGGCCAGGGGTGCGCCACCCGGTGGGGCGAGGCCTCCAGTACCTCGACGACGTCGGCACGCCAGAAACTCGCGCCGTCGTCCGTCTCCGTGAACCTGACACGCACCCGCTCCCCCGGGAGGGCGTGACGCACGAAGACCACGCGTCCCTCGTGCCGCGCCACGAAGTGCCCGCCGTGGGCCGGCTTGCCGACGGTGAGCTCGGCGGTCGCAGCGGCGGGTATCCGTGATTCCGTTCCGGAAAGGGTGGTCGCGAGTTCGGGGTCGGTCATCGGAGTCTTCCTACTTCATGTCCTGGTAGTTCTGGGCCGCGTCGGAGGACGCGAGCTGCCACGGCACACTGGCCACCATCACGCCGGGCACGAAGTGCAGGCGTGCCTTGATGCGGAGAGCGGTCTGGTTGTGGACCAGCTGCTCCCACCACTTTCCCACCACGTACTCCGGGATGTAGACCACGATGAGGTCCCGCGGCGAGTCCCGGCGCATGGTCCTGATGTAGTCGAGGATCGGGGTGATCGTGTCCCGGTAGGGCGAGGCGAGCACCGTGATGGGCACCGGGATCTCGTACTTCTCCCAGTCGGCGAGCGTGCGGCTCGTCTGTTCCGGATCGACGTCCACCGTGATGGCGTCCAGCCGTGACGGTCGTGAGGCGCGTGCGAAGGTCAGCGCCCTCAGGACGGGCTTCCGGACGTGGGAGACCAGGATCACCGCATGGACCCGGGACGGCAGCGCGCGCAGGCGCACCACGTCGTCGATCGCGAGCTCCGCCGCGACGCTGTCGTAGTGCTTCTTGATACTGCGCATCACGGTGAACAGGATCGCCATGGCAAGTACCGCGATCCACGCACCGTGCTCGAACTTGGTGACCAGGACGACCACGAGGACCGCGGCGGTGAGACCGAAGCCGAGCGAGTTGATCGCGCGGGACTTGTGGATCCGCCACCGGTTCTGTTTCCCCACGGTGCTGCGCAGCAGCCGGTTCCAGTGCCGGATCAGGCCCAGCTGCCCACCCGTGAAGGAGACGAAGACACCCACGATGTAGAGCTGCACCAGCGCGTTCACATCGGCACGGAAGACGACGATCAGCACGATGGCACCGACTCCGAGGGCGATGATCCCGTTGCTGAACGTCAGGCGGTCGCCCCTCGTGCGGAGCTGGCGGGGCAGGTAGCCGTCGGTGGCGAGGATGGAGGCCAGGACGGGGAAGGCGTTGAAGGCCGCATGGCCTGCGAGCATCAGGATCAGGGCCGTCACCGCCACCACGGCGTAGAAGGCCGGCGATCCCACGGTGAAGACGGTGGACGCCAGCTGGCTGAGCACGGGCGCCTGGATGTAGTCCCCGGGAACGGGGTCGCCGTCGAGCAGCAGCTGCGCGGCGGGATTCTGCACCACGTGCACACCGGTGGCGTTGGCGAGGTAGATCACTCCCGCGAGCATCCCCGAGGACACGACGCCGAGGACGAGCAGCGTGGTGGCCGCGTTCCGGCTCCGTGGCGCCTGGAAACGCGGCACGTTGGCGCCGGGCCCCTCGAGGCCGGTCAGCGCCGCGGCACCGGCGGAGAACGCCCGCAGGATCAGGAGCGCACCTGCCACGCCCACGAGGCCGGCGTCGAAGGCCGCATCCGGAAGGATCTCGAACTCGGCGCTCGGGGCCTCCGCGAGTGTCCCCGAGAGGTCCTGCACGATCCCCGTGAGGCACAGTGCCAGGATCGACGCGAGGAAAGCATAGGTGACCACGGCACGGGCACGGACCCCGCGTGTGACTCCCCGCAGGTTGAGCAGCACCAGGCCGGCGACGCCGAGCACGGCCACAAGGATGCGGGAGGTCTCCAGCCCGGGGGCGAGCGAGACCGCATACTGTGCAGCGGCGGAGACGGAGACGGCAACCGTCAGGAGGTAGTCGATCATCAGGGCGGAGGCCACCGTGGCGCCGGCGCGGGGGCCGATGTTGCGCTTGGCGATCTCGTAGTCCCCGCCGCCCGAGGGGTAGGCGTGCACGGCCTGCCGGTAGGAGGCCACCACCACGAGCAGGACGGCGATCACGGCGAGCCCCACCCAGGGTGAGATGGCCACGGAGGCCACCCCCGCCAGGGCCAGCGTGAGGAGGATCTCGTCGGGCGCATAGGCCACCGAGGAGAGGGCACTCGTGGAGAAGACGGGCATCGCGTAGCGCTTGGAGAGGCTCCTGTTCCTCAGCCTGTCGTTGGCGAAGGGCTTGCCCACCAGCACCCGCTTGACGGCCTCGAGAAAAGTCAGCACAGCCCACAGACTAGCGCGTCCGGGCCCCCTACCAGCCACTAGGCTTGGGGCTGGTACGGCACGGAACAGCAGGATCTACGCGAAGAATCAGGGGTGCCCTCGGTGGCTCATTTTGTGATCATGGGGTGCGGCAGGGTGGGAGTCAGCCTCGCGCACACCCTTGACGAGTCCGGCCACTCGGTGGCGATCATCGACCAGGACGACCGCGCGTTCCGCCGCCTGCGCTCGTCCTTCGGCGGCCGTAAGGTCACCGGCGTGGGCTTCGACCGCGACACCCTGAAGTACGCCGAGATCGAGGAGGCGTACGCGTTCGCCGCGGTGTCCAGCGGTGACAACTCGAACATCCTGGCCACGCGCGTGGCCCGGGAGATCTTCCACGTACCGCACGTGGTCGCGCGGATCTACGATCCGGGGCGCGCCGAGATCTACCAGCGCCTCGGCATCCCCACGGTGGCCGCGGTGCGATGGAGCGCGGATCAGGTGCTGAGGCGGATCCTGCCCGAGCAGTCCATCAATGGGGATTTCCGGGAGACCTCCGGCCGCCTCATCCTCGCCGAACTGGTCCTCAGCGACGCGTGGCTGGGACGATCGCTGCAGAGCATCGAGACCGCCAGCGGTGTGAGGATCGCCTACCTCACGCGCTTCGGCGAGGGAATCCTCCCCACCGCGGACACCAGCTACCAGCAGGGCGATATCCTGCACGCCATGATGAGGACGACGGCGACGGACGAGATCGGCCGCATCCTCGCTGCGGCGCCCAGGGAGGAGAAATCATGAGGGTGGTCATCGCCGGTGCCGGCAGCGTCGGGTCCTCGATCGCGAGGGAACTGCTCGGTAACAAGCACGAGATCCTACTCATCGACGAGAAGCCGGAGGCGATCGCGCGCAGCGGGCTCAAGGGCGCCACCTGGCTGATCGGCGACGCCTGCGAACTCACGACCCTCAAGGACGCACGCCTGGAGGACGCCGACGTGGTGGTGTCCGCCACGGGCGACGACAAGGTGAATCTCGTGGTGTCGCTGCTCGCCAAGAGCGAGTTCGGGGTGGGCCGCACGGTCGGGCGGGTCAACAACCCGAAGAACGACTGGATGTTCGATGATTCCTGGGGCGTGGACGTGGCCGTCAACACCCCCCGCCTGATGACGGCGCTGGTCGAGGAGGCCGTCGAGGTGGGTGACCTGGTCCGGCTGCTGACCCTGCAGACCGGCGTGTCCTCGATCGTGGAGTTCACCGTACCGCAGGACTCTCCCCTGGTCGGTGCGACGATCGGGTCCATCCCACTGCCGGAGGACTGCGCCGTGGTGGCGGTGCTCCGGGACGACTCGCCCATCACCCCCAGCCCGGACGACGTCGTGGAGGCCGGGGACGAGGTGTTCTTCCTGGCCGCGATCTCGGCCGAGGACGAGTTGCGGGTGGCCCTGGCGGCCCGGAGCGACGAGGCCGAGGACTAGCCCCTCGGGAACGCTTCGCCGGTGCCGGACCCAGTCGGGCCGGTCCGCGGCCGCGAGACCAACCAGGCGAGCCAGAGTCCCAGTGCGTAGAGGGGAAGGCCCATCGCCACGCGGCTGGAGCCGAGCGCCGTGATGTTCTCCGCCAGGTACAGCGGTACCTGCACCACGAGACGCAGCGCCAGTACGGACACGATGATCCAGGTCGCGATGCCGTACGCGCGCAGGCGGGCCGGGTCCTTCCGCCATTCGATGCCCTCGTTCCGGATGAACCCGAAGAGGAGTCCTGCGAACGGCCAGCGGAAGAGGACCGACGCCGACATCGCGATGATGTAGGCGCCATTGATGAAGAAGCCGGGGAGGAAGAAGTCCTCGGCGTTGCCCGTGCGCTGCGCGACGAAGGCGCAGAATGCCACACCGACGAGACCTGCCACCGCCTGCGTCAACGGGGTGCGTGACACGAGCCTGATCAGGGTGAAGACGGCGGACACGGCCAGCGCCGCCACGAGGGACACGGTGAGGTCCCGGGTGAACGTGAAGAGCACGGTGAACACCAGGCCGGGCCCGATGCTCTCCGCCAGCCCCTGCACGCCCCCGATGGAGGAGAGGACGTCGATCTGCCCGGCGTCGTTCCGGCGTACCCCGGACTTCTCCGCGTACTGGGTCGCGAGGTCCGCAGCCGTCGGCGTGGGCGCAGCAGCCGGGTCCGCTGCGCGTTCCCGCGGAGCAGCATCGGATTCCGGACCCCCCGGCAGTGGTGCGTCGGCTTGAGGACGCGGAGCGCCGGAGGGCTCGGAGGACACCCCTGGATCGTTGGTCGGATGGCTCATTCAGTTCTCCTCGGGGCGGCCGATGATCTCGTAGCGGGGATTGTAGACGGTGGGCGTGCCCTCGACCCGGCTCAGCATGCCCTCGAAGCGCAACTCCACGCCGGCCTCGATGCCGGGCACCCGGCGCTGGCCCATCCAGACGATGCGGACGCTGTCCTGTGCACCGTCCCACTCGATCCTCGCGCGGGCCGTGAACGAGGGCGACGCCGTTGCAGGAGCCACCGTGATCCGGTCGATGATTCCGCGCACCTTGATCCTGCCGCGCACCGGCAGGGCGCTCGGCCCTGCGGACGGGGCACCCCCCGGCCGCAGAGGGCCGGGGGTGCGAGGAGCACGTCGCCGGGCGGGCATCGGCGTCAGCGGGTCTCGGTGATCTCGGGACCGCGTTTCAGGGGGTTGAACTCGGGCTGCGTGGGAGCGGGTGCGGGGGCCGGCGGCGGGGTCGCGGCGGCGTCCTTCGGGACCGTGAGCGGGAGGAGTTCGCGGGGAGGCAACGCCTGGTCGCCGCGGACCACCACCACGCTCCGGAACAACTGCTCCACGCGTGCTGCGGCCTTCTCGTCGAGTGCTGCCGGGCCCCCGAAAACACCGCGGAGGAACCAGCGCGGGCCGTCGATACCGACGAAGCGGGCCACCCTGTAGCCTGCCTGGCCGTCCGGTGTCTGTGCCGGGAGTTTCGCGAGCAGCTCGGTCCCGAGGCGCCCGGGCCGTTCCTCGACGGTGCCGCCCTGTGATCCCACGGAGGCACCGATCTGCTCCCTGATCTCGTCCCACAGACCGTCGGTCTTCGGTGCCGCGAACGCCTGGAGTTGCAGGGTGGAGCCGCCGAGGTCCAGGGTCACCGCGATGACGCGCTTGGTGCGTTCCTCCACTTCGAGCCGCAGCTGAAGGCCCTCGGTCGCGTGGATCCGGACTGCGCCGAGATCCACGTAACCGTTCTCCGTGTCCTGCTCGGAGGCGTCGAACGGACCGGAGTCCGCGCGGTCGTACTCCGCGCTCGTCACATGACCGGCCGGAACGGCCGCGCCCTGCGCGGCGCCGTCGGATTCCTGCGCGGTTTCCTGTGCAGTGCCGTCGGGACGTCCTCCGGTGTCCTGCGCCGCATCATCGGGAACCCCGACGGTTCCCTGTGCGGCAGCGGAGGACACCTCCGCGGACGCTACCTCGCCGGTCGCGTCCTGCTCCACCGACGTCTCGGGAGCATCGTCCTGCTTCTTCTTCCTGCGCCCAAATGCCATGTCCAGGTCCCTTTCAGTGGTGACGGAGGTCAGATCTTCGAAGTGGTGGCGTCAGCGACGACGTCGGCCGGGCGGCAACGGCGTCATGCGTCCGCTCCGGCACCGTGCAGACCGTGCCCGGCTCCCGCCGGCGTGTAACCGCCGGTCGAACCGAAACCATCGGCACCGCGGACGCTCGGGGGGAGCTCCTGCACCGCGGTGAACCGGGCGTGTTCCACGCGCTGGATCACGAGTTGCGCGATGCGGTCGCCGCGGGCGATCCGCACGGTCTCCCGCGTGTCGGTGTTGAGGAGACAGACCTTGATCTCGCCCCGATACCCGGCGTCGATGGTACCGGGGGCGTTCACGATCGTCACACCGTGCCGCGCGGCCAGGCCCGAGCGGGGGTGGACGAGACCCACGAAACCCGACGGCAGCGCCATCGCGATCCCGGTGGGGATCAGCACGCGCTCGCCGGGGAGGAGGACGGCGTCGACCGCGGACCGGAGGTCCGCTCCGGCGTCTCCCTCGGTGGCATAGGTGGGGAGCTCGAGTTCGTCGTCGAGCATCAAGATCTGGACCGGGAGGTCCTGCTGTGTACTCATCGACCGCATCTCCCACGCAAGCGTTCCGGTTACCAGCACCCCACTTTAGCGTCATCATCGGAACGTTCGCTGACGCTTCGGTGATGATCCGGTGACGGTTCCGCCCAGCCGTCCCAGGATGAGGCGGCGGTGAAATGGTGGAATGCTGGTGTCATGTCCAGCGCGTCAGGGGAAGCCCCCCTCAACACATCCCATGAGACCGTCCTCTACGAGGAGCGGCTGAGGCCGTCACCCTGGATCTGGTTGATCGCCGCCGGATTGTCCGGTGCAGTGATCGTGATGTTCGCCCCGATCTCCCTGGAGGTCGGCTACGGCGCGGCTGCCGTCTTCGCGGTGATCGTGGTCACCCTCCTGATCCTCTCGACACCGCGGATCGTCCTGACCCCGACCACCCTGACGGTGGGGCGGGCGAGCATCGAGCGGGGGTACCTCGGTGCCGTGGAGTGGTTCGGCGGCGACGACGCCACGTACCAGCGCGGTCCGGGCCTCCACGGACTCGCCTATCTGTGCATCCGCGGCTGGATCTCCCCCGTGGTCCGTATCGAGGTGACGGATCCCGAGGACCGGACCCCGTACTGGCTCGTCTCGTCCCGCCACCCGGACCGACTGGTCAGCGCCCTCACATCATCCTGAGGTCGGCGCGACCGGGCACCGCGGGGAACTCACGCGCCTGGTCCCCTAAGCCCTCGCAGTCGGATCCCCTCAGCCCTCGCAGTCGGAGCAGTACAGGCGGCCGCCCCTGTCGAGGGCGATCTGCGAGCGGTGGCGCACGAGGAAGCAGGAGGAACAGGTGAACTCGTCCGCCTGCTCCGACAGGATCTCCACCGAGATCTCCTCGCTGGAGAGGTCGGCGCCGGGCAGGTCGAAGGAATCGGCGGCGGCGATCTCCTCCGCGTCCACCATCGGGACGCCCGGGGCCTGCGGGCCCGGTTCGAAGCCGTTCGGCAGGCCGGGGCCGTTCCTGCGCACCGCTGTGGTCGTCGCACTCGGTGCGTCGTAGTTCGTGGTCATACCTTTGCTTTCACGCTCCATGGTGTCCGGCGCTGCCCGTCGTGGATCCCTCGGCCATACCAACGACGACCGCCGCGGATTTGTGCCCGGTACCCGTGGTGACGGACGCCACGCCATCGGTCGTAGTAGGAATGCCCGCGTATCAATGGCAAAGTTTGCCCTAGTGATCATTGTCGGCTGGAGGAATTGATGCAGGAGTTACGCCTGGTGGGTATCCATGAGGACGGCGAGCATCTGCTGTTGAGTGGGCAGGACACAGCCTATCGACTGCCCATTGACGACGCGCTGCGCTCGGCGATCCTGCCGCCCCGGGTCGGCGGGAACCTGGCGCCGGCGCCGGCGCTGGTGGAACCTCCCCGACAGAAGCAGCCCAGGGCACCGGTACCGCTGACGCCACGGGACATCCAGGCGCGTATCCGCTCCGGTGCCACCGCGGAGCAGGTGGCCGCGGAGTCCGGCGTCGAACTCGCTTCGGTGCAGCGCTACGAGGGCCCGGTCCGGGCGGAGCGCGACTACGTGGCGTACCTCGCCCAGCGCGTGGAGGTCGCCACCCCGCTCCCCAGCCACGACGGGTATCGCTCGGCGTTCGGCGAGGACCCGGCGTTGCTCGGGGACATGGTGGCCTTCCGGGTGCAGAGCTACGGGATCGACCCCCTGTCCCTCGAGTGGGACTCCTGGCGTCGACCGGACGGCTCGTGGCACGTCGAGGCATCCTTCGAGCTCCCCGAGTCCTCCACCGTGGATCTCGGTGAGCAACCTCCTGCCCAGTGGACCTACAACCCCACGCGGAAGAATGTGGTCAACGCGAACCGCTGGGCCCAGGTGCTCAGTGAGCTCGAACCGCTCGACGGTCCCCTGCCCGCCCGCAGGCTGAGCGCGGTGGCGGACCGGGTGTTCGACTTCGAGGCGGAGGAGGACGAGGCCCCGGCTCCGGTTCCCGAGGACCAGGACGGTCTGCTGGACGTCCTCCGGTCTCGGCGCGGCCAGCGGCTCGGTGCTGACGAGGAGGGGGATGACGCTCTCGCAGAACTCCTCACGCGCGGCGCGATCCCCGCGGCACACCCTCGCGACGCTGCCGGGGAGGAGGACTCCGAGAACGCCGCCGATGATGCTGCCTCGGTGCCGGGTCTCTCCCTCGCCCCGAGCGCCGTCAGCGACGACGAGTCCTCGCACCACGAGGACGGGTCACCACGGCTCTCCGACGGCGTCAGCACCGAGACGCGGGAGATCAGCGTGTTCGCGCAACCGTCGCGTCCATCGACCCCACCCGTGGACGCGACGGTTGTCGAGCAGGAGGACGCGGACAGCGCCACCGCCTCCCGTCCCACCGCGACCGGGAAGGACTCCGGCAGGAACAGGGGTACCAGCCGGATCAGGGACGCGGTGAAGGACAGGGACGGCGGCAAGGAGAAGGACATCGCGAAGGAAAAGGACGCTGTCGAAGCGGTTCCCGAGCGCCGCATCAAGCCGAAGCGCTCGAGTGTCCCCAGTTGGGACGACATCGTCTTCGGGCGGAAGGGCGACTGACCGCCGCTTCCGGACGTTCTCCGGGATCGTGCGCGGGCGTGCGGTACCGATCCCAGCCGGCACCGATCTCAGCCGACGGATCGATCTGCCGTCTGCCGCTCCGTCCGTGGCAGGTCGGGTGCGGAGCCGGGTCGCTCGTCGAACGGCAGCGGTACCTCGTTGACGCCGAGGGACGGCGAGGTGAGGGAGGTCTGGCGGCGCATGTGATGGCGTCGGCACAGTGTCTCGTACCCGACCACCGGCCGCACCGGCGCATCTGCTCCTCCCCCGGCCACCGTCTCCGCAGCGGATGCAGCAGGCTGGTCGACGTCACCCACCACCACCTGGTCACCCTCGACGACCATCACGCCGTCCACCGTGCGCGCGTTGTGCGTGGCGCGCTTCCCGCACCAGCAGAGCGCCTCGACCTGGAGTACCTGCACCCGGTCCGCCAGTTCGATCAGGCGCTGCGAACCGGGGAACAGCCTGGTCCGGAAATCGGACGCGATCCCGAAGCTGAAGACGTCGATGTCCATCTCGTCCACCACGCGCGCAAGCTGATCGATCTGGTCGGTGGTGTAGAACTGCGCCTCGTCGCAGATGACGTAATCGATCCTCGCGCCCATGGTCTGCCGCACGGTGAGTTCCACCCAGAAGTCGGTATCGGGAAACACCTCGACGGCGGGGACCTGCAGACCGAGCCTGCTGGAGATCATGGACTCCCCTGCGCGGTCGTGGGAGCTGAACAGTACTCCCCGACGGCCACGCGCCTGGTGGTTGTGATCCATCTGGAGCGCGAGGGTCGATTTGCCGCAGTCCATGGTGCCGGAGAAGAAGAGCAGTTCAGCCACGGTTCTGGCCCTTCTTGCTCCTGGGCCGGCGAGGAGTGTCGGCGGCGGGCCTGCCGAGCGTCAGGAGGGGTATCTCACGCTCCGCGCGGGTGAGCGATCCGTGCTGCCCCACCATGTCGAACGCCGCCGGGCCGGCCCTGCGGCCATCGATCAGTGCGATGTCCTCCCGGGCCAGCACGATCAGATCACCGATGCGCAGCAGGACGGAAGGGTTTACCGGACCGAAGTATCCTCCCGCCACGGACTCCTCCCGGGTCAGCACCCAGGCCCGTCGGCCGAAGGCGTCGTGCCACCTCTGGGCCAGCGCATCCCTCCCGGCATCGGACAGGGATCCCTCCAGGTACAGGTGCACCATGCGGGGCTCACCCCCGGTGTGGGCCACGCCGTCGAGGAGGCCCGGTACGGCGGAGTAGTCGATCCGCTGGGACGCCGGGATGTCCACCATCCCGTGGTCGGCCGTGAGGAGCAGGAGTGTGTCCGGAGGAACCCTGCGGGCCAGCAGTCGCAGGGCTGCGTCGAGATCCTCGAGTGCCTGCACCCACTCGGCGGAATCGACCCCGTACCGGTGCCCGGCCTTGTCGAGGTCGTTCAGGTAGAAGTACATGAGCATGCGGGGTGCGCCGGCCAGGGCGCCCGCCGCCGCGTCGATCCGGGCATGGATGGTGCTCGCGCCGAGGAAGGTCCCGCCGCGCAGCGCAGCCCTGGTCATGGGTGAGTCCGCGAAGCGCGGCTGACTGACCGTCACCACCGGCAGGTGCTCGGAGACCCGCTCGAGGACCGTGGCATGGGGTTGCCAGGCGAGGGGGTCCACTCCGGCGTCCCACCGGCCCAGCATGTTCACGATCTTGTCCTGTGCCGGGTCGAGCACGTCGTAGCCCACCATGCCGTGGGAACCGGGTGGCAGACCCGTTCCGAAGGTGGCGAGCGACGCCGCCGTGGTCGAGGGGAAGGCGGAGGTCAGGGTCCGGGCGGCGTCGAGGCTCGCCCGGAGGAACGGGGCGTGGGCCGCGTACTTCCGCAGCAGTACCATCCCGAGTCCGTCCACCATGACCACGACGATCCGCCGCGCCTGCGGCAGTGCGAGGGTGTTGGGAAAGCCGTCGACCCCGAGGGCGGCCGCGGCGCTCGGCAGCACCTCGGCGATGGTGGAGGAAGAGTACGCGGGCGGTGCGGGAAGGGGCTCCGAGTGGGAAACGGGCATCAACCGCTACCGCTGGTGGTATGGCCGGTTGAAGCGGCCGCCGAATCCCTGCTGGCGGCGCTGGGTGCTGTCCGTGCCGGACACCGTCCCGCCGGCCAGTGGGCTCTCTGTGTTCGCCTTCCGCAGCGCCCTCGCGAAGGCCTTGGCGTTCTGCACCGCCTGGGCGCCGTCGGCCTCCGCGCTGACGCGCAGCACGATGTCCTCCTGCGCCACCGTTCCGGTGTAGCCGTGGTCGGCGTCGCAGGAGGGATCACTGCAGCCTGCCGGTCCCATGTCCAGGCGCTGGCCGCCGGACCACGCGATGGCGAGGGTCATCTCGCGCACGGGATCGCTCGGTTTGTAGTCCTGCGGCTGCGCGTAGAGGTAGCTGAGCACCACGGAGCGGATCTGGCTGACGGGGACGGACTCCGTCGAGACCTGCGCCATGACCTGCTCGCCGGCGTCGTCGAGCTGCTGGTCGTCCACGTGGGTGATCACCAGCATGTCCTCCGTGAGCACGAGGACCGTGATGTGGCGGTGCACCTCGGTGCGCTCGAAGTGGGTCTCGAGGTGGGCCACGTGGGAGAGCGGCTCACGACCGTCCAGGGCATCGTGGACGACGTCGGCCACGAGCCTCGGGTAGAAGCCTGCCCGCTCGAGCGATGCATCGAGGTCGCGCCAGGGGGCGGAAAGCGATGGGGTCATTCCTCCAGTTTCCCCCACCGGGTCTCGTTGTGCGAAACCCGGCGCGCCCTAGTCGCGCATGGCCCGCCGCGCACTGTCGGTGCGCTGCTGCGGGTTGCCGACGTCGATCGCCGCGCTCAGCACGGTGAGCCCCTCGGCGGCGACGAGCACGGGGTTGAAATCGAGCCGGGCGATCTCGGGGTGGTTGTCCTTCATCAGCGCCACACGCGCCACGAGGTCCTCGAGGGCTCCGACGTCCGCCGGCGGCAGACCCTGGTATCCGAACAGCTTGCGGGCCGCCCTCGGCCCGCGGACCAGGTCCGCGACGTCCACGGTGCTGAGCGGCGGGACGGCGTGTGCCCAGTCGTCCAGCAGGTTCACGGCGTCACCCGCCAGGCCGAAGGAGATCACCGGTCCCATGAGTGGGTCCTCGATGGCACGGAGGCTGCAGGCCTGTCCGGACGGTGCCATGGACTGCACCTCCATCCCGAACGTGCCGAACGGGGCCAGGATCTCCTCCATGCGCGTGATGTTCCGCAGGAGGGACTGCGGCGTGTCGATGTTCAGCCGGACACCGCCAAGGTCCAGGCGGTGGCGGAGGTTCTCGTCGGTGGTCTTCAACGCCACCGGCCAGCCGAGGCGTGCGGCTTCCTCCACCGCCTGCTCCGCAGAGCCGAAGGTAGCCGAGGGCAGGAGCCGGATGCCGTACGCGGCCATGAGCGCGGCACCCTCCTCCCCGGTGAGCCGGGCGAGTTCGACGCCGGTGACGCGGTTCCGCACGGCCAGCAGCACCCGGGCCGCCCCGTCCACATCGACGTCGGCGGGATCGACGAACTCGCCGTGGTCCCGGGTACGCCAGAGCGCGTACCGGACCACGGCGCCGAGGGCGGCGAGGGCGGTTCCCGGGCTCCGGAAACAGGGCAGGCCCGGCTGCAGCGGCAGAGCCACGTCATCGACCGCGGTGGTACCGGCCTCACCCGGGGCGTTCATGCCGTCCGCGCCCGGGGCGCGGTCCGTCGACGTCGCCGTCGCCTCGCGCGCTGCGTCCGGCGGACCTCCGAGGGGTGGCTCGGGGATGCGGGTTCCGCCCTGCTGCTCCTCGGAGGCGGGAGTGAGCCGGACGGAGTGCGGTACCGGCCCGGCCACCAGCCCGTCCAGCTGGAGGCGTGCATCGAGGATGCCGGTGAAGGAGGCGATCACGGGTTTCCCTGCGTGCTCGGCGCACTGCTGCAGGCACGCCGCGATCGCCTCGGCGGTCAGGCCCCGGGCGGGCAGGGTGGTGACCACCGCGGCGTGCACCGACTCAGCGCGCAGCGCACCGGTGACGGCAGCGGCGAGGGCCGGCAGCGCCACCGACTGGCCGGCGTCGAGATCGAGTTCAGCCTCCAGGTGCGCGACGGTCATTCCCTGGGCCACCACGCCGTCGGACACCACCTTGCCGAGTGCGGAGGAGTTGCTGAAGACGGCGACCCCGGGACCCTGCGGCAGGGGCTGGCTCGCGACGATCAGCGCGATGTCCATCAGCTGCTCGGTCGTCTCCACCCGCATCACCCCGGACTGCCGCAGCATGGAGTCGAGGGCACCGGCCGGTGCCTGGGTGGTGCGGACGGCGTGGCCCGGCGGGAGCTGCAGACCGGTGACGTCGGATTTCGCCACGATCACCGGTTTAGTGCGGGCGAGCCGGCGGGCGATCCGGGAGAACTTCCTCGGGTTCCCGATCGACTCGAAGTACAGGCCGACGGCACGGGTGGCAGGATCGTCCTCCCAGAACTGCATGGCGTCGTTCCCCGAGACGTCGGCCCGGTTGCCGGCGGAGATCACCGAGGACACCCCGAGGCCACGCCGCCGTGCGCTCGCGTAGAGGAGGACACCGAGACCGGCAGACTGGCTGAAGAGGGACAGCGCGCCGCGCTCCGGCAGTCCGGGCGCCATCGAGGCGTTGAGGCGCACGGCGGGATCGGTGTTGACCAGCCCCAGCGACGCCGGCCCCACCACGCGCATCCCGTGCGCACGGGCCCGGTGCACGAGGGCACGCTGACGTGCGAGGCCGTCGCCGTCGTCGTCCGCGTAGCCGGCGGTGACCACGAGGAGTCCCTTCACCCCTGCGCGGGCGCACTCGTCCACCACCGCGTCCACCTGCTCGTGGGGCACCGCGATGACCGCGAGGTCCACGGGCTCGGGTACCTCGGCGAGCGAGGCGTGGGAGATCATCCCGTTCAGCTCGAAGGCCTCGGGGTTGACGGCGTACACCGTTCCCGTGAAGCCGCCGTCGATCACGTGCTCGAGCAGGGCGTACCCCACGGTCCCCCACTCCCGGCTGGCACCGATCACCGCCACCGACGACGGCGTCAGGAGCTCGGCCATGCTCCTCGCCTCCGCCCGGTGCTCACGGGCCTCCATGACCGCCTGGGAACGGCGGGTGGGGTCGATGTCGAAGCTCAGCATCACGACGCCGTCGTCGAAATGCCGTTCCACCTCGTAGCCGGCTTCGGCGAACACCGTGATCATCTTGCGGTTCTCCGGCAGCACCTCGGCGGAGAACCGCCGGATCCCGTTCTCACGGGCGGCGGCGGCGAGGTGCTCCAGGAGGATGGAACCGAGGCCGCGCCCCTGGTAGTGGTCCGAGACGTTGAACGCCACCTCGGCCTCGAGGGGGTCGTCCAGCCGGTCGTAGCGACCGATCCCGATGATGTCCGCGCCCCGCGTGATCACGAAGGCCACGCGGTCACGGTGGTCCACCTCGGTGAACCGGCGAAGTTCCTTCGCGCTCAGCTTCGCCTTGTAGGTGAAGAATCTCAGGTAGATCGAGGTCTGGGACTGGCGGACGTGGAACGTCTGTACGGCGTCCGAGTCCAGGGGTGAGATGGGCCGCAGATGCGCTGTCCCGCCGTCACGCAGGACGACGTCGGCCTCCCAGTATTCGGGGTATTGTCCCTCCATCACCATAGACTCAGGGTAGTCGGCATCTCCCGAGGGCGTAGCCCGACCGCTGCCCGTACGGGCTGCGGTCGCCGGACGTCCCGCCGACACCACCGTTTCGTACCCCTGACTTGTTGAGGAACCGCCACGCACATGGCCAGGCGCCAGAACTCCGCTCCGCCGGAGGATTTCACCGAGAAGATCATCGACATCGACGTCGAGACCGAGATGGAGGAATCCTTCCTGGAGTACGCGTACTCCGTGATCTACTCCCGGGCGCTGCCGGACGCCCGGGACGGTCTGAAGCCCGTCCAGCGCCGCATCCTGTACATGATGACCGAGATGGGCCTGCGCCCGGACCGCGGGCATGTGAAGTCCGCGCGCGTGGTGGGTGAGGTGATGGGGAAGCTGCACCCGCACGGTGACAGCGCCATCTACGACGCCATGGTGCGCATGTCCCAGGACTTCTCGCTCCGCCTGCCCCTGATCGACGGGCACGGCAACTTCGGTTCGCTCGACGACGGCCCGGCCGCCGCGCGGTACACGGAGGCCAGGCTCGCCGCGCCGGCCCTCACGATGACCGATCACCTCGGCGAGGACGTCGTCGACTTCGTCCCCAACTACGACAACTCGACCTCGCAGCCGGAGGTGCTGCCGGCGTCGTTCCCGAACCTGCTGGTCAACGGCGCGAGCGGGATCGCGGTCGGTATGGCGACGAACATGCCCCCGCACAACCTCGGGGAGGTCGTCGCAGCTGCGCGGCACCTCATCGCGGAGCCCGCGGCCACGCTCGAGGACCTCATGCGTCTCGTACCCGGTCCGGACCTCCCGAGCGGCGGGAAGATCGTGGGGCTCGATGGCATCCGGGACGCGTACGCGACGGGCCGGGGTTCCTTCAAGACCCGCGCCACCGTCACCGTGGAGCAGCTCTCCGCACGGCGCACCGGTCTCGTGGTCACGGAACTGCCGTACACCGTGGGCCCGGAGAAGGTCATGGAGCGCATCAAGGATGCGGTCACGGCGAAGAAGCTGCAGGGCATCTCCGACATCGTGGACCTCACGGACCGCGTCAAGGGCCTCCGGTTGGTGATCGAGCTGAAGAACGGTTTCAATCCCAACGCGGTGCTGTCGCAGCTCTACCGGTTCACGCCGATGGAGGACTCCTTCGGGATCAACAACGTGGCCCTCGTGGACGGGCAGCCGCGCACCCTCGGTCTCCTGGAACTGCTGCAGGTCTACATCGACCACCGCATCCTGGTGGTCCGACGACGGACGTCGTACCGCCTCCGGCGCAAGCGTGACCGCCTGCACCTGGTGGAGGGGCTCCTGGTCGCGATCGTGGACATCGACGAGGTGATCCAGGTCATCCGGTCCTCCGACGAGTCCTCGGTGGCCCGCGAGCGCCTCATGTCCATCTACGATCTCTCCGAGATCCAGGCGAACCACATCCTGGAACTGAGGTTGCGCCAGCTCACCAAGTACTCGCGGATCGAACTGGAGCAGGAGCAGGAGCAGCTGCATCTCGAGATCGCCGAGCTGGAGACCATCCTCGGCTCCGAGGAACGCCTCCGCACCCTGGTGTCGGACGAGCTCGCGGCGCTCTCCGAGCAGTTCGCCACACCGCGACGCACGGTACTGCTGGAATCGGAAGCCTCCGCTCCACTGAAGGGCACCACGCTGCCCGCCCCTGCGGGCAAGGGAGCCAAGACGGTGCTCCCGCTGGAGATCGCGGACGATCCGTGCTGGGTCCTGCTCTCGGCGTCCGGCCAGCTCGCCAGGACCTCCGACCGCGAGCCGTTCGGGGACGGCCAGCGCATCAAGCACGACGCCCTCCGCTCGGTGCTACCGGCCACGGCCCGCGGCGAGGTGGGAGCCGTGACCTCGGCGGGCCGGATGATCCGCCTGCAGGTCATGGACATGCCCGCGCTGCCGCCCACCGCCGGGGTGCCGAATCTCGCGGGTGGGGTGCCGTCATCGGAGTTCATCACGCTCGAACGCGGTGAGACGCTCGTGGGGCTCGCACCACTCACCACCGTGGTGGCCCTGGGCACGCAGCAGGGCGTGGTCAAGCGCGTGCAGCCGGATTACCCGTTGAACCGCGACGACTGGGAGGTGATCACCCTCAAGCCCAAGGACCGGGTGGTGGGGCTCGCGGTCCCCTCCGACTCCGACGACGTCGTGTTCATCACGCGCCTCGCGCAGCTCCTGCGCTTCCCCGCCTCCGCCGTCCGGCCGCAGGGCCGCACGGCCGGCGGCGTGGCCGGTATCAAGCTCGCACCCGGTGACGCGGTGCTGCACTTCGGCGCCGTGACCCGCGGGGACGACCGCGGCGTGGTGGTCACGATCACCTCGCCGGACAGTGCGCTGCCCGGCACCACCGCGGGATCGGCGAAGGTCACCGAGGTGAGCGAGTATCCCGTGAAGGGAAGGGCCACCGCGGGCGTTCGTGCACACCGTTTCCTCCGCGGAGAGGAATCGCTCGCCCTCGCCTGGGCCGGCCATGGGCCCGCACGCGCGGCGTCCTCGAACGGTGTGGCCCGGGCGCTCCCGACCGAACACGGTCGCCGTGATGGTTCCGGTGTTCCCCTGACGCAGCAGATCGACTCCGTGGGTCCGAACCCGGCGGGTCTCGTTCCCGCGCCGCCACCGGTTGCGGCCACCAGCCCGCTCCCGGCCGCCGGGGGCCCGGACGACGCCCAGGACACGCTGCTGTAGCGGACGGCACCCACGCAGGGTCGGCCTCCTTCAGCGCGCGACGAATCGCCCTCCAAGGAGGAGGACAGCGGCGCGTCCTGGCTCGGCAGTGCACCTCGGTCAGCCGGATGTGGCAGCTCGCCGGTGCGGCGAACGAGGACCAGCAGCCGGCGTCAGATCCTGGGTACGGGAAGCTGAAGGTCGAACACGATCGAGCGCTGTGTGGGCACGTAACCCATGCGCTCGTAGAGGCCCAGCGCTCCGGACGGGTTGTCGGTGTCCACACCGAGCCCCGCGTTCTCCATCCCGGCTGCCCGGTACCGTCTCATCGCCTCGGCGAGCAGGGCGGGTGCGAGTCCGCGGCCACGCCAGTTCCGGCGCACCCCGAGGAGATCGGTGTAGCCCTCCGTGTGGCCGAGGAGCTCGCGCGAATGGGGGTCATGGCTCCCCAGCTGGTAGGCAGCCACCTCACCGCTGGCGTTGTCGAGGAGGGCCAGGCTCCAGTCCGGCCGGAACTCGGGATGACTCACTGTGAACTGCCAGGACTCCTGATCGCGGGGCTCGCTCCCCCAGTGGTCCTGGAAGGCGTCGTTGTGTGCCAGCCTCACCAGTTCGGCGATGTCCCGGCCGGCGGTATCGGTGAAGTCCACGAGCGTCAGTTCCGCAGGGAACGGCACGTCCGGTATCGGCTGGTCGAGCGGCCGCGTCATCTCGGTGAAGTACCGCACGATCGAACTTCCGCTCGAGGTGAGGAGTGCGAGGTGGGAAGGATTGCGTTCCTCGACGTAGCTACGGAACACTCCCTCCGTATGACCGGCCTCCACCAGTCTCACGCCGGCGCGCCAGACCTGCCAGGCGAGGACCGAGCGGCCCACGCCCTGCCCACGCCAGTCCGGGTCCACCGCTCCTTCAGCGTGCACCAGCGAGGAGCCCTGGTTCATGGACACGCGCCCGTAGGCACGCGGTGTTCCGCCGGCGTCGAACCCTGCGATCGTGTCCCGCCGTGCGTCGTTCTTCGACGCGCGCAACGCCTGCTCGAGGTCCGCACGCTGCTCCACCCAGTCAGGCTGGTCCTCCTCGGCGATGCGGTGCACGAGAGCGTGCCAGGCGTCGATGTCCGCGTAGGTGAGTGCCCGCCACCGCAGCACCGGCGCCAGTGGCGGTGCTGCCGGTACCTGTGGCAGTCCAGGATTCCGCCCGTCCACGGCCGGATCGACGTCGGAGGGGGTGCCGGTCTGCGGCTCTGAGGTGTCGCGCGTACTCATCCGACCAGCGTAGGGCAGCGCCTCACCCCGATGCACGACCCCGCTCGACCTGCTGCGGTGTATCCGGCGTCGGAAGCGTGCCCGTGCGGACACGCCCCTCGTCCCCGCGGTCCGTTCGGCGCGGCCTGATCCGGTGCACCTGGCCGACGGTCCCAGGGGCGGTGTGCGTGGATGCACCAAGGGTGACCACGTCGTCGCAGAGTGCGGATTCGCGGGCATCGTGGGTCACCAGCAGCACGGACGTGTCCCCGAGACCGGACCGCAGATCGGCCAGCAGGGAGCGTGCGCCGTCGGGATCCAGGTGGGCGGTGGGCTCGTCGAGGAGGAGGACGCCCGAGCGGGTGACCAGTGCGCGTGCCACCGCCAGGCGTTGCCGCTGGCCGCCCGAGAGCCGGGAACCGCCCGGGCCCACCGGTGCGTCGAGCCCTGCCTCGAGTCCCTGGACCATCGGTGCCAGTCCTACCGCGCGGAGTGCCGCCTGGAGCTCCTCCTCGGTGGCCTGATCCCCGGCCGACCTCGCGAGCTGCAGATTGGCGCGGATGCTGGAGTTGAACAGGTGGCCCTCCTGCGGGCACCAGGCGATGCGTGGCACCTCCCCCGGCTCGGCCGGCCGTCCGTCGATGCGAAGTGTCCCGTCCTGCAGGGGCAGGAAGCCGAGAAGGGCGCCGAGCACCGTGGACTTGCCACTGCCGGAGGGGCCCACGAGGGCGGTCCAGCGGCCGGACCTCAGAGGAAGGTCCACTCCCGTGACCACCGGGTGTCCCGGCTCGTATCCGACGGCGGCGTCCTCCAGTGCCACGGAGCGGGCGGGGCGGGCCGCCGGTGCGGCGGAGCGTACCGGGGACAGGTGTCCCGAGGTGTCCTGCGGGGAGGCGAGCCAGGGGCGGATACGCCGCGTCACGGCCAGGAGCGGACCCCAGTGCTGCACCGCGGAGGTCCCGGCGACGAAGGGCTCGACCAGGGCCAGCTGCAGGAGCACGAGCAGCGCCACGTTCTCCGCCGGCAGGTCGCCCGCCGTGAGCAGGATGCCGAGCGACGCCGCGCAGCACCCCGCGACGATCAGCGCCGTGGCTGCTCCGGCGGCCGCCGCCGACCGCCGGGCAGCCGCTGCTGCCTGCGCATCCAGGCGCCGGGTCGTCCCGAGGGCGGCCCGGTGGGCGCCGTTGACCCTCAGGTCGGGGGCCGCCCTGAGCAGCCCCGTCACGCGGCCGAGCGACGCTGCACGGGTGTGGACGGCGGCCGCTCCGGCGGCACGCTCGCGGGCCACGGCGACGATCGGGGCGAGGACGAGGGCCACACCGACGCAGAGGGCCTGCCAGCCGAGGGAAACCGGGTGGAGGACGGCCGTGGCGCCCATGGCGGCGAGACCGGTGAGGACGGCGGTGATGAACGGCAGCAGCGCCCGCGCCGAGAGGTCGCGCAGTTCGTCGACGTCACCGACGAGACGCTCGATGCCGCCGGAGCCACGTGCCACGGTGCGCCAGGCGGGACCGGCGGACAGGAGTCCCGACCACAGCCGCAGCCGGGTGTCGTCCGCCCGATGGAACACGGCACGGTGCAGCCACAGGCGCTCCGAGTACCGCAGGAGCGAGCGTCCGATGCCGAAGAACCGCACACCCACGAAGGCCGTGAGCAGGTGGAGGATCGGTGGCTGCTGGGCGGCACGGACGATCAGCCAGCCGCTCAGTGCCGTGAGCGCCACCGCGAAGACGGCCGCCCCCAGGCCGAGGGCCGCGGCGGCAAGGAAACGCCGGTCCCAGGGCCGGACGAGCAGAAGGACCTCGCGGGCACCGCTCCACCGGGACGGGACGTGAGCCGGCCGGGAGATGCTCGCCGCCCTCCTCACCCTCTCTGCACCGGCGGCGCCTCGCGGACGTGCGTCGTCGGGATCTGGTGCCGGATCCTGCGCAGCGGCGTCGGACACCTCGGTGGGACGGCCGGGAACGGTCGAGGTGGCAACCGCTCCCCCTGCTCGTGGTTCCAGGACCCGGTCGGTCGGAGCGGCCCCGCCGTGCTGGGCACCCCGTCCCCCGCCCAGCCATACCTCGGTCGCTGCGAGATCCGCCGTCGCGTCGTCGTGGGCGATCAGGAGCACCGTGAGGTCCGGGCGCCTGGCCCTGATCGCGGTCCGGATGGCCCGTGATGCCCCCTCGTCGACGTGCGCCGTGGGCTCGTCGAGCAGC
>JASLBS010000070.1 GCA_030146405.1 Arthrobacter sp.
GATCTGCGTGTACGACCTCGACGGCACGCTTCTGCACGCGGACGTGGTCGATCTTGGTTATCTCGAGGACAGCAATCGTCGTCGTATCCATACCAGTGAGATCACCGATGGTGACCGGTTCTATGGCTTTGGGGAGACCACTGGTCCGTTGAACAAGTCCCAGAAGCTCATGACCATGAGCCCCAAGGACGCCATGGGGTACGACCCCCGTGAGACCGACCCGCTCTACAAGCACATCCCCTTCTACATCAGGCTCGGCAGTGCCACCCGGAAGGCCGTCGGGTACTTCTACAACAACACCTACGACTGCGACTTCGACATGGGCCGGGAGAAGAGCAACTACTGGCCCGCGCACAGCCGTTACCGCACCGACGGCGGGGACATCGACCTCTTCCTCATAGCAGGGCCCGCCATCAAGGACGTGGTGCAGCGTTACACCACGCTCACCGGCCGATCCGCCATGCTGCCCAAGACGGCCCTGGGGTACCTCGGCTCCTCCATGTACTACCCGGAGCTCCCGGCGGACTGCGACGCGGCGATCGCGGACTTCATCGACATTGCCCAGGAGCAGGCCATCCCGATGGACGGCTTCCAGCTCTCCTCCGGTTACACCCAGCAGGAAACCGCAGCCGGCCTGAAGCGATGCGTGCTGACGTGGAACGAGGAGCGCTTCCCCGACCCGGCCGGTTTCTTCGCCGACATGACCAGGCGCGGCATCACCGTCTCCCCGAACGTCAAACCCGGCATCCTCACGGTCCACCCCGACCTCGAGGAGATGAAGTCCGAGGGCATCTTCATCAGGGAGAGCGACGGCGACGACTGGGCCATGGGTACCTGGTGGGGCGGCAAGGGGCACTTTGTGGACTTCACCAACCCGGACGCCCGGACGGCGTGGAAGCGTCGGCTCACCCGCGACGTCCTGGACATGGGCACCACCTCGGTGTGGAACGACAACTGCGAGTACGACAGCCTGGTGGACAAGGACGCCCGCTGCGCGTTCGACGGGGACGGAGGAACCATCGGCCGGCTCAAGGCCGTGATGCCCAACCTCATGTGCCACGTCACGCAGGAGGCCATCGAGGAGACGGCCCAGGACACCCGCCCGTTCATCGTCTGCCGATCCGGTCACGCCGGCATCCAGCGGTACGCCCAGACCTGGGCCGGTGACAACAGCACCTCCTGGGAGTCTCTGCAGCACAACATCGCCACCATGCTGAACATGAGCCTGTCCGGGGTGGCCAACCAGGGCACCGACATCGGCGGCTTCTACGGGCCGGCACCGGAGGCCGAGCTCCTGGTCCGCTGGGTGCAGCACGGTGCCTTCCAGCCCCGGTTCTCCATCCACTCGGTCAACACGGACAACACCGTGACCGAGCCCTGGATGTACGGAGAGGCCGCCACCGAGCACGTGCGGAACGCCATCGAGTTCCGCTACCGCCTCTTCCCGTACCTGTACTCGCTGATGGTCCGCGCGCACACCTCGGGCCTGCCGATCACCGAACCCCTCTGCAGCGCTTTCCAGCACGATCCGGCGTGCGACGAGGAAGGTGTCGACTTCATGCTGGGCGACGCGCTGCTCGTGGCCAACGTGGTCACGCGCGGGGCCACGAGCCGGCAGGTCTACCTCCCGGAGGGCGAGCAGTTCTACGACTTCGGAACCCGACAGGCCTACACCGGCGGGCAGACCGTGGACCTGCCGGTGGACCTGAGCAGCATTCCCCTGTTCCTCCGCGCCGGTGGGATCGTTTCCCTCGCGCTGAACCAGATGCAGAACCTCGCCCAGGAGGAGGTCACCGCACTGCGGCTCGTCTGCGCCCCGCAGCGGGACGGCCGGTTCAGCCTGTACGAGGACGACGGCACCAGCCGTCAGTACGAGAACGGCCAGTTCCTGCGCACCGAGGTCACCATGACCGCCGGCGAGCACGTGGTCCTCGACTTCGCGCGCCAGGGGGAGTACCGCAGCCCGATCCAGGAGCTCCTGCTCGACGTGGTTCACCCGGAGAAGGCGCCCTTCTGGGTATCGGTGGACGACACCGTTCTGCCGCACCACCTCAACGCGGAACGCTTTGAACGCGCGGAGACCGGTTGGCACTACTCCCAGCCGTCCAAGTCCGTGCTGATCAAGCTCCCAAACCCCGACGGTGATTTCCGTATCACCGTCTCCTTCGAACAGTTCGACATGATCGGTATCTGACAATCACCACGAGGACGTGAAGTGAAGAAAACACTCCCCACCCTGATCACGGCGGCCCTGACGTTGACCGTGCTCACCGGCTGCTCCACCGAGCAACTGGACTCCAGTGCCGAAGCCACCGCGGAGAACCCCCTGGTGCTCCGGCTCGCACACAATCTCAGCGACCGTCACATCACGTCGCAGGCCCTGACGGAGTTCGCCGAGGAGGTGAACCAGAACAGCGACGGGCGGGTCGTCGTCGACGTCTACGCGAACGGACAGCTGGGCTCCGAGAACCAGGTCCTCGGTCAACTCACCGAGGGCATCATCGACATGACGCGCGTGAGCTCACCGGGACTGGCGAACTACGACCGCGGCTACGACACCTTCGGTCTGCCCTACGTCTTCGGTAGCGAGGAGGAGTACTACACCACTATGGACTCGCCCGAGATGCGAGAGTACTTCCAATCCACCCAGGACGCCGGTTTCGTGGGACTGACTTACTACACCTCCGGTGCGCGATCCTTCTACACAGTTGACACCCCGATCCGTGAACCCGAGGATCTGCGCGGTCAGAAGATTCGGGTCCAGGACATGCGGACCCAGACCCAGCTGCTCGACACCCTGGGCGGTGCACCTGTTGTCATGGGCTTCGGTGAGATTTACACGGCACTCCAGACCAGCATGATCGATGGCGCCGAGAGCAACGAGACTGCGTTGAACCAGAGCAACCACGGCGAGGTGGCCAAGGTGTTCTCTGCCACCGAGCACACGCGGATCCCCGACATGCTCGTCATCAGCGCCAACGCCTGGGAACGCCTCACGCCCGAGGACCAGCAACTGCTCGTGGACGCGGCGGTGCAGTCCACCGAGAGCCACAAGGCCGCATGGGCGGAGAGCATCGACGAGGCCATCACCGAGTCCGAGGACATGGGGGTCACCTTCGTCACCGATGTCGACACCGAAGCCTTCCGGCAGGCGAGTCGACCCCTGGTCGACGACTACGCGGCCCAGTACCCCGAGGTCGCAGAACTGCTCGAGATCATCCGGTCGGCAGGTGGGACACCATGAAGGACGTCAGTGCAATGGAACAACGCCTGACCAAGGTCAAGAACGTCATGAACGCCGTCCTGCTGTGGACCACGGGGGCGCTGCTGATCACCATGACACTGTTCGTGCTGTACCAGATCTTCACCCGCTACGTCCTCAACAGCCCCGCGGGCTTCACCGAGGAGCTCGTCCGTTACTTCCTCATCTGGACCAGCTTCATCGGTGCCGCCTACGCGTTCCTGAACCGGCACCACATGGCCCTGACCTTCGTCCAGGACAAGTTCTCCCCCGAGCGCAAGCGGATCCTGATGATCGCAGTGGACGGTCTGATCCTCGTCTTCGCCCTGCTCGTCATGGTCATCGGCGGCTTCTACCTCGCCTCCACCGCCACGGAGAACTACTCCGCCCTGCTCGGCATCCCACGCTCGGTGGTCTACATCGTGGCCCCGCTCGCCGGGATCGCGATCGTGCTGGCCCAGCTGCTCAACATCTGGCAGGACGTCACCGGGATCGAACTCACCACAGAGGAGGCCGACCAGTGAGCGTCGCCCTGGCCATCGTCGTACTGTTCGGCGCGTTCTTCGTCCTGCTGTTCGTCGGCGTCCCCATCGCGGTGTCCATCGCGATCTCGTCGATGGCGACGGCGCTGTTCTTCCTGTCCTGGGAGCAGTCGACCTTCGTGGTCATGCAGAGCATGAATCTCGGAACGGAAAGCTTCTCGCTGCTGGCCGTGCCCCTGTTCATCTTCGCGGGCAACATTATGAACAACGGCGGGATTGCCCGACGCTTGATCGACCTGGCCCAAGTACTGGCCGGCCGCATCCCAGGTTCCCTGGCACACACCAACGTGCTGGGCAACATGCTCTTCGGATCCCTGTCGGGTTCGGCCGTGGCGTCCGCGGCCGCGGTCGGTGGAACATTGCATCGGCGACAGAAGGAAGAGGGGTACGACCCCGCGTACAGCACGGCGGTGAACATCGCCTCAGCACCCACCGGTCTCCTGATCCCCCCGACGGCCGCAGTTATCGTCTACTCGACGATCGCCGGCGGTGTCTCGGTCTCGGCGTTGTTCATGGCCGGGTACGTCCCAGGGATCCTCATGGGCCTGTCAGTCATGGTGATCGCCTTCTTCATCGCGCGTAAGCACAACTACTCCGGCTCCGGCGGGACAAGTGTGCGTCTGGCGTTGCAGGTTCTCCTGCGAGCCGTTCCCAGTCTGCTGCTGATCGTCGTGGTCGTCGGTGGAATCGTCTTCGGTGTCTTCACCGCGACCGAAGGTGCCGGTGTGGCAGTGCTCTACACCATGCTCCTGGCACTGGCATACCGGAGCATGTCCAGAACGGATTTCCGGCAGGTGCTGACCCGGACGGTCTCCACCACGGGGGTCGTCATGTTCCTGATCGCGGCGTCATCGGCGATGTCCTGGGTGATGGCTTACACCGGTATCCCTGGCGCGATCAGCAACGCCATGCTCTCCGTGTCCGACACCCGGTTCGTCGTTCTCCTACTGATGCTCCTCGTCCTCCTCGTGGTGGGAACGTTCATGGACATCACCCCGGCGATTCTCATCTTCACCCCGATCTTCCTTCCGGTCGTCACCGAGCTCGGCATGGACCCGGTCCACTTCGGT
>JASLBS010000123.1 GCA_030146405.1 Arthrobacter sp.
TCGGATCGGTCTTCATCCTCGCGCTCGCACAGCGCGCCGAAGGCCGCTCCCCCTATGCTAAGGACCCGTCCGCCACCGCCGCCATGGTGGCCGACGAACAGATCCACGAGGAGGTGGTGCGCGGCCTCGCCACGCGCGGGCGCAACCGCCTCCTCGTGGATCTGTTCGTCGGCCACCATGGCGGCGGTGGCGGACGGGTCCTTCGCATAGGGGGAGCGGCCTTCGGCGCGCTGTGCGAGCGCGAGGATGAAGACCGATCCGAAGCGTCGCGCCAGCATACCGAGGAGCCTGTTGCGGAAGGAGGGTTGCAGGGGGCGCCCTACGTCATCTCCGAGCAGGGCGAGCCAGTGAGCCTCGTGGCGGCCCTCGGCGTCGGCGAGGCCGAGGAGGATCTCACGCTCCTCCCCGGTACGGCGTCGTGCGAGATAGCGGTAGGTCACGGCTTCGGCGCGCTCGTCGGCGAGGTGCTGGCGCCAACGTCTGATGTCGGCGGGCGAGGGAGTGGAGGGCGGGGACGTCATGGGGTGCTCCGGTTGATCGGGTGTGCGTCCACGACCAGGCCCGAAGCAGGAGCTCCGGCCGGGTGCGGGAAAGCGCAGGGTCGGCCGAAGGTCTCGCTCGCCGGTCGGATCAACCGGTGGATTGCCGGGCATCGATGACGCCAGTATGTCGACAGGCCGCATGTCCGTCGGGACGCGGAGCTACTCCCCTTCAGCCATCGATCATACCGGAGAGTCGTTCCGCCAATGGAATGCGCCTCTGGGGCGGTTCCTGCCGCATCGGGTACCGTGACCGGGCGGCGAGCGATACAGTTCTACCGGACAACAGGAAGCAGGCTTATGGATTTCGCAGATCGACCGTGGCTGGAGAGCTATGCCCCCGGCGTCCCCCGGAGCTTCGACGTGCCCGAGGGTACGTTGTCGGACCTCTTCGACGAGTCGGTGGGGATTTACCGCAGGGCGACGGCGCTGGAGTTCTTCGGGGCCTCGACGAGTTACACGGAGCTGAGCGAGGCCGTGGCGCGGGCGGCTGAAGGGCTGCGCCGCCTCGGCGTCGTGGCCGGCGACCGCGTTGCGCTCGTGCTGCCGAACTGTCCGCAGCACGTGATCGCGTTCTACGCCGTCCTCCGCCTCGGAGCGGTGGTGGTGGAGCACAACCCGCTCTACACCGACCGCGAGCTACGCCACCAGTTCGAGGACCACGGTGCGAAGGTGGCGATCGTCTGGGATCGCGTGGCACCCAGGGTGCAGCGCCTGCCCCGGGACATCCCGGTGGATTCGGTGGTCAGCGTGGACCTCATCAGCGCCATGCCGGCCTCGCGCCGTCTTGCGCTCCGACTGCCTCTTCCCCGTGCGCGAGCGGCGAGGGCGGCATTGACTCCCACCGAGAGCGTCACCGGTGCCCGGAGGACCGTGCGGTGGCGCGAGCTCCTGCACCACCGGCCGTTGTCACGCAGGCATCAGCGCCCGGTCCCCACGGACACCGCCGTCCTGCAGTACACCAGCGGGACCACGGGCGTCCCGAAGGGCGCCGTGCTGACGCACCGGAACCTGCTCGCCAACGCCGCGCAGGGGCGTGCCTGGGTGCCCGGGCTGGTGGAGGGACGCGAGACCGTCTACGCCGTGCTGCCCATGTTCCATGCCTACGGGTTGACCCTGTGCCTCACCTTCGCCATGAGTATCGGCGCGAAGCTGGTGCTCTTCCCCCGGTTCGACGTCGGGCTGGTGCTCGACGCCGCGAAGAAGAGCCCGCCCACCTTCCTGCCCGCGGTGCCACCCATCTACGAGCGGCTCGCGGCGGGAGCAGCGGAGCGCGGTGCGGACCTCCGGAGCATCAGGTTCGCGATCTCGGGCGCCATGAACCTGCCGGAGTCCACGGTGGAGACCTGGGAGGCGGCCACGGGTGGTTATCTGATCGAGGGGTACGGGTTGACGGAGACGTCCCCGGTCTCGGCGGGCAACCCGATCGGTCCCACCCGCCGCCCGGGCACGGTGGGCGTTCCGTTCCCCGGAACCGACATCCGGATCGTGGACCCCGAGGACCCGAGCGTGGACCGAGGGCCGGGCGAGGCGGGGGAGCTGCTCATCCGCGGACCGCAGGTCTTCCAGGGGTACTGGCGGAAGCCCGACGAGACGCGCGCCGTCCTGCTCGACGGCGAGTGGTTCCGTACGGGCGACATCGTGCGGATGGACGAGGGATACTTCCTGACGATCGTGGACCGCATCAAGGAACTGATC
Source organism: Arthrobacter sp. (assembly GCA_030146405.1). Classification (GTDB taxonomy): domain Bacteria; phylum Actinomycetota; class Actinomycetes; order Actinomycetales; family Micrococcaceae; genus Arthrobacter_D. The sequence goes on from JASLBS010000123.1 coordinate 2,238, forward strand.
ATCACGGGTGGCTTCAACGTCGCCCCGTCCGAGGTGGAGGACACCCTCCGGGCGCACTCCGACGTGCTGGATGCCGCGGTGGTGGGAATACCGGGGGCGGACGGCGGCGAGGACGTCGTTGCCGTCGTGGTCCTGGCCGACGGAGCAGAGCTCGACCCCGAGGCGCTCCGCGTCCACTGCCGTGGAGGGCTCGCCGCCTACAAGGTGCCGCGCAGGATCACCCGCGCGGACGACCTGCCACGATCTCAGATCGGCAAGGTCCTCCGCCGCGAGGTGCGGGACTCGTTGCTGCTCGGCAGCACCGACGGCTCAGCCGGTGACGGACCTGCCGCGGAGAAGCCCGGTCGGGGCAAGGTGGACCACGGGTGAGCGCCGTGGATCTGGCCGGCAGGAGCCGGACCGAGCAGGACAGCTCACGCAGGGACAGATCAAGCAACGGGCGTCACGCCCCTGGACGGAATGAGGCAGCATGACCAACCGGGCCAGGCCTGAGGGGTACGACAGCAGCACCGTAGACCGGAGCGACGGTGACGGACGGGATCAAGCGGCCGGTACCGCGCTCGGGACCGCCGAGGCACGAGGACGCACCGTCGACGGCCGGACGAGCGACCCCGCGGATCCGGAGGCGAACCGCAAGGACCCGGCGCCGACGGGCCTGTGGCAGGACAGCCTGGGCGGAGCGAGTATCAGGGCTGCCCAGGTACTGATGATCACCGTCCTTGTGGTCATCGTGGGCTATGCCCTCATCCAGGTGACACTGGTGGTCATCCCCGTGTTGCTGGCACTCATCCTGGCCGCTGCGATCAGCCCGCTGGTCAACTGGCTACGCCGGAAGGGGTGGCCCAGTGCGGCAGCCACGGGAGCCGCTTTCCTGCTCCTCCTGGTGGTCATCGGCGGACTCCTCACCGGGATCGTCTTCGCCATCATCGATCAGGCCGGCGAGCTCATCGACCAGGCGACGCAGGGGTTCGACCGCGTGTACGACTACGTGCGATCCGGCCCGATACCGGTCAACGAGGAGCAGATCGAATCGGCGCGTGATGCCGTCGTCGATTTCGCCACGAGCAGCAGCGTGGGAGCGGGGGCCATCTCGGGCCTGAGCGCGGCGGGCAACTTCTTCGCAGGCGCCGCCCTTCTGGCGGTCATCCTGTTCTTCTTCCTCAAGGACGGCGACAGGATCTGGGCGTTCATGCTGCGCGCCTTCCGAGGCAAGCGTCTCGTCAAGGCCCGCAGTGTGGGGGAGAAGGGGCTCGAGGTCCTGGGCGGTTACGTGCGGGGAACGGCCATCATCGCGTTCGTCGATGCGTTCTTCATCGGCCTGGCCCTGGTGATCATGGGGATCCCCCTGGCCATCCCCCTCTCGGCCCTGATCTTCGTCGGTGCGTTCATCCCGATCGTCGGTGCGTCCCTGAGCGCCATCCTCGCCGCACTCGTGGCACTGGTGTCCGACGGTCCGGTCGATGCCCTGATCGTCGTGGCGGTCATCATCGCGGTGAACCAGCTCGAGGGCAACTTCCTCCAGCCCGTGGTGATGGGCCGTACGCTGCAGGTCCATGCACTCGTGGTGCTGCTCGCGCTCACCGCAGGAACGGTCCTCGCGGGCATCATCGGTGCGATCCTGTCCGTGCCGATCGCCGCGGTGATCTGGGCGGCGATCAAGGCCTGGAACCAGAAGGACGACGCCGACATCACGGAGGACGACATAGCCCTCGCGGAGCGGGAGACGGCCCTGGACGAGCAGGGCCACGGCATCCGGTCCATGTCCAAGGAGGAAGCCGACAGGCTGCTCCACCACGTCCCGGCGGAGGGTGGCTCCGGTCGGGAGCGCCCTCTAACGGCTGCCCGTGCGATCGAGACGGTGGGCAAGGGAAGGTCGCGGCGTCGTAGGGACGGCGGTTCCTCCGCGACCGTGAAGTCGGAGCACACCGAGGAGTCGGGCCGGCCGTAGTCGCGGGCCCGGCTCTCGGGTCCGCGGGAGGTCCCGAGCGCCGGGGCCTTCCGCGGAGTCCCGGCGATCGACGCGTCGCGGTCGCCGGGGGGATCAGGACCCCGTCCGGATCGGTTCCTCCTCGGGCATCTGTCCGGCCACCCTCCGGTCCCAGGCCTCCAGCACGGCAGCGTCGGTCGGCCGGGTGGACAGGGAGACGGCGACGTAGACGAGCAGTGACGCCGCGAGGCCGTAGTAGATGGGCTCATTGGCATAGACGCCGTCGTACCGGTTCTCCCCCGTGATCTCGAGGTAGGCCATGGTGCCGAGGGTCATGAGGGTTCCGGCGGCCATGGATGTCCCGGCACCGATGCCATTGCCGCGGCGCCACAGCAGGCCACCGAGGATCGCCACGAGCAGTCCACCCACCAGGATGTCGTACGCGATGGTCAGTGCCGCCACCACGTCCTGCACGATCACCGCGAGCGCGATGGTCACGAGACCGAGCCCGAGCACCCACCAATGACTCGACCGGCTAGCGTGCTCTGCCGTGGGGCGCTCCTCGGTGCTCCGCCTGAGCCGGCCGGAGACGAAAGGCGCCACGTCGGTCCGGGCCACGGTGGCCGCGGCGAGGAGGGCACCGGATGCCGTGGACATCATGGCGGCCACGGCCGCCGCGAGCACCACGCCGCCCACGCCGATCGGCAGGACGTTCAGGGCGAGGTCCGCGTAGACGTCGTCGCGTGAATCCAGGACCGGCAGGATCACGCTCGCACTCATGCCGATCACGGCACCCGCGATGCCAGGCTCCACCGAGGACGACGGCGGCCATGGTTCCCGTGTAGATGAACGGCCCGAGGCGGCGCCCGGCCACGAGGTAGTCACTCGTGTTCCGGGTGCGGGACTTGCCCCACCAGACGAAACCGAGCATGGCGACGAGGGCGGCCGCCTCGATGGCTATGTTGAGTGTCTGCATGGGATCCTTCGATCAGTGATTTCTGAGGTGCGCCACGGGCAACAGTTGGTGCCCGGTGAGTTACGCGTGGCACAGGCGACGCGTCAATGATGGCAAGCTCGTGTAACGCGGTGATCACCGTCGAATGACAGCCGTGCTTCCGGCATCGAACATCCAGAGAGGTCCAAGCATGAAGGCCCTGCCCGTAGAGCCGAGCAACGCACCCGTGGCCATCGGTTCCCGTCTCCGGGTGGCACGGCAGGCGCAGCGCATGACGATCGAGCAGGTGGCCCACACGACGGGGCTGACCAAGGGATTCCTGAGCCGTGTGGAGCGGGATCTCACCTCTCCCTCGGTCGCCTCACTGGTCACCCTGTGCCAGGTCCTGTCGATCTCCGTCGGGGACCTCTTCCTGGCCCCGGAGACGCACGTGACCCGGCTCTCGGAGGCGCCGCACATCAGTCTCGGCGGGCACGGCATCGACGAGCGGCTGATCACGGCGCGGTCGGAGCGCAGGCTGCAGATGATCCGCGCCGTCGTCGAGCCCCATGGTCATGGGGAGGACGAGCCGTACACCGTGGACTGCGAGGTCGAGACCCTCCATGTTCTCGAGGGGCGCTTCGTCCTGATCCTGTCCTCGCACCGCTACGAGCTCGAAGCCGGTGACACGGTGACCTTCCCCGGCCGCGAACCGCATACCTGGCTGAACCCCTCGGAGCAGCGTGCCGTGGTGCTCTGGACCCTGGTTCCTGCAGCCTCCGGGTAGTCGACCTGCCCACACCACGAGACCCGGTCCGGGATCGCCCTGCGGCTGCGGACTCCTTGACCGGAGGCGTCCGCAGCCCTAGCGTGAGGGAAACTTCTGATGCATATCGGGCAACCCGACGGCGGGTGGACCCGGAAGGGACGACATCGATGAAAGAACTACGCGTGACCGGGGGAGGGCACCTCGGGCCCATCGACTCTTCCCGCATCCCCCGATACGCGGGGGCGGCCACTTTCGCGAGGCTCCCCCGCCTCGACCAGGTGGACCGCGCGGACGTCGCCGTCGTCGGGGTCCCCTTCGACTCAGGGGTGTCCTACCGTCCCGGAGCCCGGTTCGGCGGCAATCACATCCGCGAGGCCTCCCGCCTGCTACGGCCCTACAACCCGGCGCTGGAGGTCTCCCCGTTCGAGCGCGTGCAGGTGGCAGATGCAGGGGACATGGCGGTGAACCCGTTCAACATCGACGAGGCGATCGACACCGTGCAGCAGAATGCACTGGACCTCACGGCGGACGGCACGCGGCTGGTCACTCTCGGCGGGGACCACACCATCGCCCTGCCGCTCCTGCGGGCGGCAGCAGAACGCGCGGGCTCACCGGTGGCTCTGCTGCACTTCGATGCCCACCTCGACACCTGGGACACCTACTTCGGTGCCGAGTACACGCACGGCACCCCCTTCAGGCGGGCCGTGGAGGAGGGCATCCTCGACACCGAGGCCATCTCCCATGTCGGGACGCGCGGACCGCTGTACGGCGTGCGTGATCTCGAGGACGATCGCCGCTTCGGCTTCGGGATCGTCACCTCCGCCGACGTCTACCACCAGGGTGTCGCCGAGGTGGTGGACCGGCTGCGCGCGCGGCTCGGGAACCGCCCACTGTACGTGTCCGTGGACATCGACGTCCTCGATCCCGCGCACGCGCCGGGGACGGGAACCCCCGAGGCCGGGGGCATCACGAGCAGGGAACTGCTCGAACTCCTCCGCGGACTGCGGGGCCTGAACCTCGTGGGAGCCGACGTCGTCGAGGTCGCCCCCGCCTACGACCACGCGGAGATCACAGGCGTGGCCGCGTCCCACGTGGCCTACGATCTCGTCACGCTGATGGCGGACTCGATGACGCCCGGTTCCTCAGCACCCGGTTCCTCTGCACCCGGGGCGGCGTAGATGGAGGTCATCGACGGCGCCGCCTCGGTGCCCCCGGCGCCCGTCACCGGCCGACGCAACGGCGGTGACCTCGTGGTCGAGACACTCTCGGCACTGGGAGCCACCACGGTGTTCGGTATCCCCGGCCAGCACGCGCTCGGGCTCTTCGACGCGCTCTCCCGTTCCAGGCTCCGGTTCGTGTCCTCGCGCGTGGAGAACAATGCGGCCTTCGCCGCCGACGGTTTCTCGCGTGCCACCGGCGACGTCGGCATCCTGTTCCTCTCCACCGGTCCCGGTGCGCTGACCTCGCTCGCCGGCCTCCAGGAGGCCTATGCCACCGGTGTTCCCATGGTGGTGATCGCGAGTCAGATCCCGCTCGAGGGACTCGGTGCGCGCCGCAAGGGCATGCTCCACCAGCTCGATGACCAGAAGGCCTCGGCGGCGAACGTCACCAAGAGCCAGCGCCTCATCCAGCACGCGTCCGGTATCCCCTCCGCGATCCAGGACGCCTGGACCGAGGCCGTCTCCTCCCCCCAGGGGCCGGTGTGGATCGAGGTCCCGCAGAACGTGCTCCTGGACCCGGTGCTGGTCCCGAGGGTGGAGGACGCGCTCGCGGAACCGTTCGACAACCCGCCGCGCATCGAGCTCGTGCGGGAGGCCGTCGCCTGGCTGAAGGACTCCAGGCGCCCCGCGATCGTTGCCGGCGGCGGCACCCGGCGTGGCGGGGCCGAGGCGGAACTGCTCTCGATCGCCGAAAAGCTGGGCGCACCCGTGGTCTGTTCTCCCGGCGGCAACGGGGCCTTCCCCTGGACCCACGAGCTGTCGCTGCAGGCCTGGGTGGAGGACCGCCATGTGACCGAGGTGCTCGAGGACGCCGACGTACTGGTGGTCGTGGGGTCCTCGCTCGGTGAGGTGACGTCCAACTACTTCACCCTGGAGCCGAGGGGTCGCATCATCCAGATCGATGCCGAACCGCGCGTCCTCGAGTCCAACCGGCCCGCGCTCGGTATCCGGGCCGATGCCGGCCAGGCACTCGCCGCCCTCGACGAGGCACTCGAGCCGCTCGCGCGGGATCGGGAGGCAGGATACGACGCCGCGGCGCTCGTCGCCGGGACGCTCGCGAAGGTGGGGGCGCGGCTCGACGGCCAGGACCTCGGCAAGGAACGCGCGCTGCTGGATGCGATCCGCGAGGCCGTCCCGGACGGCATGCAGACCTTCTGGGACATGACGATCGCCGCCTACTGGGCGTGGAGCTGCTGGGATGCGCGCACCGGCCAGTTCCACTCGGCCCAGGGGGCGGGCGGCCTCGGCTTCGGCTTCCCCGGCGCCATCGGTGGCTCGGTGGGGATCGAATCGCACGGCCTGCCCTCACGCGTGCTGGCGGTGTCGGGTGACGGATCGGCCATGTACTCGATCGCCGAGCTCGCCACTGCCAGGCAGCACGACATCCCCGTGACCTGGCTGATCATCGACGACGGCGGTTACGGGATCCTGCGCGAGTACATGGAGGGTGCGTTCGGGAAGGCCACGGCCACGGACCTGGCGCGCCCCGACTTCGTGGCCCTCGCGGAATCCTTCGGAGTGCCTGCCCGGCGGGCGGCTCCCGAGGACCTCGGAGAGGTGCTGCGTGAGAGCCTCGCCGCGGAGGGGCCCAACGTGGTGGTGGTGGAGACACTCGTGCGTCTGTTCGCGCCCACGCACCTCGATCAGTAGGCTTCCTTTTTCCGGTGTGCTCTGGAAGTCTCGGAACAGTCACTGCCGCGAGGAAGGAACACGATGTCATTCAGCAAGGGCGACAAGGTCACCTGGAACACTCCGCAGGGCGAGACCGAGGGCAAGGTCGTGGAGAAGCACCTGAAGGAATTCACGTTCGACGACAAGAAGTTCAACGCCTCGAAGGACGAGCCGTACTACACGGTGGAGAGCGCGAAGTCCGGCAAGCAGGCGGCCCACAAGGAAAGTGCTCTGTCGAAGAAGTAGCGGTTCCCGAGAGATAAACACCAGGAGGGGTGCCCGCAGCACCGGGTGCCCCTCCTGGTGTGCGACCTACTTCCGTGTGCCCTACTTCAGGGGGTCGTGTCCCCAGTTCATGAGGGAGTAGCGCCACTTGGACGTCTCGATGTCCTCCTTCGAGGGCCGCTGGGCGAGGTGCCGATGGACGTAACCGACCACCTTGTGCATGTGCTCGACGTCGTCGTCCCCGAGGTCGTCGCGCTTCGTGGTCAGGATCTCGATGATGCGTCGGCCCGACCTGTGGCCCACCGATTCACCCGTTCCCTCCTCCTTCTGCCCCACCGCCTGGGACTCCTCGGTGTCGAGCCATGTCCCGAGCTGGGAGGCGCTCATGTTCACGGCCTCCTTCCACTGGGGCCAGACGTCGTCGAGTTCGCTTGCGTGGTCGGCCATGATGGGCACCTCTCGTAGCAGTTACGTGCGAAGAATCACACCGTGAAGTATTTTTCCGGGTTGCAATAGCTTAATCGTAAGCAGGCTGATAAATGTAGAGGGTAGGTCGAACCAACGTCTAAGGAGCTCTACATCATGGCAGGAAACCTTTTGGCACGATCAGCCCACGATCTCGGCGCTGCAGCCTGGTTCGGCGGCACCTTGATGGGCGCTGTCGGTCTCAACGGCGCAACCGGTAAGGCGAAGGACCCGAAGGAGCGCACGCGTCTCTCGGCCCTCGGCTGGGCCAAGTGGACCCCGGTACAGATCGCCGCATTCGCAGTCCACGGCTTCGGCGGTCTCGCCCTCATCGGTGCGAACAAGGGCCGCGTCAGCGCACAGGACGGCGTCGGCTCCAACACGGTCTCCAAGACCATCGTCACCGTCCTCGGCATGGCGCTCTCGCTGTACTCGGGCATCCTCGGCAAGAAGGTCGGCGAGCTGGCCGAGCAGGGTGCAGAGGGTGCAACCGAGTCCCGCCCGGGAGCCAGCGACGAGCTCACCAAGGCGCAGTCGCAGCTGAAGTACACGCAGTGGCTCCTGCCCGTCGTCAGCGGCATCGTCATCATCATGGGTGCGAAGCAGGGCGAGATGCAGCGTCCGAGCAACGTCAAGAAGGGCCTGCTCAAGTAGCAGCCCTCCCGGCCTCACGGCCAGCTGACCCCCGCAGCGCCTTCGCTGCCACGTGACCACCCCGGTGGAGCGATGGCAGCAGGCCGCGGGGGTTCTTGCCGTCCGGGGCCCGGACCCTACTGCATGGTGAAGGCGCGCGCCACGCCGCCATGCACTGCCGGGTTCCGGATCAGTGCACCGAGCACCGCATTCCGTGGGCGCATGAGGAACGCCGGGAGCGGGCGTCCGAGTGCCATGTTGATGTGGGCCTTCAGCCGGGCGGAGGACGCCTTCGCCCGGCGCTCCCGCTCGTAGGCGGCGAGGCGTTCACCGACGTCCTGGGCGTCCCGGAGCGATGCCGTGACGATGGGTACCAGTTCCAGGGCATCGAGCCAGCCGAGGTTCATGCCCTGCCCGCCGATCGGGCTCACCTCGTGCGCGGCATCACCCACCAGGACGGTCCGGCCGGAGACGAAGCGGTCGGCGAGCCTCGACTGCACCTCGAAGGCGCTGAGCATCGAATTGGTGGTCGGATCCACCGTCACGCCGGTGCGCTCCTCGATGAGACGCGTCAGTCCTTCTGCTGTGGGGTGCTCCACGGGCCCGCCGAGTCTCACCACCCACCGTCGGATCCGCCCGGGCAGAGGGAAGGATTCGACGATGCCGCCGGTCTCGAGATAGAGCACGGCGTCGTCACCATCGCCCGTACTGTCGTGGAAGTCGCCCATCACGTAGCAGTCGGGGTACCGCCGCGCCGATGCTCGGATCCCGGCGTCGTCGCGGACGGAACTCCGGGCGCCGTCGGCGGCCACCAGCAGGCGTGTCTCGAGGACGCTGTCCTGTCCGTCGACCCGTACGGTCACGCGGACGTGGTCACTGTGCTCCTGGGTGCCCACCACGGACACTCCGCGCCGCAGGGACCCCGCGCTCTCCTCCTCGAGGCGGCGCTCGAGGATCTCCTCGGTGACGGCCTGAGGGACGGCGAGGACGTACTTCTCCGCTCCGGGCAGGATCGAGAAGGACACCGTACCCACGTGCCGGCCCGCGCTGCGGGCTACGCCGTCGCGGATCCGGACGCCGCGCGCCTCCAGCTCGGCCGCGATCCCGCCGGCGTCCAGGGCCCGCAGCGCGGGCGGATGGATGCCGATGGCGCGCGAGTGGGTGCTCCGCTCGGTGCGGCGCTCCAGCACGACGGCGTCCAGGCCGGCCCGGCGCAACAGCAG
>JASLBS010000153.1 GCA_030146405.1 Arthrobacter sp.
GCCGCAGCGAAAGAGGCCCCGCGCTGGCTCCGCTGCATCAGTGAGGCGAAGAAGCTCACCGACCTGCCTCCCCTGCACGTGTCCACGAACGCGCCCCCGCCGCCCCGCATCTGGGCCGAGAGGGATCCTGAGGCTGCTGCCAGGCTCCAGACGGTCCGCCCCCGGGTGGCGCAGCGGGCTGAAGCGCTCGACATGCCGGTGGAGAACCTGCTCACCCCCGATTTCCTCCGACGCATCGCCTGGCGTCCGCCCGCCGAGATCACCCTGGAATCGGTGTCGGCGGCGCTCCTCGACCTGGGGGCGCGACCATGGCAGGTCGAGCAGGTGGCGGCGATCATCACCGTTGCGTTCCTCGATCCGGACCCCTTGCCCGTGAAAGGCCAGCAGGCCGGGGCGGAAGCACCGGCTGTCTGACCGGTGAGGCCCCGGCGCTCCGGTTGCACGCTATGTTACCCACCAGTAACATGAGCGCGGACCAACAACTCGAAGAGGAGCACAGGGTGAGCCTAGAAACCGGGAGCACAGCCACGCGGAGATCAGCGCGGGCCGTCCGCGACGTCGTCTTCGTCGACGGAGTGCGGACGCCGTTCGGCAAGGCGGGCAGCAAGGGAATCTACGCGGGCATGCGGGCCGACGACCTCGTGGTCAAGTGCATCCGGGACCTCCTGCGGCGGAATCCCTCGCTTCCCCCCGAGCGCATCGACGACGTCGCGATCGCCGCCACCACGCAGACCGGCGACCAGGGACTCACCATCGGCCGGACCGCCGCTCTGCTGGCCGGGCTCCCCCGTACCGTCCCGGGTTTCGCGATCGACCGGATGTGCGCCGGTGCCATGACCGCGGTCACCACCACGGCCTCCGGTATCGCCTTCGGCGCCTACGACGTCGTGATCGCCGGCGGCGTGGAGCACATGGGCAATCACCCGATGGGCGCCGACGCGGACCCGAACCCGCGTTTCATGTCCGAGCGGATCGTGGATCCGGCGGCCCTGACCATGGGCAACACCGCCGAGAACCTCCACGACCGCTTCCCGGACATCACGAAGGACCGCACCGACGCGTACGCCGTCCGCAGCCAGCAGAAACTGGCGCAGGCCTACGACGCCGGCCGGATCCAGCCGGACCTGGTGCCCGTCGCGGCACGCCGGGCCGGATCCGGCTGGACCCTTAACACGGTCGACGAACCACCCCGTCCGGGCACCACCGCGGAGGATCTCGCGGCCCTCCGTACCCCGTTCCGCGCCCATGGCCGCGTCACCGCAGGCAACGCAGCCGGCCTGAACGACGGCGCCACCGCCGCGCTGCTCGCCTCCGCCGACGCCGCGGAGGAACTCGGCCTACCGGTCCGCATGCGGCTCGTGGCCTACGCGTTCGCCGGGGTGGAACCCGAGGTCATGGGCCTCGGCCCCGTGCCCGCCACCGAGAAGGCACTGCGCCAGGCAGGCCTTGAGATCAGCGACATCGGACTGTTCGAGATCAACGAGGCGTTCGCCGTACAGGTGCTGAGCTTCCTCGACCACTTCGGTATCGACGACGAGGACCCCCGGGTGAACCGCTATGGCGGGGCCATCGCCGTCGGACACCCGCTCGCCTCCTCCGGGGTCCGCCTGATGACCCAGCTGGCGCGCCAGTTCGAGGAGGACCCCTCCGTCCGGTACGGCATGACCACCATGTGCATCGGCCTCGGCATGGGCGGCACCGTCATCTGGGAGAACCCCCATCACGAGCACTACGGACAGGACGCAGCATGAGCTTCGAACGCTATGACGAACTGGCGGCGCTGGTTCCCGCCGAGACCGTCACGCACTCCTACGTCCAGGACGTGAGCCTGCCCGAGGGTGCGGGGGTCCTGGCGCTGGTCACCCTCGACAACGACCTCGACCATTCCAAGCCCACGACGCTGGGGCCGAACACCCTCATCGAGTTCGGCCGGACCCTCGAAGCCCTGAAGGAGCGCGCCGCGCGCGGCGAGATCCAGGGCGTGGCCGTCACCGGCAAGCCCTACTTCCTCGTCGCCGGTGCCGACCTCAGCACGGTCAAGAACGTGAGGTCCGAACACCTCGGCCGCCTCATGGCCGAACTCGGTCATGAGGCCTATGACCTCCTCGCCGACATGGGCGTGCCCAGTTTCGCCTTCATCAACGGTGTGGCCCTCGGCGGCGGCCTCGAGATAGCCCTCGCCGCGAACTACCGCACGGTGTCCTCGGGAGCCAACGGCATCGGACTTCCGGAAGCGTTCATCGGCCTCGTCCCGGGGTGGGGTGGCGTCTACCGCCTCCCGCGCCTCATCGGGCCCGCCCACGCCGTCAAGGTGATGATCGAGAACCCGCTGAGCAACAACCGCAGCCTCGACGGACGCACGGCCTACGAGCTCGGGATCGCGGACGCCCTCTTCGAGCCGGCGGACTACCTCGAGCAGTCACTGCTCTGGGCAGCCGACGTCCTCCGCGGTTCGAGCACCGAAGCCGTCGCCCGGCGGCGGGCCGCACTCGCACGATACGACGACGACGTGTGGCGGGCAGCCGTCGCCGCAGGGCGGGCCTTCGTGGAGGCGAGGACCAGTAACGCCGCGCCGGCTCCCTCGCGCGTCCTGGACCTGCTCGAAGCAGGACTCACGTACTCCCGCGAGGAATCGGCGGCTGCGGAGTGCGCGGCACTGGCCGAACTGATGCAGACACCGGAGTTCCACGCGACCGTCTACGCCTTCCTCGACCTGGTGCAGAAGCGCGGCAAACGGCCCGCAGGAGCCCCGGACAGGAAACTGGCACGCCCCGTCTCGAAGGTGGGGGTGGTCGGCGCCGGGCTGATGGCCGGTCAGCTGGCGCTGCTCTTCGCCCGCCGGCTGAAGGTGCCGGTGGTCCTCACGGACATCGACCAGGCACGCGTGGACAAGGGCGTCGCCCACGTGCACGCCGAGATCGACACACTGCTGGGCAAGGGTCGCCTGTCCCCCGACGCCGCGAACCGGACGAAGGCGCTCGTCTCCGGGTCCGTGACCAAGGACGTGTTCGCCGACGCCGACTTCGTGATCGAGGCGGTCTTCGAGGAGCTGTCCGTCAAGAAGCAGGTGTTCGCCGAGGTCGAGGCCGTCGTGTCCGCCGAGTGCATCCTGGCGACCAACACGTCGTCGCTCTCGGTGGCCGAGATGGCCGCGGATCTCAGCCACCCCGAACGCGTGGTCGGCTTCCACTTCTTCAACCCCGTGGCCGCCATGCCACTGCTCGAGGTGGTGCGGGCCCCGAGGACGGACGACGCCGTCCTCGCCACCGCCTTCGTCCTGGCGAAGGGACTGAGGAAGAACGCCGTGCTGGTGCAGGACGCACCCGCGTTCGTGGTCAACCGGGTCCTCGGACGGATGTTCGGGGAGATCACCGCGGTCTTCGACGAGGGCACCGACGCCGAGACGGCTGACAACGCCCTGCGGTCGATGGGGCTGCCCATGACGCCCTTCAAGCTCCTCGCGCTGGTGGGGTTGGCCGTGGGTCAGCACGTCCAGGAATCACTGCACACCGCCTTCGGTGATCGCTTCCACGTCTCGGCGAACCAGCAGAAACTCATCGACGCCGGTCTCCGTGGCCTGTGGGAGAAGCAGGACGACGGCACCGAGGCCGTCCCCGCATCGACGCTGGCGCTGCTCGACCGCGGTACCTCGGCATCATCGGCGGAGGACGTGCTGCGGCGCACGCAGGACGCCCTGGCCGACGAGATCGGCCGGATGCTCGACGAGGGGGTCGTCGCAGCTCCTGAGGACATCGATCTCTGCATGATCATGGGTGCAGGGTGGCCCATGCACCTCGGCGGGATCACTCCCTACCTCGACCGGGTGGGCGCCTCGGAGCGCGTGAACGGCAAGGCCTTCCACCGGTCCTGACATCGGCTGGACGACAGTGCGAAGGCGCCCACCCGATGCCGGGAGGAGGCCTTCGTGCTGCAAGGGCCGGCGGGCAGGAGGGGCGGCGGGTCAGGCTGCGGGTCGAGGGAAGATCCGGTCCAGCTCGGCGAGGTCCGCCTCCGAGGGCGTCCAGTCCGCTGCCTCGGCGTTCTGGCGTACCTGCTCCGGCGAGGTGGCTCCGGCGATCACCGAGGCGACGGCCGGTCGGGCGGCGAGCCAGGAGAACGCCACCTGGACCTCGCTGACACCGCGCTCCGACGCGAAGGCGGAGAACGCCTCCAACTGGTCCCAGTCGGCCGTCTCCAGGACGTTCTTCCGCGTATGGGTCAGGCGGCTGCCGGCAGGCACCTCGTCGCGGCGGTACTTGCCGGTCAGCAGCCCGTTGGCGAGCGGGAAGTAGGGGAGCACGCCGAGGCCGTAGGCCTCCACGGCGGGGATCGCCTCGCGCTCGAGGCGGCGGTCCAGCAGGTTGTAGGGGTTCTGCGCGGAGATGAAGGGGGTGTACCCACCGCTGCGTGCCGTGAACTCGGCCTCGGCGATCTGCCAGCCCGCAAAGTTGGAGTGGCCGAGGTAGCGCACCTTGCCGCTGGTCACGAGGTCGTCGAGAGCGGCGAGGGTCTCCTCGATCGGGGTCTGCTCATCGGGTGAATGGTACTGGTACAGGTCGATCCAGTCCGTTCCGAGACGCCGCAGGGATGCTTCCGCCGCCTTGATGATGTAGCGCCGCGAACCGCGGGCACCCCAGTCGGGGCCGTTCACGCCGTCCATGTCGAGACCGAACTTCGTGGCCAGCACCACGTCGTCGCGCCGCTTCCCCAGCGCCTTGCCCAGCTGGATCTCGCTGGTACCGGGAGCCTTCCCGTACATGTCGGCGACATCGAACAGGGTGATCCCGGCGTCGATCGCGGCATGGACCACGGCGTCGGTGCCCTCCTGGGACTCGGAGGTGGTACCCGCCCTGCCCAGGTTGTTGCACCCGAGCCCGACGGTGGAGACGTTGAGTCCGGAGGAACCCAGTCTGCTGTAGGTCATCATGGTCCCAACCTACCAAGACGCAGGAACGGTTGCCCCGGGCACGTGACCCGGGGCAACCGTTCAGCCGGAGGAGGGATCAGGCGAACCAGATGCCGATCTCGCGCTCGGCGGACTCCACCGAGTCCGAACCGTGCACGAGGTTCTGTTGGACCTTCACGCCCCAGTCGCGTCCCAGGTCCCCGCGGATGGTGCCGGGCGCCGCCGTCGTCGGCTCCGTGGTGCCGGCGAGCGAGCGGAATCCCTCGATGACCCGCTGGCCCTCGAACACTGCGGCCACCACGGGGCCACTCAGCATGAACTCCACGAGCGGCTCGAAGAAGGGCTTGCCCACGTGTTCCGCGTAGTGCTCCTCGAGCAGCTCCCGGGTGGCGTGCACCTGCTTCAGCTCGGCGATGGTGTACCCCTTCGCCTCGATGCGGGACAGGACGGTCCCGGTGAGACCGCGGGACACGCCGTCGGGCTTGATGAGGACAAGGGTGCGTTCAACGCTCATGGGTACTCCTGGTGGGACGGGCGCCATCGGGGACGGCGACGGAATCGGTTGTTCCTCCCGACTCTACTAAAGCCGCCCGGCTATTCCGGGTTGGCCCTCTCCCACTCGGCCTGCAGCCGGTCCCGCTCCACGTTCTCGCGGTCCACCCGGATGCCCTGGCGGATTCCGTAGAACCAGGTTCCGGCGAAGGCAGCACCCACCAGGAACATCAAGGGCTCGAGGAACCCGCCCGCGATGATCAGGAGCTGGAGGACCCACCCGAGACCGATTCCCCACTTCCTCGTCAGGACGGCGCAGGTGAGGATCAGCGCCACGGACAGTCCGAGCCCCGAGGTGAGGATGAGCGCGGGGGAGATCTCGTCCCTCCGCAGCCCGAGAACCGCCAGGGTGGCGAAGAAGACCACGAAGGCCTCCAGCATCAGCACGGTGGACGCGAACAGGATCTTCGTGGACCGGCGCTTCTTGGGCATGCCGGGCCGCCACTCGCGCTGCGCGCGGGTCATGCGTCGTGCCATGCGTCGCCTACTTCCCTAGGAGCGTGCGGGCTTCCCCGACCACGGTGATGGAACCGGTCACGAGGATTCCCCCTGCCAGATCATTATTCTCCTCGGCCTTCATCACTGCCCACTCCAGGGCGTCGTCCAGTTCGGGGAGGATGGTGATGTTCTCCTCGGCGAAGCCGGCAGCGAGCGCGGCCTGCAGGAGATCGGCGGCGGGGACGGACCGCGGCGAGGTGGACTGGGTCAGGCAGACGTCCTCCAGGATCCCGGCGAATTCCTCGTGCAGTTCGGCGAACATGCCGGCTGCGTCCTTGTCCTCGAGGACCCCGATCACCAGCACCAGCCGTGAGAAGTCGAAGGCCTCCTTGACTCCCCGGGCTGCGGCTCGCGCTCCGGCGGGGTTGTGCGCCGCGTCCACGATGATGCTGGGTGCTGTTCGGACCACTTCGAGGCGTCCCGGTGAGGTGACCGCCCTCAGTCCGTTGCGGACCAGCCCGGTCTCCAGCTCGCGCTCTCCCCCTCCGAGGAAGGCTTCGACGGCGGCCACCGCCACCGCCGCGTTCTGCGCCTGGTGTTCTCCGTGGAGTGGTACCAGCAGCTCCCCGTAGCGTCCGGCAAGTCCGGTCAGTGACACCACCTGGCCGCCGACGGCGACGGTGCGGGACTCGACACCGAACTCGACCCCCTCGAAGCGGAACTCGGCGCCCACCTCGCGGGCCCGGTCGAGGAGCACCTGCGCCGCATCGCGCGGTTGACTCGCGCTGACCAGGAAGGCTCCCGGCTTGATGATGCCCGCCTTCTCGTGTGCTATGTCCTCCAGGGTGTCCCCCAGGAGCTCGGTGTGGTCGAGCGAGATCGGGGTGACGACGGCCACCTGTCCGTCGCCCACGTTCGTCGCGTCCGTGACACCGCCGAGGCCCACCTCGATCACCCCGACGTCGATCGGCTCGTCCGCGAAGATGGCGTACGCGAGGATGGTGACGCACTCGAAGTAGGTCAGGCGCGGTTCGCCCTGGACGAGCAGCTCGCCGTCGACGATGTCCACGTAGGGCTTAATCTCGTCCCACACCCGGACGAACGTCTCGTCCCTGATCGGCTCCCCGTCGATGCTGATGCGCTCGGTCACGCGCGAGAGGTGCGGGCTGGTGTACCGCCCGGTCCGCAGATCGTGCGCGAGCAGGATGCTCTCGATCATCCGGGCAGTGGACGTCTTGCCGTTGGTGCCGGTGATGTGGATGATCGGGAAGGCCCGGTTGGGTTCCCCGAGGATCTCCATGGCGCGGCGCAGCGGCGCCATCCTGGGCTCCATCCGGTTCTCCGGGGCACGCCCGAGGAGCTCCGCGTACACGCTCTCCACCGAGAACCCGTCCAGCCCGTCCGGTCCTCCCGTGGCCTGCGCGTCGGTTCCGTTCGTGTCATCCATGCTGTTCCTGCTTTCCGACGGTGATGCTGAAGTCGTTCTCCATGCCCGCCACGCCTTCTATCCGTAGCTCCACGGTGAGGGTCTCGGCCCTGATCAGTGCGGCATTGGCTTCGAGGGCCGTGACCTGGTCGGGTGCAACACCGATCATGGTGGTGATGCGGTCGCTGATGTCGAGGTCGGCGTCGCGCCGGGCCTGCTGGACGGCACGGATCGCGTCGCGTGCCGTGCCCTCCGCGGCGAGCTCCTCCGTCACCTCGGTGTCGAGGACCAGGAATCCGCCCCCCGGCAGCACCGTGACCGCCTTCGAGCCGGCGTCGTTGCCCTCCACCACGGTGTCGAGGGTGTACTCGTGCGCCTCCAGCGCAAGGCCTCCCGCGCTCACACCGCCGTCGTCGTCGACCCGCCAGTCCCCCGACTTCGAGGCCTTGATGACGGTCTGGACGTTCTTGCCCAGCCGCGGACCCGCTGCCCGCGCATTCACCACGAGGCGCTGGGTGATGCCGAACTCGGCGGGCTCCGCGTCGGCGGAGTCCACCAGGCGCACGTCCTTCAGGTTCAGCTCGTCCGCGATGATCGCCGAGTACTGGCCGGACAGGCTCTCGGCAGCGGGTGCGACGACGGTGAGCTCACGGAGGGGAAGTCTCACACGGAGGTTCGCGGCCTTCCGGAGGCTCGAGCCGACGGAGCAGACCTGCCGCGTACGGTCCATCTGCTCCACGAGGTCGGGCGCGGCGGGGAACGACGCCGCCTCGGGCCAGTCGGTCAGGTGGACGGACCGGCCGCCCGTGAGCCCCCGCCAGATCTCCTCGGTGACCAGGGGCAGCAGCGGCGCGGCAACGCGGCACACGGCCTCCAGGCACGTGTAGAGCACGTCGAAGGCGTCCGTGTCCTCGTCGAAGAAACGCTGGCGGCTGCGGCGCACGTACCAGTTGGTCAGGGTATCCAGGTAGCGGCGCAGGGACTCGCAGGCGTCGCTGATGCTGAAGGCGTCGAGCGCCTCGGTGATCTCGCGGACCAGGTTGCCCGTGTTGGCCAGGATGTAACGGTCGATCGGCTCACTGAGGGCCTCGGCCGCCTCCGGCGGAACGGCCTTCGCCTCGTAGCCCTGCCCGCTGTGTGCCGCGTTGGTGTAGAGGCTGAAGAAGTGCCAGACGTTCCACAGTGGCAGGATCACCTGGCGGACACCGTCACGGATACCCTGCTCGGTGACCACGAGATTCCCGCCACGCAGGATCGGCGATGCCATGAGGAACCACCGCATGGCGTCGGAGCCGTCGCGGTCGAAGACCTCGGAGACGTCCGGGTAGTTGCGCAGGCTCTTGGACATCTTCTGCCCGTCCGAGCCCAGCACGATCCCGTGGCTGATGACGTTGCGGAACGCCGGCCGGTCGAAGAGCGCGGTGGACAGGATGTGCAGCATGTAGAACCAGCCGCGGGTCTGCCCGATGTACTCCACGATGAAGTCGGCCGGGTTGTGGGTGTCGAACCACTGCCCGTTCTCGAACGGGTAGTGCACCTGCCCGTAGGGCATGGAGCCGGAGTCGAACCAGACGTCCAGGACATCCTCGACGCGGCGCATGGTGGAGCGCCCGGTGGGATCGTCCGGATTGGGCCGGGTGAGCTCGTCGATGAAGGGGCGGTGGAGGTCCACCTCGCCCTGCTTGTTGACCGGCAGGCGGCCGAAGTCGGCGCGCAGCTCCGCGAGGGAGCCGTAGACGTCGGTCCGCGGGTACTCGGGGTCGTCCGACTGCCAGACGGGGATGGGGCTGCCCCAGAAGCGGTTGCGGCTGATCGACCAGTCGCGTGCGTTCGACAGCCACTTGCCGAACTGGCCGTCCTTGACGTTCCCCGGGATCCAGGTGATGTCCTGGTTGAGCTCCACCATGCGGTCACGGATCTTGGTCACCTCCACGTACCAGGAGGACACGGCGCGGTAGATCAGCGGGTTCCGGCACCGCCAGCAGTGCGGGTAGCTGTGGACGTAGCTGGCCTGGCGCACCAGGCGTCCCTCGGACTTCAGCACGCGCGTGATGTGCCGGTTCGCCTCGAAGACCTGCAGCCCTACGATCTCGGCCAGCGGGCCCCGCCCGAACAACGGCAGGAACTTCGCGCCCTCGTCGACCGAGAGGATCACCTGGATGCCCGCCTGCTCGCAGACCTTCTGGTCCTCCTCGCCGTAGGCGGGTGCCTGGTGCACCAGCCCGGTGCCGTCGGTGGTGGTGACGTAATCGGCCAGCAGGATGCGGAAGGCGTTGCGGTAGCCGCCCTCCTCCGGGTCGGCGAGGTAGTCCCACAGGGGCTCGTACGTCAGGCCCTCGAGTTCGGAGCCGAGGTGGCGTGAACCGATGGCCTCGTGGGCGGCTGCGGCGTCGGCGAAGCCGAGGTCCTTGGCGTAGTTCCCGAGGAGGTCCTCGGCGATCAGGTAGCGGCCGGCCTCGCCGTCGCGCTCCGCCGCGACGACGGCGTACGTGATGTCCGGTCCGACGGCGAGCGCCGCGTTGGTGGGCAGGGTCCAGGGAGTGGTGGTCCAGGCGAGCGCCTGCACACCCGCGAGGTCCTTCGACAGCGGAGATGCGCCGGCGAGGATCGGGAAGGTGACCGTCACCGTCTGGTCCTGCCGGTCCTGGTAGACGTCCTCGTCCATGCGGAGCTCGTGGTTGGAGAGCGGCGTCTCGTCGTTCCAGCAGTAGGGCAGCACTCGGTACCCGTTGTAGGTGAGGCCCTTCTGGTGCAGGGTCTTGAAGGCCCAGAGGACGGACTCCATGTACTCGGGGTTCAGCGTCTTGTAGTCGTTGTCGAAGTCGACCCAGCGTGCCTGGCGGGTCACGTAGTCGCGCCACTCACCCGCGTACTTCATGACGGAGGCGCGTGCGGCGTCGTTGAAGTTGTCGATGCCCATGGCGACGATCTGTTGCTTGTCGGTCATGCCGAGCTGCTTCATCGCCTCGAGTTCGGCGGGAAGTCCGTGCGTGTCCCAGCCGAAGCGGCGCTCCACGCGGTGACCGCGCTGGGTCTGGTAGCGGCCCACGAGGTCCTTGGCATACCCGGTGAGGAGGTGCCCGTAGTGTGGCAGACCGTTGGCGAAGGGAGGGCCGTCGTAGAAGACGAACTCGTTGGATCCGTCCACGCCGGCGTCGCGGGCGTCGATGGATGCCTGGAAGGTGCCGTCCTGCTCCCAGTAGCGGAGGACGCGTTCCTCCAGCTCGGGGAAACGCGGGGATGCGCCCGCTCCGGAGGAGGGGGTACCGCCGTCGTCGGGCGACACTGCTTTGGGGTAGATCTGCGGCATGGTTCTCATCCTGTGTACGGCGGCGTCGGGTGGAGCAGGAATCCTGCTGTGAGGACGGGCGCCCCTTTCCGCCCACCACCGGTTGCCGAACCGATCGCGGGGTCCTGGGACCCGCGGTACCACCTCACTTGCCGCCGTCGTCCGCCGTACCCCCGCATGAGGGGCGCGTCGGCCGGGCTGCCGCTCGTTGCTCGGCTGTCACGGGCCGCCCCGTCCGGTTCTACCGGGCCCTGCCGTCTCGGGCTGGACCGTTCTTCCGGAAGCTCGCCGGTGATTGCCGGGTCGATGCTGGTGCCCCAAGTCTAGCCCCGGCCCGAATTCGTTGTCGAAGGGGTACTCGCGCACAGGGGTGTGCACCACAGTCGTGCGGTGCACGGGTGCCGATCACTCCTGTTGTGTCGGCGCCCCGGCCTTGGCAGGGTGAGAGGGGTATCCGACAGCAACAGGATGGACATCGTCATGGCAACGCCCACCCTTCCCACGGCCACCGCGCGTGATACAGCGAGACTCCTTCTGGGAGTCATGCTGCCCACCATCGCGAAGGGCCCGATCATCAGGAGACCGAAGGTGGTGGGATTCTTCAGCCGTTTCGAGCTGGACTCGAAAGCCGTGAGCATCGTCCGGGACGTGCACTCCCGGTATCCGGAGGGTCCGTTGCTGCTCAAACTGCCCATCCGCAAGCAGGCCGTGGTCCTGGCGCCCGGGGATGTGCACACCGTCCTGGCCCGGTCCCCCGAACCGTTCTCCCCCGCCAGCAGTGAGAAGAAGGCCGCCCTCTCCCACTTCCAGCCCGCCAACGTCCTGATCTCCCGCGGGCCGGTGCGCAGCGTCCGGCGGGCCCTGCAGGAGCAGGTACTGGATACGGACCACCCGGTCCATCACCTGGCCCACCGCTTCGTTCCCGTCGTCGAGGAGGAGATGCAGCACCTGCTCGACGAAGCGACGCGGAGCGGCTTCCTCCCGTGGGCGGATTTCCTGGACGCCTGGTACCGCGTGGTGCGCCGCGTGGTCTTCGGCGACCATGCGTGGGATGACAAGGACCTCACCGCGATGGTCATCCGCCTGCGCAAGGACGGGAACTGGGCGTTCCTCAAGCCGGTCCGGAAGCAGACCCGCGCGCGCTTCCTCCAGCGCATCAACGACGAACTCGCCAACGCGGAGCCCGGAAGTCTCGCCGCCGTCATGGCCGCCGCTCCCGAGGCGGACGGCGCCGAGCCCGCGCAGCAGGTACCGCAGTGGCTGTTCGCCTTCGATCCCGCCGGCATGGCGGTCTTCCGCACCCTGACCGTCCTGGCCACCCATCCGGAAGCAATGGCCGAGGCACGCCGCGAGATCGCCGGTGACACCTCCGGCCGTCGGGTGCTCCCCTACCTCCGGGCCGCCGTCCTCGAGGCACTGCGACTCTGGCCCACGACGCCGATGATCCTCCGCCAGACCACTCGGCCCGTGCAGTGGGAGAACGGGCTCATGCCCGCCAAGTGCAGCGTGCTCGTCTACGCGCCCTACTTCCATCGTGATGAGCGTTCCCTGCGCAGCGCCCACAACTTCTCCCCGGAGCGGTGGCTCACCGAGGAGGACGACGGCTGGCCACTGGTGCCGTTCAGCGACGGTCCCGTCGTGTGCCCGGGCAAGCAGCTGGTCCTGCTCCTGACCAGTGCCGCGCTGGCCGCGCTCGTCCAGGGGCACGACGTCCGGGTGGAGGAGGGCCAGGCACTCGATCCGTCCGCCCCGCTGCCGGGCACCCTGGACAACTACTCGGTGCGGCTCGGGGTCGCGCCGCGCACCTGATCGGCGGGGGTGCCCTGCCCTCCGCCTAGGAGCCCCGCAGCACCTTGTGGTTGGCCGCCTGCGCGAGGGGACGCAGCACGAGCTGATCGATGTTCATGTGGTGCGGGGCGTTGAGGGTGAAGGCGACGGCAGACGCCACATCATCGGCGGTCAGGGGGTACTGGACGCCCTCGTACACCTTTTCCACCGCGCCCTGATCGCCGCCGAGACGGTTCAGTGAGAACTCCTCGGTGTGGACCATGCCCGGCGCCACCTCGATCACGCGGATGTTGTTCTCGGCTTCCTCCAGCCGCAGCGATCGGGCCATGGCCTCCTGCGCGGCCTTCGCCCCGCAGTAGCCCGAACCACCCTCGTACGGGGCGAGCGCGGCGGTGGAGGTCAGGAACACCACGCTGCCCTGCTTCCCCGCACGGAGGGCCGGGAGGAATGCCCGCGTCATGCGCATGGAGCCGAGGACGTTGACGCCGAACATCCTCTCCCAGTCCTCGGTCCTGGCTTCTGCGACGGTCTCCGTGCCGAACGCCCCACCGGCGTTGTTCACCAGGGCGTGGAGTGGCCCGGCGTAGGCCACTTCCGCGGTGAAGGCCTCCACCGAGGCCTGGTCCGTCACGTCGAGGACCATCGGCGTGGCACCGGTCTCCTCCGCGAGCGCTTCGAGGCGCTCCATCCGGCGGGCGGCGGCGATGACGTCCCAGCCCGCAGCACGGAGGGCGCGCACGGTGGCCGCGCCGATGCCGGAACTGGCGCCGGTGACGACGGCGCGAAGGGCGGCCGGGGCGGGATCTGCGGGTGCTCCGAGGGGCGTGGGGACAGGGTTGGGCTGCGGGTTCGATGTCATGGGGCCACTGTAACCAGCCGCCGCGGGAGCTCGAAGCCTCGCCCCCGCGGACACCGCGACCGGTAGGGTTCCGTCATGGCCCCTCGTCCTGCCCGATCGGGCGATCCAGCAGATCCCGGCGCCGACCCGCCGAAGGTGCAGATGTTCGCCGGGTACACGAACACGACCCTGTGGTCGCTGGACGGACCGGAGCTCGACGGCGCGGTGGTACGCCTTCGCGCCACTGTCGGGCGCGGTCTTCGTCGGGAATCCGGGACCGGGCCACGAACGTCCCGTGCAACCCTGACCACCCCGGGCGATGACCGGCCTGCGCCGGGCATCAGTAGTGGCCGAGCCGCTCGATGAATTCGTCCGCACGGGCGAGGGTCTGCACGAGTTTCTCCCGGCGCTCCACGGCCGATATCCGGAAAGCGTCCAGCGCCGCGCGGAGTTCCCCGACGCGCTCAGGATCTGTCTCCGTCTCCAGTCGGTCGGTGACCTCCAGCAGGCCCTGCATCTCCTCGAGCGTGAAGCCCAGCGGCTTCATCCTGCGGATCAGCAGGAGGCGGTCGGCGTCGTCCTCCGTGTACACCCTGAACCCGCCGTCCGTCCGCGATGTCGGCGGGAGGATGCCGACGTCGTCGTAGTGCCGGATGGTGCGCAAGGAGAGCCCGGTGCGCTCGGCGAGCTGGCCTATGTGCATGGTGCGGTCGGCTGCGCTGCCCACGGTGTCCTTTCCCTGATGATCGAACTCTAACGTCACGTTAGAGTGGGGTCACCGCGCGGTCCTGCACAGCGGCGTGTACGAGACGCTCCGGCCTCGCACCCCTGGTGCGGCCCCTCCCCGGTACCACCGCCTCCGAAGGAACCATCGAACCATGGCTGCTGCCTCACCAACGACCGATCCGCGTCCGCTGACCCCACTCGAACGGCAGTCCGTCGCCCGGACACTCCGCAACCCGCGCCTGCTGAAGACCGAGGTGCTCGCCGGTCTCGTCGTCGCCCTCGCACTCATCCCGGAGGCGATCGCGTTCTCGATCATCGCCGGCGTGGATCCACGGCTCGGACTGTTCGCCTCCTTCACCATGGCCGTGTCCATCGCCTTCCTCGGCGGCCGGCCCGCGATGATCTCCGCCGCGACAGGTGCCGTCGCCCTCGTGATCGCGCCCCTGGTGGCCAGCCACGGCGTCGACTACTTCATCGCCGCCGTCATCCTCGGCGGGATCTTCCAGGTGATCCTCGGCATCACCGGTGTGGCCCGCCTCATGCGTTTCATCCCGCGCTCGGTCATGGTGGGCTTCGTCAACGCCCTCGCCATCCTGATCTTCATGTCCCAGGTCCCCGAGCTCATCGACGTGCCCTTCCTGGTCTACCCGATGGTCGCCGTCGGTCTGCTCATCGTCTTCGGTCTGCCCCGGCTCACCAAGGCAGTGCCTGCACCCCTGGTCGCCATCGTGGTCCTGACCGTCTTCGCGGTCCTCGCCAACGTGCTCGTACCCACCGTCGGCGACAAGGGCGAGCTACCCGAGAGCCTCCCGTCCCTGTTCTTCCCGAATGTCCCACTGAACCTCGAGACCGTGCAGATCATCGCCCCGTTCGCACTGGCACTGGCCGCCGTCGGCCTGCTCGAATCGTTGATGACCGCCAAGCTCGTCGACGACATCACCGACACCCGGTCCAACAAGACCCGTGAATCCTGGGGCCAGGGAGCGGCGAACATCATCACCGGGTTCTTCGGCGGCATGGGTGGCTGCGCGATGATCGGCCAGACCATGATCAACGTCAAAGCCTCCGGTGCACGCACCCGGATCTCGACGTTCCTCGCCGGGATCTTCCTGCTCATCCTCGTGGTGGTCCTCGGCGGCATCGTGGCCCTCATCCCCATGGCGGCCCTCGTCGCGGTGATGATCTTCGTGTCCATCGCGACCTTCGACTGGCACAGCATCCGTCCCAGCACGCTCAAGCGCATGCCCAAGAGCGAGACCACCGTCATGCTCGCCACCGTCATCGTCACGGTCTGGACCCACAACCTCGCCATCGGGGTCGGCGTCGGCGTCCTCGTCGCGATGGTGGCCTTCGCACGACGCGTCGCGCACTTCGTCACCGTGGAGCGCACCGAAGAAACTGTGAACGGGGAACGGCACGCCACCTACACGGTCGACGGCGAGCTGTTCTTCGCCTCCTCCAACGACCTCTACACGCAGTTCGAGTACGCCACCGACCCGCACAGGGTCACGATCGACCTGCACGGCTCGCACCTCTGGGACGCCTCCACCGTCGCCGCCCTCGACGCCATCCAGGAGAAGTACCGCACCCACGGCACCGAGGTGAGGATCGTCGGCCTCAACGAACCCTCCACCATGATGCGCGAACGCCTCGGCGGGAACCTCGGCGCCGGACACTGACCCGGGAGCCATGTCGGACGCTGGGATGGGGAAGTCCGCAGCGCTTCGTGGCCGGGCGCCTGATCCTGCGAGGTCCTGTACAAGGAACCGGTTCCCTTCTCCTCCTGGACCCAGCCTCCGGCTCCTGCCTAGTGTGACGACCATGACGGCTTTCATCTCCCACACCTCGTTCGACAGCCTTGATGCGTTCAGCCAATCGGTGTTCTGGGCCGAGGTGCTCGACTTCCATGAGGACCCTGAAAACCCGAACGAACCCGGGGACGAGGAGTGCCCCATCTTCTCCAGGGACGGCACGCAGCAGTTGCTCTTCATCGAGGTACCCGATTCGAAGCGGGTCAAGAATCGCCTGCACCTGGACCTGCGACCGGTGGACGGCACCCGGGACGATGAGCTCGAGCGGCTGGTGGGGCTGGGTGCGCGTGCAGTGGACGATCGACGCCGGCCTGACGGGACAGGATGGGTCGTCCTCGCCGACCCCGAGGGCAACGAGTTCTGCATCCTCCGCGGCAACGCTGAGTGCGGCAGACACCAGTCTTTAGGGTGAGGCGATGACGCCACGCACAGCCGACGCCCGACGCATCTCCTCCCTGCTCGCCGGGCTGGACGACCACCGCGTGCAGCTCCTGGTCGATACTGCTCAGACGGTCGGCATCGGTATCGGGGGAACGACCAGGACGGTGCGCATCGGTGCATCGACCGTCTTCGTGAAGCAGCTCCCGCTGACCAGCATCGAACAGGCGGATCCGACCGGCACGACGAGCCGGCTCCAGCTACCCTTCGTCTCCCACTACGGACTAGGAAGCCCTACCCACGCGGTCGGGCGCGAACTGGCGGCACATCGGGTGACGAGCGGATGGGTCGAGACGGGAGCGGCGGATTTCTTCCCGCTTCTACTCGGTTGGCGCGTGATCGACAGCACGTGCGAGGCCGACCTCAGCGAGTTCGACGGCGATGCGTTCCCCCGCCGATGGGGGGCGCAGTGGCCTCAGGTGCAGAGCAAGCTGGCCGCGATGAAGGACGCGTCCGCCAGCATGGTGTTCTTCCTCGAGTACGTGCCCGAGACGCTGGGCGCCCGGATGCGCAGGAGCGTGGCCGAGGGCACCGGTGCGGAGGTCTTCCCGAATGTGGTCCAGCAGCTCCTCGATGCCACAGCGTGGATGAACGGCCAGGGGTTCCAGCACTTCGATGTGCACCCGGGGAACATCCTCGTCCGGGACGGCAGGCTGCTCTTCACGGACTTCGGCCTGGCACTCCACCGTGATTTCGACCTCACCGGGGAGGAAGAAGCCTCGATGCCCTCGCATGACGGCTTCGACCGTGACACCGCCCTGATGCACCTGTTCCACTGGACGCTCTTCGAACTCGGTTACACCTCCGGTCCGCAGCGCCTGGAACTGTTGCGTGCTGCCGCCGCCGACCCGGCCACTCCGGTGCTGGGCCCGATTCGAGCGGCCCTGGGCTCCGGTGCCGACCTCATGGCGCACCACGCGGGCGTCGCGGTGTACGTCACCGAGATGTTCGGCGCCCTCCTCCAGGACGCAGGCGCCACGCGGTACGACAGCTCACACGGCAGGAACACGCGGCGATAGCTCCCCGACCCGGTGGTCGGGAGTCACACCGGGGCCTGGACCGGTGCGGGCAGGCGTCACGGCGGCGCGGACCGGGATGCTGCGCGGGTAGGGAACAATGGAGTCATGGCCAGCACCCCTCAGGGCACAGACACGCCCTCCCCCCAGCCCGTTTCCGTCCCCGAGAAGCCCGCCCTCGAGGGTCTCGAAGAGAGGCTCTCCCGGCAGTGGCGCGAGGACGGCACCTACGCGTTCCGCCGCGACACCACGCGTGAGGAGGTCTACTCGATCGACACCCCGCCGCCCACGGCGTCGGGGTCCCTGCATGTGGGGCACATGTTCTCCTACACGCAGACGGACGTCATGGCGCGCTTCAAGCGCATGCGCGGTGCCAATGTGTTCTACCCGATGGGATGGGACGACAACGGCCTGCCCACCGAGCGTCGGGTCCAGAACTATTTCGGTGTCCGCTGCGACCCGTCCGTCGCCTACGACGCCGACTACCGCCCGCCGGCCGAGCCCGCGAAGAACCAGCGTGACTTCGACGCCGTCTCACGGCGCACCTTCATCGAGCTCTGCGAGGAACTGGCGGTCGAGGACGAGTTGGTCTTCGAGAACCTCTTCAGCACCCTCGGGCTCTCCGTGGACTGGAACCTCACCTACCGG
>JASLBS010000157.1 GCA_030146405.1 Arthrobacter sp.
ACGCACCGTGGTGATCAGGTGCTCGTGGTCGGCGCCCAGCTTGGCGCGCAGGCGCCGCACGTGCACGTCCACGGTGCGGGTGCCGCCGTAGTAGTCGTAGCCCCAGACCTCGCTGAGCAGCTGGGCACGGGTGAAGACCCGACCCGAGTGCTGGGCGAGGTACTTCAGCAGCTCGAACTCCTTGTAGGTCAGGTTCAGGGGCTCTCCCGCGACCCGCGCCGTGTAGCTGGCCTCGTCGATCACGACACCCGACGCATGGATCTCGGTGCTCGTCTCCTCGCTGGCGGCCGCCGACCGCGCGATGACCAGGCGGAGGCGTGCCTCGACCTCGGCGGGACCCGCCGAGTCGAGGACGACGTCGTCCGCCAGCCAGTTCGCCGCCACCGCCGCCATGCCGCCCTCGGTGAGGACCAGGACGAGGGGAGCGCTCAGGCCGGTCGCCTTCAGGAGCTGGGTGAGGGAACGGGCCCCCACCAGGTCCTTGCGGGCGTCGACCAGCACGACGTCGCATGGTTCGGTCTCGAGCAGTGCCGTCGGTTCGGCCGCAAGGATGTGCACCTTGTGGTTGAGCAGTTCGAGGGCCGGCAGGATCTCGACCGAGGAACCGGTGGTGTTGGTGAGCATCAGGATGTGCGGCATGTGTCCTCCACGGGTCGGGGATGCGCATCATCGGGCAACGGCGCCGTCGCTGTCCCGGGCGGGGATGACGGCGGTAGAGATTTGGTCAAGTATAGCCGCCGGGCTGTGATGGGGCCCACGTCGGCTCCACCCCGGCTCGTCGGGCTTTTCCCACTGCCTGTGCAGGTAGGGCAGTATTGCTGGGGTGAAGAGGACGAGCGTGGCCACCGCGGCCGGAGCCGCAGCCGTGGCCACCGGGGCCATCGTCGCCTCCTCGTACGCCTCCCTCCTGACTCTCGCGGTAGCAGCGGGTGTCGCCTGCGTCCTGGCTGCCGTCGGGTGGCCGCACGTCCTCGG
This sequence comes from Arthrobacter sp., assembly GCA_030146405.1. Taxonomy (GTDB): domain Bacteria; phylum Actinomycetota; class Actinomycetes; order Actinomycetales; family Micrococcaceae; genus Arthrobacter_D. The sequence goes on from JASLBS010000157.1 coordinate 976, forward strand.
GGTGCCCGCCAAGAAGAGCCAGTCGGCGGCGATCGGACTGAGCGCCCTGCTTGCCGTCGCCCTGACCGCCACCGTTCCCGGGCCATCCTTCCTGACCTGGTTCCCGGCGTCCGTCGCTCTCGGTGTCGGGGCGATCTTCATGATCCAGCTCGTCCGGGGGACAGGTCAGAGCCACAGGCTGGAATCGACCCTCGGCGCCAGTTCCGGCGTCGTCGCCATCGGTATGGGCTCGGGCTGGGTGGCTGCGGACAGGCTCGCCGTCAACGCGGCTGATTCCGGCGTCCTGCTCGTGACGGGGGTCAGCATCCTGGTCGCCCTGGCGGTATGCCTCCTTCCGTTCCCCGACCGCCTCGTCGGTCCCGCCGCCGTCGTCCTGGCGGCACTCGCCGGCCCTCTCGGAGCCCTGCTGTTCACCGACGTCGCCGCGCTGCCCGCCGCCGTCGTCGGCCTCGCCTGCGGCGCCGTCCTCGCCGGGACGCGGCGGTTGCTCGTCGCCCGGGACGAACCCCTGACGACGCCGGCCGCGCTCGCCGTCGGGATCACTCCCGTCCTGGCGCTCGGTGCCCTCGTCTACTTCCTGGACAAGCTGTTCCTCGCCTGATCAAGGCCCGCCGGCGTGCCTGCGGGCGGTCCCCCGTCTCCGGGGCAAGAGTTAGGATGGGAGCATGTCCATTCTTGCTCTTGAAATCTTCTTCATCTCGCTGCTGGTGCTCGCCGGTCTCGGCATGGCCGGTTTCGCAGCCCTCGTCATCACGCGCCTGTACAAGGGCCAGAAGTAGCCGATTGACCCGGAGCCTCCATGTCGATTGATCTGCCCACCGACCTGACGCCCGAACTCGTACCCCTGTCCTGGCTCCTCGGAGCCTGGGAGGGGACGGGCATGCTCGGCGAGGGTACTGCCGATTCCGAACGCTTCTCCCAGCGGGTCGTCTTCTCGCAGAACGGGCTGCCCTACCTCCAGTACAGCGCGGAGTCCTGGCTCATCGACGAGCAGGACTCCCGGTTGCGGCCACTGTCCGTCGAGACGGGATTCTGGGCGCTCGACCGCAAGCTGAACGACGCCGATGTCGGGCCAGGTCTCAGTCCGGCCGACATCGTCCCGGCGCTGAAGACGGCCGACGAGGTGGAGCAGTTCCGCAATGCATCCGGTGGCTTCGACATCACGGCTACCATCGTGCATCCCGGAGGCATCGCCGAGCTCTACTACGGCAGCATCAAAGGACCACAGGTCCAGCTGAGCACGGACCTGGTCATGCGCGGACAGCACTCCAAGGAGTACTCGGCCGCGACCCGGCTGTTCGGCCTGGTCGAGGGCAATCTCTACTGGCGGTGGGACGTGGCCGCGAACGGGAACTCGCTCGAAGCCCACGCCTCCGCGATCCTCAGGAAAGCCTCCTGACGCTGGAAGCACTCATCGCGCCGCCGCCTCCTGCCCGGTCGGCGCAGGAATAGCCCCGCCCGGAAGGCGTTATACGGTCATGACCACACCCAGCCCTCTCCTGAGCCGACCCGGAGCCGTCGAGGGAGGTGGCGCCGATGCCGGCGTCGCATCCCATTACGGCGATCCGTTCCGTGAACAGCGCCTGCTCGCACGGGGTGAGGCGGTGGTCGACCTGTCGCACCGCGGCGTCGTCAGCGTTGCCGGGCCGGACCGGCTGAGCTGGCTGAACACCCTCTCCTCCCAACTGCTGCTCGGACTCCAGCCGGGACACAGTTCGGAGACCCTGCTCCTGACGGTGCAGGGCCGTATCGAGTACTCGGCCCACATCGTCGACGACGGGGAGACCGCCTGGCTCATCACCGAGGGCGGCGAGGCCGGTGCGCTGGCCGCCTGGCTCGATCGGATGAAGTTCATGCTCCGCGTCGAGGTCACGGACGCGACGGAGGAGTGGGCGGTCGTCGGAGCAACGCGGCCGCTCCCGGAACTCGACGGGGACGCGCCCGTCGTGTGGGAGGACCCATGGCCCACCACGGCACCCGGCGGCTATGCCTACTCGCCCGTGGAGGACTCGGCGCACCCCGGTAGGGAACGCCCCTGGTTCGAGTACCTCGTGCCGCGTGCCCGCCTCGGGGACCTCGTGGCGGGCACCGGACTCGAGCTTGCGGGCTCGCTCGCGGCCGAGGCGCTGCGCATCGCGGCCTGGCGGCCACGCCCGGGGTTCGAGACCGACGAGAAGACGATCCCGCACGAACTCGACCTGATGCGCACCGCCGTCCATCTGGCCAAAGGGTGCTACAAGGGTCAGGAGACCATCGCCCGCGTGCACAACCTCGGGCATCCGCCCCGCCGGCTGACCTTTTTGCACCTGGACGGCAGCCAGCACACCCTGCCCGCGACGGGCAGTGCCGTCGTCAG
>JASLBS010000195.1 GCA_030146405.1 Arthrobacter sp.
TGCCGTCGCGATCGTCGCCCGCTGGGCGTCGAGGGTGGACTGCGCCGTGGTGCCGGCAGCGACGAGCTGTTCGAGGACGTCCTCGGCGTCCGTCACGGCCTGCTGGGCACCGGTGACCGCGGTGGCCGCCTGCTGCGCGGCCGAGGTGAGGGATGCCAGGTCCGTTCCTGCCGTCGCGATCGCGTCGTTCTGGCGGGCCACGTCACCCGCTGTCCGTGCGGCATCGGCTTCGAGGCCGAGGAGGGCATCTGCGGCGATGCGGAGTACTTCCTGCTGGGCGGCTGCCTCGGCGGTTGCGGTGAGCGCCTGCTTCTCCAGCTCCGCTGCCGCGGTCTCGGCGGCGGTCAGCTCCTCCTGCAGCGGCTCGAGCGCCGCTGCAGCGGTGGCCTGCTGGGCCTGGAGGTCGGTCAGTTCGGACTTCGCTGTGGTGATCGCCGTCGCGGTGGCGGCCTGCTGCTCGGTCAGGCTCTTCAGGTCGGCTTCCGCGCTCGTGACGGCGGTGGCCAGCCGGGTTTCTTCTGCGGTCAGTGCGGCGAGCGCGCTGTTCGCCGTGTCGATCTGCGCCTTCAGGGTCGCAGCACTCGCCTGCAGCGCTGTCCGGTCGGCCTGGAGCTTGGTGATGATGGTGGCATTCTTCTTCGCTGCGGCCTTGAGGAGGTTCTCCTGGACCGTGCCGCGGTGCGCCAGCTGGTTGACCACCCCGTTGCAGATACCCGAGGTGGGCGCGCTCGTCGCCGATGCCTGGGGGGCGAAGACGAGGGCGCCGCCGAGGATCCCCGGCAGAAGGACCGCGGTCGCGAGGCGGCGAGTGAGGGTGTGGGTGTTGCTGATGCGCACGGATGCTCCTGAAGGGCGTGGGATTGGCGTCGTCGCCACCCCAAAGGTAGGGAGATTAGTTTCCGTAGGACACAGTGCTTCCTACGCAACTAATTCCGGGGGTACTTGCCTTTGCCCTCTCCGGTTACCTGCCGTCCGGACCGCGGCATCGAGCGCATCTCCACCGACGCCGGTGCCCTGGACGCGGTGCCGCGCGTGGTCGTCCCGCCGGCGACCGAGCGGGCAGCGGCGATATCGCCTGCTGAACATACGTTGCGGGCATGCCGACATACCCCGCAGGATGGCTTTATCCCGCATCGATGACGACCCTCCAGAGAGAAGAGCCGACGTGACCTCGCCCACCCTTTCCCTGAACAACGGCGTCGAGATACCCCAGGTCGGATTCGGTGTCTTCCAGATCGAGCCGGAAGACGTGCAGGAGGCCACCGAGCGGGCGCTGTCGATCGGGTACCGGCACATCGATACCGCCGCCGCGTACCGCAATGAAGCGGGCGTCGGCGCGGCGGTCAGGGCAAGCGGTATTCCCCGCGAGGACGTCTTCGTCACGACGAAGGTCCGCAACCGTGATCAGGGGTACGACAGCACGCTCAGAGCGTTCGAGACGAGTCGGGCAGCGCTGGGGCTCGACGTGATCGACCTGTACCTGATCCATTGGCCCTACCCCCGGCACGGGCTGTTCCTCGACACGTGGAAGGCGATGGAGGCGTTGCTCGCGGACGGCTCGGTCCGGGCGATCGGTGTCTCGAACTTCCTTCCGGAGCACCTCGACCGCCTCGCCGACGAGGCGGCGATCACGCCGGCGCTCAACCAGATCGAGGTCCATCCGTCCTTCGCCCAGCGGACGCTACGGGGCGATCTCGCTTCGCGCGGCGTCGCGGTCGAGGCCTACAGTCCCCTGGGGCAGGGTGCCGACCTCGACAACGAGGTGGTGCACGGTATCGCGGTCACGCACGGTGTCACGCCGGCTCAGGTGATCCTGCGCTGGCACACGCAGCAGGGCATCATCGTGATCCCGAAATCGGTCTCGCCCGAGCGCATGGAGTCGAACCTGGATGTCTTCGGCTTCACCCTGTCCGACGAGGACCTCGCAGCCATCGACGGCCTGGACACGGCCACGCGTGTCGGCGGCGACCCCGCCACCTTCGACCGGCCCCAGGGGTGATTGTCGGGGGGTATCAGCGCTTCTCGTAGCCGCTGATCGCGTCGACCTTCGCCGCCGATGCGCTCGAGGTGTCGAAGGTGTAGCCGAGCCACTCCTTCGCGAGGCGACGAGCCAGCTCCAGGCCGATCACCCGCTGGCCCATGCAGAGCACCTGTGCATTGTTGCTCAGCACGGAGCGCTCCACGGAGTAGGAGTCGTGGGCGGTCACGGCGCGGATCCCGGCGACCTTGTTCGCCGAGATCGCCACGCCGAGTCCGGTGCCGCAGATCAGCAGGGCGCGGTCGGCATCGCCGCTCTCGACCTTCCGGGCTGCGTCCACCGCGACGTGGGGGTAGTCCACGTTCTCCGAGCGGGAGATACCGACATCGGTCACGCTCTCCACCCGCTCATCGGCCTCGAGATCCTTGAGCAGTGCTTCCTTGTACTCCAGTCCGGCCTCGTCGCTGCCGATGACGATGCGCAGTTTCTTCTCGCTCATGTTCTCTGTTCCTTCTCGTTGCGGGTCGTGATGGGTGCTGAGTGGGTCAGGCGCGGTGGTGTTCCGCGGCGATATCGAGGAGCTGCAGGTAGCCGTCCAGCTTCCATGCGGTACGGCCTACGAACAGTCCGTCGACATGGTCGATGCCGAGCAGGTCCGCCGCGTTGTCCAGACTGACCGAGCCACCATAGAGCAGGCCTGCCACACGACCACCGTACTCCCGTCCGAGTGCGGTGAAGGGCTCTTCCAGTTCCTCGACAGTCGCCGGGCGCCCCTGTTCGCCGATCGCCCAGATGGGCTCGTACGCGATCAGGACCCGTGCGCGCTGGTCGTCGTCGAGCCCGTCCAGCGCCCGGGATGCCTGCTCCAGGATGTAGCGGGTGGAACCGCCGTCGTCCTTCACTTCTGCCGGCTCCCCGATGCAGAGC
>JASLBS010000208.1 GCA_030146405.1 Arthrobacter sp.
GCCACCACGACGCGTAGTTATCGGGTCATCACCTCGGATTATTCCATGGCCGTGCTCGCTGATCCCTTGATGTCCATGTTGCAGCGTGAAGCCCCGAGCGCCCAGGTGCATTTCGAGGCCGTCAGTCAGGCCATGGTCGAACGCAGCAAGGAAACCCTGCAGGACGCCGATGTCCTCCTGATCCCCGAGGGACACCTCGTTGATCTGCCCCATGTCGAGCTGTTCCAGGACAACTGGGTATGTGTGACGGGAGCTGCTTTCCCCCGGGAAGCTCTGACGCTCGAGGACATGCGTGAGGCGAGGTGGGCCCGGTTCCTGAACTCTGACACGAACTCCACCTTGGCCGATCGGGAAATATACGACCTTCAGCTGGGTGAGCGGACCGACGTCGTGGTGGGAACTTTCTTGATGCTGCCGTTTGCCGTGTCGGGGACCAACCGTCTCGCCTTGGTCCAGGAACGTCTGGCCCGGATGCTGGCCGCGGTGGCGGAGCTGAACATTCTGCATCTGCCTATCACGTTACCGACCCTCGTGGAGTGCGCCTGGTGGCACCCTTCCAAAACCGAGGATCCGGGACACCGCTGGTTCCGCGACCTGATCGTCCGGGCCGCTTCGACGCTCACCGGCCCCGGGAACATCGACGGGAACGATAGTCGGCATCGGTAATGAGCGTCTTCTGCCCTGCCCGGCAGGGCGCCAGAATGGGAACGGCACCCTCCTCGACATAACGGCAGGAATTCAATGCAGGTAAGAGTCACCTCCCGTTCTTTGGTGTTGGATCGTCCTGATGATTGTGCCGCTGTGACGTTGTTTCTGGAGCCGGACGCATCCCACGTCCTTTCCTCCCTGTTGGCTGCCCATGGAGCTGGTGTCATGGTCGGCGAGGACGTATTGCTGAGCGTGAACTGGATCCGCGCAGAGTCCTCTGGTCAAAGGGGGATCGGCTGGAACCATCGTTTCGCGCACATGCTGCTCCACGCAGCCGAACGTGGCGACCTGACCGAGAATGGCTCTGTCCTGCGCACAGTCATCACGAGGCCGCAGGACCCACGGGAGAACTGTCGGCTGTCGGAGATATCACGCGAGGTCCAGGGCGGGTACGAGTGACGCCGGAGAGCCCCGGAACTGCGAGGAGTCCTGGGGCTCCGGGGCGTCCTGGGGCGGTCACAGCGATCCGGCGGCGAACATCATCGTCCTCGACTACTGCCGTGGATACGATGACATGTGCTGTCAAAGCGTGGGGTACCGGTCGTTCTTCAGCAGGGTGATCCGCGCGGCGCTGATCGTGTCGGTCTGTAGTACCTGCAGCCGCTCGTCGCCGTTGAGGAACCGCCCTTCGTGCCATCGCCCGTCCACGAGGCGCAACTCACGCACGGAATCGACCTCGACCTCAGCACCTTCGAGGGAAAAGTCGAACAGCGCGCCTTGCCCTACGACGAGGAATTCCAGGGGGCCTTGCGCAACGACGATGCCGAAGGGCCGTCCATCACCTGGCGTCGGACCGTGAGCCGCCGCATCGGTTTCGCTCGGTAACTCCGGTGGTGGAGGCAGCTGGACACCTGCGTCGAGGAGCATGGTGGAGTAGAGCTTGTGCGCGTTGCGCACCGTCACCACACAGTCGCCCAGTAGGGAGCTGACCTTGTCCTCCTCCTGACCGAGGGCGAATCCGAAGATGGTGCCCTCACGTTGAGCCTCGACGATCGGGCCCGTCAGGGCACGCAGCGCCCGCAGGGCATCACCGAACTGGTTGCCGTCGCGGGCGTCTTCGAGCCCGAACGCATGGTATCCGAACCCACCGAAGAACCCGATCGCCAAGAAGACATCACCGGCTTTGAACTTCGCTTCAGGAATGAACAGTGGGTTACCGGTGCACGCATACTGCGCCATGATGTCGGCCGAGTTCTGCACATAGATGTCCGGTGCGAGGAAATCCAACGCTGGGGCCGCGCACTGCCAGACCGTGAGCATCCTCTCCGTCGGCCCACCGCTCGGGTAGTTCCCGGGAAGGTCCTGGCCGGGCTGCGGGCCCAACCACGCGTTCGCATAGGTTGGGAGTGGGTGGATGTCCTTCCCGGCTACAGCGATCTGCTGGACATAGCTGGCGAAGGCCCATGCCATGAAAACTTCCTCGGCAACGGGGTTTCCTTCTCCGAAGTGCGTGGCCCAGCTCTGACCACCGGTAGCGGCAGGAAGGAGAACGTCGGTGACGTCGGGGTCGAGAGCTGTTGGCTTCTGGAGTAGAGCCTGGCACAACTTCGAGGGCATGGGTGCTTCCCAGGCCGCTTGTGCCTGGGGTGAGCGATCCCTGCCGCCACCGAGCAGGCCGACTTCGTTCTCCACCTGCACCATGATCACGGTGTAGTCCGTATCGAACCTGGCGAGGTGGGAGAGCAAAGCACTGTAGGCGGCTTTGTCCGCGTCGAGCAGTTCGTGGGAGAAGACCGAGAGCACCGGTCGCGGCATGGAACCCTCGTACGAGAACGGTGTGGGCATCGGCTCGGGCCCGCGGTCCGCCC
>JASLBS010000243.1 GCA_030146405.1 Arthrobacter sp.
CGGACTGCACGTCGAGATGACCGGCGACGACGTCGCGGAGTGCCTGGGAGGCGCGGACCCGATCGACCAGGACGCCTTCCTCGAGCGCTACGAGTCCGTCTGTGATCCGCGCCTCAATCACATGCAGTCCCTGGAGATGGCATTCCTCGTGGCCGGAGCCCTGTCCAAGAGCTGAGCCTTCTGCAAGGAGGACGGAGGGCGGGCCACCCCGGCGGGTGGCCCGCCCTCCGTTCTTTCCAGGGACGTACGGTCGGGTGTCTAGGTGACGGTGATCCGGATGGTACTGCCCTCGGGTTGCTCGCCCGTCGCGCTCTGACCCGCCACCAGCCCGAGGACCGCACTGCCGAAGGTGTAGTCCACCTGAGCCGTGAACCCCGCCTCCTCGAGGGCAGCGATCGCTCGGGCCTCCGGCAGGGAGAAGACATTAGGCACACGCACCAGTCGGGGTCCCTGCGAGAAGGTCAGCGTCACGGTAGTACCGCGTTGCACGGCTCCGTCCCGGGGACTCTGCGTCACGACCGCGTCCGCCGGTACGGTGCGGCTGTACTCCCGGTCCTCGCTGACCTCCACCTCCAGCCCCACACCCTCCAGTGCGGACACGGCCTCCGATTCCTCGAGCCCGGTGACGTCCGGTACCTCGATCGGAGCCGGCCCCCGCGAGACCACGAGATCGACGCCTGCTCCGCGACGCCGATCGGCGGCCGGATCAGGAGCCTGCCGGAGGACCACCCCCGCTGCAGCTGTCTCGCTGTACTCCTCGCGGATCTCACCCACGGCCAGTTCGACGGCCGTCAGATCGGCCACGGCGTCGGCACGCGTCGCGCCGACCACGTCCGGCACCTCGAACAGTTCCGGTCCCCTCGAGACGATCAGCTCCACGCGTTCGAAGCGCCGGATCTCCGACGCAGCCGCGGGCTCGGTCCCGATCACGAGTCCGGCCAGTACCTCGTCGTCGAAGACCTCCTGCGTGGACAGGGACCCGAGGCCCTCCTCGCCGAGAGCCGCCCGGGCGTCGGCGAGCGGCGTGTTCGCGACGTCTGGCAGCGACACCGTGCCGGCAGGGCCTGCACCGAAGAACCAGCCAGCGGCCGTGACGACGCCGGCCAGAAGGACCAGGAGCACCACCAGCAGGCGTGACGACCTCCTCCTCGTCCTGCCGGAGAGCGACTTCTGCGGCCGTTGCGCCAGCCGGTCCGCTTGACGCTTCGACAGCCGGCGCTGCCCGCTGCCCGTTGCAGCAGATGCCCCGCTCGAGGACCGGCGGATGGTCTGCCGGTCCTCCGACGGATGGTCCTGTGGCTCCCACCGGGGTGCTTCGGTCCACCCTGCTGCATCGGGCGCCGCCCGGTCACTACTGCGTCCCGTTCCCGTAGCGGCGGACGGCGGTCGGGAGGGCATCGCCCCGATCACCCGTGTGGCGTTGTCGTCCCGGCGGATGACGCGGGTGCTGTTCTCGTCCTCGCTCGCAGGTCCCGAGAACGCCTGCGTCACCGATTCCGCACCCCCGCGCGTGGCATGGGGGCCATGGCGGAGGGCCGACGGCGGAAGGGTCTCGGTGGCGGGATCCCCGGTCGGCGGCCGGGGTATCGCCGTCATCGTCAACTGGTCCTGGCCGGGCAGCGGATCCGGCGTAGCGGCCGGCGCGAAGTCCAGCTCGGCCGCCGAGAGATGAGTACGGATGTGGCGGAGTTCGCCCAGCAGGGCCGTCCCGTCCACCGGGCGTGCCTCCGGATCGCGCGAGGTGCACCACTGGACCAGCTCGTCGATGTCCGCCGCGAGGCCCGGAAGGATCGTGGAGGGAGCCGGGACATCGTGCTGTGCGTGCTGGAGGGCCACCTGGATGGGTACCTCACCGGTGAAGGGCTGCTGCCCGGTGAGCAGCTCGAAGAGCATGACGCCGGTGGAGTAGATGTCGCTCTGTGCCTCGGCCGGTTGTCCGAGGACGAGTTCGGGGGAGAGGTAGGCCACCGTCCCCACGAGGGTTGCCGTGCCGGTGCTCGCGGAGGCTGCCCGGGCGAGGCCGAAGTCCGCGATCTTCACCTGGCCCGTGTCCGAGAGCAGGACGTTCTCCGGTTTCACGTCCCGATGGATCAACCCGGCCTCGTGCGCCGCTGCGAGCCCCTCCACCACGGCGTCCAGCAGGGCCAGCGCGCGACGTGGGGTGAGGCGGCCGTGCGCACGTAGCTCGTCCCGCAGTGTACGGCCCTGCACGAACTCCATCACGAGGTAAGCGACGGTCGCCCCACCGACGTCGTCGACGCCCTGGTCCAGTACCCCCACCACATGGGGATGGGAGAGGCGGGCGGCGGATTTCGCCTCCTGCTCGAACCGGACGACGAACCCGGGCTCATCGGCGAGGTGCGGATACAGCACCTTGAGAGCGACGCGCCGATCCAGGCGCCGGTCCGTGGCCAGGTAGACGGTGGACATTCCTCCGCGCGCCAATCTCGAGTGGACCACGTAGCGTCCGTCCACGATCACGCCCTCGAGGGGGTCCTTCCGTTGCTGCTGCACCCCTCGATCCTAATCCTGAGCAGCAAAGAGGGCGGGACCACCATGTGATCCCGCCCTCTCCGGATCCCTGGGCCCGGCCGGGGACCCTCCTACTGGAAGGTGCGCTGGTGGGCCTTGATGGCGGCCACATATCGCTTGGTGTCCTCGAACATCCCGCGGTTCTGCACCGAGTGCTGTCCCTGGTAGTAGGACGCGATCGCGATGTCCAGGGACGGGCTCGTGCGGACGAGCGAGCGGATGATGGCCACACCGGCGGTCACGTTGTCATAGGGATCGAGCAGGTTCAACGTGCGGCCCACGAGATCACTGGCCCACTGCCCCGAGGAGGGGATGACCTGCATGGTGCCGATCGCGTTGGCAGGGGAGACGGCCCGCTGGTTGAAGCTCGATTCCTGGAGGGCGAACGCGAGGGCGAGGCTGGGATCGACTCCCATCGAGCGTGCGGTGTCGGCGACGATCTGCCGCATCTCGGCCGGGGAGGGAGCCGACACCGCAGTGAGCAGGGCTTTGTTCGCGTTGGCGTCCGCTACCACCCGGTCCGGGTACTGGTAGCCCAAAAAGGTCGACGGGACCAGGTCGCCTGCCGGCGTCGGTGCGGGTGCCGGGGCTCCGCCCTGTCCCGCAAGCGCCAGCTTCTGGCCCGGGTAGATGACGGTGCTCGTGGACATCCGGTTGGCCGCCAGGAGGTCCGTCAGGCGCACCCCGTTGCGGGAGGCGATCGCGCCGAGCGTGTCACCCGCCTTGACGGTGTAGGAACCCGCAGCAGGAGCAGGAGCAGGAGCAGGAGCAGACTGGGCTGTCGGCGGGGTGGCCTGTGCTGACACGGTGCCGGTCAGCGAGAGAACCTGTCCGGGCCGGATGATCGAGGTCATCGACAGCTTGTTGGCCGTCAGGATGCTCTGGAGACTCACCCCGTTGCGGGAAGCGATGGCGCCGAGCGTGTCTCCGGACTTCACCGTGTAGGTTGCGGCGCCGGACGTCGGTGCGACGGGGGCCGCAGGGGCGGGTGTCGCCGCCGGCGCAGCGCTTCCTGAGAGCTTGATCTTCTGCCCGGGGTAGATGATGGTCCGGACGTCAAGCTTGTTGAGCTTCAGAACTGCTTCGGTGGACAACCCGTGACGTGCAGCGACGGCGCCGACTGTGTCCCCGGGCCTGATGGTGTAGTCGCTGGGTACGGTCTGCGTGGCAATCGTGACGTTCAGGACGGGAACCTGAATGGCGACGAGCTCGGCCGGAACGACCGCACGTGGCAGAACGGGTATCACCGGCCCGACCTGCCGGGTCACCGGGACCTGGTGAGGCGGCGTTGCCGACGCCGGCTGGGCGAGCGCGACGGAAGAGAGAATCACCGCGGGGATGGCGGCGGTGGCTACGGCGGCATGGAGACCGCTGGGGCTGGCGCCGCGGGCCTTCCAGTGCGTGCCGTGCAGCGGTGCGATCGATCGCTGGGCAGTCATGTTTCGTTCCTCGTCTGTTGGCGGCTGAGTCCGCGCGGACGCGCACGCCTGGGGGCCTGAGAGTCCGGGCAGGAGTGCGCACGTGCTGTGATGCGGGAGAGTCGGTGTTGACACCGTTACATGTGTGACTCCTGTGAACCTACACGACAACGGGAGTGGCACAGGGCGCTGATCAACCGCATCATGCTGCCCTCGTGCGTGTCGGATTCGACGTCGAACAGCCCAAGTCCGGCGCAGGAGGAGCGGTGTCCGATGACACCTTCGCGCGGCTGGAGTTGACTGCACGGGCATGGCACCCTTGAACGGTGACTGAACTCGAACAACTCGTCCCGTCCTGGCTCAACCTTCCCGAGGTCGCAGAGACCCTCGGCCTGCCCATCACCAAGGTGCATGCACTCATCAGCGAACGATCCCTCGTCAGCGTCCGGATCGGGGAGCGCAACATCCGTAGCGTGCCGGCCGACTTCTTCGTGGAAGGCGCTGTGCTCGACAGCCTGAAGGGTACCGTCGTGGTGCTGGGTGATTCCGGTTACGGGGACGAGGACATCATTCGCTGGTTGTACACCGAGGACGAATCACTTCCCGGCCGTCCGATCGACGCCATGCGCAACGGAAGAAAGACCGAGATCCGCCGCCGCGCACAAGCGGCGGCCTGGTAACGGCCAGAGCCGGCAGCCGACGCCGCATGGCGGGAGCCCGTCAGCGGTGGTGCTCCGGGTCGCTGACTCCGGTCCTGCCCGTGCACCTCACGCGGTCCGGGTGACCGCGGCCTCGGCCAACAGCTGAAGTGCCTGCCGGGAGATCGCGTCCACCTCCAGGCGGGCGAGGGCCGTGAAAGCCTCCTCCGATTTCTCCGCGATGAGCCGTTCCGTCAGCTCGAGTGCACCGCTCCCGGTGATCAGCGCGCGCAACGTCGTCACGGCGTCCTCGTCGAGGGTGGTATCGCCCAGCATCCTGTTGATGGTCGCTCGCGACTCCTCGTCGCTCGCTCCGAGGGCCCGGGCTATCAGGAGCGTCCGCTTCCCCTCGCGCAGATCGTCTCCTGCTGGTTTGCCCGTCACGTCAGGATCACCGAAGACGCCGAGGATGTCGTCCCTGAGCTGGAAGGCCTCGCCGAGGGGGAGTGCGAAGGCCGAGTAGGCCGTCAGGAGAGTTTCGTCCGCTCCTGCCAACGCGCCGCCGAGCATGAGGGGGCGCTCCATCGAGTATTTCGCGGACTTGAAGCGCAGGATGTTCAGGGCACGTTCCTCGGCGACCTCCGGGGTCTGATCAGGACCGACCGCCTCCTCCAGCAGGTCGAGGTACTGGCCGGCCATGACCTCGGTCCGCATCCGATTGAAGATCGTCCGGGCGGTGTCACCCGCGACCTCCCGGCACGCTGCTGTGAAGAGTTCCTCGCTGAACGAAAGGCAGAGGTCCCCCGCGAGGATGGCCGCCGAGACCCCGAACCGTTCGGGGTCGAGGTGCCACCCCGCGTCGGTGTGCCGCGTACTGAACTGGCGATGCACACTCGGCCGACCGCGGCGCGTCTCCGACCGGTCGATGATGTCGTCATGGATCAGGGCTGCGGCCTGGAAGAACTCGAGGGCCGTCCCGGCCACGGTGGGGGCCACGGCATCCGCCGATCCTCCAGCGGCCCGCCATCCCCAGTAACACAGGAGTGCCCGCATGCGCTTGCCACCGCCGGTGAGGGTGGCGATGCTCGAGATGAGCGGGAGGGACTCTTCGGAGATCTCGGTCAGCACATTCCGCTGTTCGGCCAGGAACTGCTCGATCGTCTGCGAGAGCGATGTCCGGAAGAGGCTCTGCTCGATCGCGATGACATCGTCGGAAGAACCACCCGGGTCGGGGGTGGCAGGGGCGGACAGCATGGATCTCCCGGGCAGCTCGGCTGGTCGTGGTCCGTCCACTCTAGTCGTCCGTCGGGGGCGGTCATCGCCGCGTCGACGGCTCGGCGACCGCGTGCCCGTCGTGTCGCCGACGCGGTCGCCCGATGGTGCGCGCGGCGTCTCGACCTGCGGCTGTCAGCGGGGCTGCCTACGATGGGAGGGTGTCGAAGCAAGCGTCGCGAGAGCCCGAGCATGCGGAGTGCTCCATCCTCCACATCGACATGGATGCCTTTTTCGTCTCGGTCGAACTGCAGGATCATCCGCACCTGCGCGGAGTTCCCGTCGTCGTCGGTTCACCGTCAGGGCGTTCCGTGGTGCTCTCGGCCTCGTACGAGGCGCGGAGGTTCGGTGTGCGTTCCGCGATGCCCATGTCCGTCGCCATGCGGCAGTGTCCCACAGCTGTCATCCTCCCGCCGCACCAGGGGCGCTACTCCGAGGTCTCCCGGCAGGTGATGCGCATCTTCCGATCGATCACCCCGCAGGTCGAACAGTTGAGCGTGGACGAGGCGTTCCTGGACGTCTCCGGATCCCTCAGGAGGCTCGGCAGTCCGCGGGAGATCGGGGAGCAGGTGCGTGCCGAGATCGAGTCGACGCTGGGCATGACCGCCAGCGTCGGCGCAGCCACCACCAAGTTCGTCGCCAAGATCGCGTCCACCAGGGCCAAGCCCGACGGGCTCCTGCTGATCCCCGGGGACCAGACCGTGGCCTACCTGCACACCCTGCCCGTGTCCGCTCTCTGGGGAGTGGGCGCCAAGACCCAGGAGGTTCTTGCCCGGATCGGGATCCGAACGGTGCAGGACGTAGCGCATACACCGGTACCCACGCTCCGACGCCTCCTCGGTACGTCCGGTGAGCACGTCCACCACCTCGCCTGGGGGCGGGATCCGCGGCGGGTGGTGGTCGCGCGACCCGAGAAGAGCATCGGAGCCGAGGAGACCTTCTCCCGGGACATCGACGACTCGGAGGTCCTGCGCCGTGAACTCCTCCGGCTCGCCCACCGCACCGCCACGCGCCTGCGGGCCTCGGGCCACCGCGCCGGGGGTGTCGCGCTGAAGCTGCGCTACGCGGACTTCTCCACCCTCACCCGGTCCAAGAAGCTCGACGAGCCGGTGGACAGCGCGAACGCCCTGTACGGTGCGGCGACAGCCCTGCTCGCCGCACTCGGTGAGCGACCCATGGCGGTGCGACTGATCGGTCTGCGGGCCGAGTCCTTGGAGGTGGGCGGGGACGGGTCCACCCAGCTGACGATCGACCGCAGGGATGACAATTGGCGGCTCGCCGAGCGTGTGCTCGATGACGTGAATCGCAAGTTCGGAGGTGCAGGTGTGGTGCCGGCCGGGCTCCTCGACCCCAGGGGGCGGGGCCCCCGGGACGGGCCAGGAACCCGGCCGGACGGGCGAGCGGTCAGTACCTCGCACTCGACGGACGCAGAGCCGTCCGAGCGGGAACGGCACAGCCCACCTGCCGACCGTCCTGACCTCCGCCGATGAGGGCCAGGGAGGCGGATAACACCTCCTCGAGAGGCCGATCAAGTCCGCATTGTGACTTTGCGGCCGACACGTAGCAAACTATTCTTGATTCAGGTAGTCCGACTGCCGTCCAGTACGTAGATTCGTTGTTCGTCGCCGGTGCTTACACGCCCTCCGCCGGGAACCCACGATGCGTCCCGGTCGTTGGTTGGACGGAGGAACGTTGGTACCCATCAAAGGAGGCGGTCATGGCACTCTCGGAACACGAGCAGAGGTTGCTTGATCAGCTTGAACAGCAGTTGCACGCCGACGATCCCAAGTTCGCGCATTCGATGGCCTCGGACACGAGAAAAGCGATGTCGACGAGACGATTGGTCATCGGGGCGCTCGTCACGATCGCGGGAATCCTGGTGTTGCTCGCGGGCATCGTCAACCAGTACATCCCGATCGGAGTGGTGGGTTTCCTGATCATGGGCGCCGGTGTGTATTTCGCGACCACCAGGTCCAAGCAGGTGGAGGGCGCGAGGCCGGCAGGGAAGCCGTCGAAGGCGACCTCGGGGGGAAAGAGCGGCTTCATGAGCAATCTCGAGGACAAGTGGGACGAACGCCGCAGGGACCAGAGTTGATCCCCAGGCATAGCAGGTGAACCGCTGACCGAGCGGGAACCACTGATCGAAGAGGGAACCCGCTGCGGCGGGTTCCTTCTTCGTTTAACGGTCGAGCCGATGACGTTCCTCTGTCGACCCCTGCTGGACGAACCCGGCGGACCGGATGGGGAACTGCTCCAGCGTCTTCCTCCATTTTCCTCCCCGAGCCCGTCCCAGTGCCTCGTCCCTGTCAGCGCAGCTCGTCCTGCAAGGTTCTGCCGAGTATTCGACGAAGAAGACAGCCATGGAGTGCGCCCGCGCATTGACCGGGGAGGGTTGTGGAGTA
This sequence comes from Arthrobacter sp., assembly GCA_030146405.1. GTDB lineage: Bacteria > Actinomycetota > Actinomycetes > Actinomycetales > Micrococcaceae > Arthrobacter_D. Next base: position 8,263 of record JASLBS010000243.1, read on the forward strand.
AAGTGGGGAATATAAGAGCAAGGCACCATACTCTTGGGCTTGACAGACTCAGAACAGGCGGTCAGGGATGTTCCTCGGAACTCACAGTCCCCGTCTCGACGAGAAAGGCAGGCTGATCCTCCCTGCGAAGTTCCGCGAGGAACTGAGCGAGGGGCTGGTCCTCACGAGGGGCCAGGAGCGCTGTATCTACGTTTTCAGCATGGGTGAGTTCGAGAGTGTTCACGAACAGATGCGGTCCGCGCCGATCTCGTCACGCCAGGCGAGGGACTACAACCGCATCTTCCTGTCAGGAGCTTCGGACGAGGTTCCTGACAAACAGGGCAGGATCACCATCCCGCCCGCACTCAGGTCCTACGCGGGCCTGGACCGTGACGTCGCGGTCATCGGTGCGGGAAGCCGTGCGGAGATCTGGGCGGCGGATGCATGGGAGTCCTACCTGATGGAGAAGGAAACGGCCTTCTCCGAGACGGACGAGGACACCTTCCCGGGGATCATCTGACCGGGAACTCGACCAGCAGGACACCCCGGCAGCACGCAGGCCGCGGGTTCACGGTTCTCTTGGATGAGACCTCCAGCCGCCGGACATGGTTGTCACCTGGCTCCACTTCCCCGGAGCCAGGCGTCGATCGTCCGGACGGATGGGGATTTGACCCAAGAGCACGGCGTTTCCTTCCAGCGGCCTGCAGAAACACACCGATACGATGATGACGAGCTGCAGGACGGAGATGGCGGATGCGCGGTGATCGACCGACGGGTGAGCGGCACGTACCCGTCCTTCGCGACCGCTGCGTCTCCCTCATCGGTGGTTCGGTGGAAGCCGCGGAAGCAGCCGGCCGTACAGCCGTCATCATCGACGCGACGCTCGGCATGGGCGGGCACTCCGAGACCATGCTGGAGCGGTTCCCGAAGGCCCACCTCGTGGGGATAGACCGTGACACCGAGGCGCTGGAACTCGCGGGGGAGCGACTGGCGTCCTTCAAGGACCGCACCGACCTGGTCCACGCCGTCTACGACGAGATCCCCGACGTGCTGGCGGACCTCGGCATCTCAGGCGCGGACGGCGTCCTGTTCGATCTCGGCGTCTCTTCCCTCCAGCTCGATGAGCGGGACCGAGGTTTCGCCTACTCCTACGACGCGCCGCTCGACATGCGTATGGACACGACACGGGGTATCACCGCAGCGGACGTGGTCAATACGTATTCCACCGAGGATCTCCTGCGCATCATCCGCACCTGGGGCGAGGAGAAGTTCGCGGGTCGGATCGCGACGACGATCACGCAGGCGAGGGATGCAGCACCCTTCCGCACCACGGCTCAACTGGTGGACGTCATCCGCTCGGTCGTGCCGGCAGCGGCGTCCCGTACCGGTGGCCATCCCGCGAAGCGCACCTTCCAGGCGCTGCGCATCGAGGTGAACGAGGAGTTGACGGTGCTGGAACGCGCAATTCCCGCAGCGATCGATGCCGTGAGGATCGGCGGCCGGGTAGTGGCGATGTCCTACCACTCCCTCGAGGACCGCATCGTGAAGAGCGCGTTCACGGCAGGGACCAGATCATCGGCTCCGGTGGGCTTCCCCGTGGAGCTCGAGCAGCACAAGGCGTATCTCCGTTCGCTGACGCGAGGCACCGAGGCGCCGACCTCGACCGAGATCGAAGAGAATTCGCGTGCGGCCTCGGCCAAGCTGCGGGCAGTGGAACGAATCAAGGCCGGACCAGTCGACGGGACAACCACATGAGCCAGGCACTGACTGTCGAGAAGCGGCAGGACGGCACAGCCTTCTCCGGGAGCGGTGCGCTCGCTGCAGCCCCCGAGCGATTGTCGTCGAAGCCGGCCGGATCGACGACGAAGGCCCGCACGCCGCTCTCCGTAGTGCCGGTGCGACCCACGAAGCGACGGGTTCCCTTCGCGGTGTTCACCCTCCTGGTGCTCGCGGCGGCCCTCGCGACGGTGCTCATGCTCAACATCTCGGTGTCCGGCAAGCAGTACGAACTGGTGCAGCTCAGGAACCAGCAGGTGGCCCTCACGCAGCAGAACGAGGCACTCGTCCTCGAGGTCGAGAGCAGGGAGGCCCCCCAGAATCTCGCGGTCGCGGCCACCGAACTCGGTATGGTGGCCTCGCCGACGTTCGGCACCATCGATCTGGAGACCGGCACGGTGTCCGGCGTGCCGGAGCCGGCACAGGAGGGGCCGGAGGCCGAGGTGTTGATCGCCGCGCCGAGCCTCGGCACCGATCGGCCCGCACCGGCTGCCGCGCCGGCTCCCGCTCAGACCGAGGACTCGTCCGCGGGTGGGGCGGACGCCGCGCACGAAGGCTATCAGTCCAGTGGAACTGCGGACGAGGCCGACGCGACCGGCACCATACCGGGACCACAGCAGCTCGGTGGCGAACGGTAGCGGCCGACCACCGCAGCCCGCCGTCCCCGCACCGAACGTACTGATCGACAAGGAACTCCCGTGACCCCTGCACGTACCGGTAGCCCGGACAGCCACCGACTGGCGCTCGGCTCCACCCGGCTCCGCGTGGGACTCGCTTTCGTCCTCGTGCTGCTGCTGGTCCTGGGGGTACGGCTGTTCCAGCTCCAGGCCCTCGATCTGAACGGTCTGGCCCAGGCGGGCCTGTCCAACCGGCTCACCACCACGGTGGTGCAGCCCATCCGTGGTTCGATCGTGGACACCAACGGCAAGTACTTCGCCAGGAGCGTGGAGCGCTACGACATCGTGGTGGACCAGCGCCTGAGCGACGTCGACGAGTTCGATCGGACGGTCGGGGAGGTTCGCGAAGAGGACATCCCGATCGATCAGGGCCTCGCGGAACTCTCGGACGTGCTCGGCATCGACGTCGAGACGCTCCGAGGCGCCGTCCTGGGGGAGCAGAGCTTCAACTATGTGGCACGCTCCGTGACGCCCGAGGTGAGGGACCGCGCGCTGGCCGTCAGGATCCCCGGTGTCTACGCCGACATGACCAGTGTCAGGACGTATCCCGCCGGCCCCGTGGCCGGCTCGGTCATCGGCTACGTGGGGCCCGACGGCGGAGCCCGTGCTGGACTCGAGACGGCACTCGACGACCAACTGACCGGAGAGGCCGGAAGCCGGACCTTCGAGATCGGCGGGGACGGCATCCGGATCCCCTACGCCACCAATGAGGACGTCCCCGCGGAGAACGGCCGCGACGTCCGGCTGACCATCGACCAGGACCTCCAGTGGTTCGCCCAGCAGACCATCGCTTCCCAGGTGGAGGACTACGACGCCGAGTGGGGCAACATCGTGGTGGTCGAGACCGGGACCGGTGCGATCCGGGCCATGGCCGAGTCGACCACGCTCGACCCGAACGACCCCGATGCCACCCCCGTCGAGGAACGGAGCCCCAACTCCATCAGCGCCGCCTTCGAACCCGGTTCGACCACGAAGGTCATCACCCTCGCGGCGGCACTGGAGGAGGGGTTGATCGAGCCCTCCTCCAGGTTCACGCTGGACAACCGCTACACCGTGGGTAACCAGACGTTCAAGGATTCCACGGAGCACGGACGGGAGCGGCGTACCGCAGCCGGTGTGCTCGCCAAGTCCATGAACACAGGGACGGTGCAGATCGGCGAGAAGCTGACCAAGCAGGAGCGCTACGACTGGATGAAGAAGTTCGGGATCGGCGATCCGCTGGGCACCGGCCTGGGGGAGGAGAACCAGGGCCTCCTCACCACACCCGACAACTGGGACGACCGTCAGCAGTACACCGTGCTCTTCGGGCAGGGCCTCTCGCAGACGGCTCTCCACACGGCGATGGTCTACCAGACGATCGCGAACGACGGCGTCCGGCTCACGCCACGCCTCATCGACGCCTACATCGATCCGGACGGTACGGAGCACAAAGTGCCTCAGGACGAGGGGACCGAGGTCGTCTCACCGGAGACCGCGGCCGAGATGCGGAAGATGCTCGAGACGGTCACCGAGGAGGGCTCCGGGGCCTCCGGCGAGCTCGAGCAGTATCGCGTCGGATCGAAGACGGGCACGGCGGAAGCTCCCAGCGACACCGGCGGTTACGATGGCTACACGCTCTCGTACGCGGGAGTGGCTCCCATCGAGGACCCCCAGTACGTGGTGGTGGTGACGCTGCAGCGACCCCAGGGCGACCTCTACTACCTCATTCCAGGACTGTCCTTCCAGAAGGTCATGCAGCAGGTCCTCAACTCGGACAATGTCCCGGCCTCGACGACGAAGCCGGACATCTACCCGGTGGAATTCTGACCCGGAGGCCAGGAACAGTGCAATCGAACACCTCGCAGGGAAGTGCGGCTTCCCTGCTAAGGCCGCGCGTGGCCCGCAGCGTCGAGCTGTCCTCCGCCCTCGCGGCGATCGGTCCGCTCGCCGGGACGGCGGGCACCACGGGCCTGCCGATCGTCACCGGGATCACCCTCGACTCCCGGGGCGTCCTGCCGGGTGACGTCTATGCAGCCCTGCCCGGGGCCACGCGGCACGGTGCGGAGTTCGCTGGCCAGGCCGCCGCGGCCGGAGCGGTCGCCATCCTCACGGACGAGTCCGGCGCCGAGATCGTGCGCAGCGCGTTCCCGGGCGACGCGCCGGAACCTCCGCCGGTCGTCGTCGTTCCCGACGCCCGCCGTGCGGTGGGCCCGCTGGCTCGGGCCATCTTCGGTGGGACCCCCGATCCTGCGGAGACAGATGCTGGGCCCACCCTCTTCGGTATCACGGGCACCAACGGCAAGACGACGTCCACCTACTTCCTGAACGCGCTGCTGGCTGCGCTCGGGAGGAGCACCGGACTCATCGGCACGATCGAGATCCGGGCCGGTGGGGACCCCATCCCCAGTGCGCTCACCACTCCCGAGTCACCCCAGGTACATTCCCTGCTCGCGCTGATGCGTGAACGGGGCATCGACGCGGCGTCCATGGAAGTCTCCTCGCACGCCCTCGAATTCGGGAGGGTGGACGGCGTACGGTTCGACGTCGCCGGTTTCACCAATCTCACGCAGGACCACCTCGACCTGCACGGCACCATGGAGGACTACTTCGCGGTCAAGGCGATGCTCTTCACCCCTGAGTACTCGCGCCGCACCGTGGTGCTCGTGGACGACGCCTGGGGGCGGAAGCTCGCGGAGACCACGACGGTGCCGGTCCTGACCCTGATCACGGACGCGCGGGACGCCTCGGGGGTCGCGGCCGACTGGCGGGTGCAGGACATCGAGCCGAGCGGACTGGGCCACACCTTCGTGCTCGCCGCGCGGACAGGTGAGCGCCTTCGCGTCCGCAGCGGACTACCCGGGACGTTCAATATCTCCAACGCAGCCCTCGCCACCGTCATGGTGATCGCCTCGGGTGCCCGGGTGCAGGAGGTGCAGCGCGCTCTCGACACCCATGACCCATTCACCACCGAGGTCCCCGGACGGATGCAGCTCATCGGGGAGGCGCCGGCCGCCATCGTCGATTTCGCCCACAACCCCGACGCGTTGGCGAGGACCCTCGAGTCCGTCCGCAGGCCGGAGGGACGGGTGATCGCCGTCTTCGGTGCCACCGGACAGCGTGACGAGTCCAAGCGCCCGGTCATGGGCGCCGTGGGAGCACGCCTGTCCGACGTCCTGATCGTCACCGACGACGATCCCCATGACGAGGACGAGGCAGGGATCCGACGCGCAGTACGGGAGGGTGCAGAAGCCGCCGCACGGGACGAGGGGCTGGCGTGCGAGATCCTCGAGGTCTTCCCCCGGGCGGACGCGATAGACCGAGCGGTGTCCATCGCAGCGCCCGTGGACACGATCATCATCGCCGGACGAGGGCACGAGGTGTGGCAGGAGGTGAAGGGCGTGGACCTTCCGCTCGACGACCGTGTGGAGTTGCGCTCCGCATTGACAAGGTATGGATTCTTTGGGCTTTCCGCGCCCGGGATAGAGTCCTGAACCGTCATGATTGAATTCAGCGCAGCCGAGATCGCGGCAGTCACCGGCGGTACCCTCGTGGGTCCCGCGTCGAACGACAACCCCATCAGCGTCACCTCCGCCGTCACCGATTCCCGTGAGAGCGAGCCGGGTGGTCTCTTCGTCGCCAAGCCGGGAGAGGAGTCCGACGGCCATCTCTTCGTCGCGGCGGCCTTCGAGCGTGGCGCGGTCCTCGCCCTCGCCGAACGCGAGGTGACCGGTCCCGATGGTGCGCTGTTCCCCGCGGTGATCGTGCCCGATGCCGTGCTCGCGATGGGGCAGCTCGCTGCCGAGACACTGCGCAGGCTTCGCGCCGCAGGCGAGATCACCGTCATCGGGATCACCGGTTCGGCCGGGAAGACCACCACCAAGGATCTGCTGGCCGGAATCCTCGCCGAGGAAGGGCCCACCGTGGCCCCCCGCGGCTCCTACAACGGCGAGGTGGGCGTTCCGTTGACCGTCTTCGCCGCAGGATGGGACACGCGCTATCTCGTGATCGAGATGGGCGCCACCAGGCCCGGGCACATCGCCTACCTCGCCTCACTCGTCCAGCCCGACATCGGCGTCGTGCTGGGTGTCGGTTCCGCCCACGCCGGTGAGTTCGGCGGCGTGGAGAACATCACGCGGGCCAAGGGCGAGCTGTTCGAGGCGCTGACACCGTCCGGCATCGCCGTGATGAACGCGGACGACGAGCGTGTCCTCGGGATGCAGGAGCGCACGCGCGCCCGGAGCGTCTTCTTCACGTCCTCCGATGACTTCACCGCCGATGGTTCGGATGTGGTCGTCGCGCGCAACAGCACCACGACGTCGGACGGAAACCCCTCCTTCACGCTGGTGTTCCCGGACGGGACGGAGCACGACGTCGTCTCACCCCTGCTCGGACTGCACCACACGGACAATCTGCTGGCGGCCGCGAGCATCGCCTACGAGCTCGGCTGTGCTCCTGAGCGCATTGCCGCGAGCCTGCGGGTCCAGTCGGCGGCCAGCCGCTGGCGGATGGAGCGGACGGACCGCGCCGACGGTGTGACCGTCATCAACGACGCCTACAACGCCAACCCCGAATCCATGCGCGCGGCGCTCCGCACCCTCGCAGAACTGGGCCGTGGACAGCGGCGGACCTGGGCGGTCCTCGGAGAGATGCTCGAACTCGGTGAGAGCTCCATCGAGGAGCACGATCTGCTGGGACGCGTGGTGGTGCGGTTGAACATCTCCCGCGTGGTCTGCGTGGGGCCCAACACCCGAGCGCTGTTCAACGGTGCCGTGCTCGAGGGTTCGTGGGGCAGCGAAGCCGTGCACGTCGATGACGTCGACGCGGCGGAACGGCTCCTGACCGCTGAACTGCAGCCCGGTGACATCGTCCTGTTCAAGTCCTCCAACGGTGCGGGCATCAGGTTCCTCGGAGACCGGATCGCCGCCGCGGCGCCCCCGGTGACCGCAGCAGGCCCCGTCGATGTACCCGCCGAGGATCACCCCGGCGCTTCCGGAAAGGCCCAGCAGCCGTGATCCCACTTCTCATAGGCTCGGCCTCCGCGCTCTTCTTCGCCTTCGCGGGCACGCCCCTGTTCATCAAGCTGCTGGTGCGGAAGGGGTACGGCCAGTTCATCCGCGACGACGGCCCCACCGCGCACCACACCAAGCGCGGTACTCCCACCATGGGCGGTGCCGTGATCGTGGGGTCGGTCTTCCTGGCCTACTTCCTCACCCACCTGCTCATGATGGCGGTGGGTTCACCGGGTGCGGGACCCACCGCGTCGGGGCTGCTGCTCCTGTTCCTCGCTGCGGGTATGGGACTCGTGGGATTCGCGGACGACTACATCAAGATCTCCAAGCAGCGGAGCCTCGGCCTGAGTGCGCCCGCGAAGATCATCGGCCAGACGGCGGTCGGGGTGATCTTCGGCATCCTCGCCCTGAGATTCCCGAACTCGGAAGGCCGTACGCCGGCCTCGACGGCGGTCTCGTTCATCCGGGACACGCCGCTGGACTTCGCGTTCCTCGGGACGGTCGGGGGAGCGATCCTCTTCGTGGTGTGGTCGAACCTCATCATCACGGCGGCGAGCAACGGCGTGAACCTCACCGACGGTCTGGACGGGCTGGCTGCCGGTGCTGCGGTCCTGGTGTTCGGTGCCTACTTCCTCATGGGCATCTGGCAGAGCAACCAGAGCTGCGGAACACCGGGTGCCGGGAGTGTCTGCTACGAGGTCCGCGACCCGGGCGACCTCGCCCTGATAGCGGGTGCCATGTGCGGAGCGCTCATCGGGTTCCTCTGGTGGAACACCTCACCCGCGAAGATCTTCATGGGTGACACCGGATCGCTGGCCATCGGTGGAGCCATCGCCGGTTTCGCCATCCTCTCGCGCACCCAGCTGCTGCTGGTCATCCTGGCCGGTCTCTTCGTGATGATCACCCTGTCCGTGATCATCCAGGTCGGCTACTTCAAGCTCTCCGGCGGGAAGCGCGTCTTCAAGATGGCGCCGCTGCAGCACCACTTCGAGCTCAAGGGCTGGCAGGAGGTCACGGTGGTGGTCCGGTTCTGGATCCTCGCGGGCCTCTTCGTGGCCGTAGGACTCGGCATCTTCTATGCGGAATGGGTCGTGGGATGAGCGGTTCGATGAACGGCACGGGAGCGCCCGGCAGTGTCGAGTCCGACCGATTGAGGGACCTCATCACCTGGGACTCCGACTGGGCAGGACTGCGCGTGGTGGTGGCGGGTATCGGCGCATCGGGTTTCTCCGCCGCTGACACGCTGGTCGAGCTGGGCGCCGTGGTGGTGGTGGTCGATGCACTGAGCAGTACCGGGAACGAGGCCAAGGCCGACACCCTGCGGATCGTCGGAGCGCACGAGGTACTCCTCGGGACCGAGTACGCCGACACCCTGCCGCTGGTGGACGGCGAGCAGCCCGACCTGGTGGTCACTTCTCCCGGCTGGAGGCCCACGCAACCACTGCTCGCGGATGCCGCGGCACAGGGCGTCCCGATCTGGGGTGACGTGGAACTCGCCTGGCGGGTCCGCATCCGCGCCGGCCGCACCACGGCCGACTGGCTGACCATCACCGGCACCAACGGCAAGACCACCACGGTGCAACTGACGGAGTCCATGCTCCTGGCCGGCGGGAAGCGTGCGGTGGCAGCGGGCAATGTCGGGACGCCGATCCTCGACGTGATCCGTGATCCGCAGGGCTATGACGTCATCGCCGTCGAACTGTCGAGCTTCCAACTCCACTGGGCCCACTCGATCTCCCCGCTCGCGAGTGTGTGCCTGAATGTCGCCGAGGACCACGTGGACTGGCACGGGAGCTACGAGGCGTACCTCGCGGCGAAGGCCTCGGTCTACGAACGGACCAGGATCGCCTGCATCTACAACGTGGAGCAGCGCGAGACCGAACTGATGGTGGAGGACGCCGACGTCGTGGAGGGGTGCCGTGCGGTCGGCTTCACCACGGGCATGCCGTCCGTCAGCATGATGGGCGTGGTGGAGGACCTGCTGGTGGATCGCGCGTTCATCGAGCAGCGCAAGGACTCGGCCGCCGAGCTCGGTGCCATCCGAGATCTCGGGGAGGTCGTCCCGCGACACCTGGTGGCCAATGCGCTGGCAGCAGCGGCCCTGGTCCGGGCCGCGGGCCTGCCCACCGCCGCCGTACGCGACGGCATCAGGACCTTCCAGCCCGGGGAACATCGGATCCAGGTGGTCTCCAACGAGGGCGGGGTGCTGTGGATCAATGACTCGAAGGCCACCAATCCGCACGCCGCCTCGGCGTCCCTGGCATCCTTCCAGTCCGTGGTGTGGATCGCCGGCGGTCTCTCGAAGGGCGTGTCCTACGACGAGCTGGTGGCGGCCCACGCGAAGCGCCTCAAGGCCGTGGTGCTCATCGGTCGGGACCCGGCCCCTCTGCAGGCTGCACTGGCCCGCCACGCACCGGATGTCCCGGTCACGCTCCCTGCGGACCCGCACACTGATCAGGGGAACACGCCCACCGAGCAGGGTCCGACAACGGGGGACGCCCTGATGGGCTGGGCCGTGGGCGAGGCACACCGGATCGCCGCGGACGGCGACACGGTGCTCATGGCGCCCGCGGCCGCTTCGATGGACCAGTTCTCCTCCTACGCCCACCGGGGGGCTTCCTTCATGGCGGCCGTTCGGGCGCTGGGTGGAGAACCGACGACCGCGGAGGAGTTCTGATGGTGGCGACGCCGACCCGGCCGGGAGGGCGGAAGCCCTCGGTCAGGCCTGCCCGCGCCAAGGAGCCGACCCGGCCGGTTCCACCCGCGACCGGTCTCGTGGGCTCTCCCGGCGAGCCGGGAAGTGCAACCACCGGGGCGCGGACCATCAAGGCCGGCGGGGCGAGCACGGACGAGCGGCACGGACTGCAGGCGGAGGAGCCCGCCAAAGGGATCAGGGCGCGCTTCCGTCGTGGCTGGTCGTTCCTCGAGGGCTCGGACCGCTCGGCGTCGGGATTCAGCTACTACCTGATCCTCGGGGCCACGCTCGCGCTCACCGCGATCGGACTCATGATGGTGCTCTCGGCATCGTCCGTCGAGGCGATCTCCGTCGGTGGCAACAGGTACGACTACTTCCTGCGGCAGGCCGCTTTCGCGGGCGTGGGCATCGTCATGATGTTCATCCTTTCCCGCCTCGGTCCTCGCGCGTATCGCGCCCTCGCCTGGCCCAGCCTCCTGGCCGCGGTGGTGCTGCTCCTCCTGGTGCTGATCATCGGCCGTGAGATCAACGGCAACAAGAACTGGATCGAGGTGGGGCCCCTGACGCTCCAGCCCTCAGAACCGGCCAAGCTCGCGGTGGTGCTGTGGCTCGCAGCGGTCCTCGAGCGCAAGAAGGCGCTCATCCGGGACTGGAAGCACGCACTGATCCCGGCGCTGCCCATCGGCGGCCTGCCGATCGGGCTGATCCTCATCGGTGGTGACCTCGGGACTGCACTGGTGTTCATGCTGATCATGGCGGCCGCACTGTTCTTCGCGGGTGCCTCCCTGAAGCTCTTCACCGTCACGGGTCTGATCGCGGTAGTAGGCTCCCTCGTCATGGTGGCCACCAGCGGCAACCGGAACGTCCGTATCGCCGCGTGGCTGGGCCTCAATTGTGACGACGGCAACGACCTCTGCATGCAGGCGGACAACGGTCTGTTCGCCATGGCCTCGGGCGGTTGGTTCGGTGTCGGGATCGGGCAGAGCCGGCAGAAGTGGAACTGGATCCCCGAAGCGCACAACGACTTCATCTTCGCCATCATCGGTGAGGAGTTCGGTCTCATCGGGACGCTGGTGGTGGTGCTCCTCTTCGGCATCCTCGCCCTGGCGACCTTCCGGGTGGCCATGCGCTACACGGATCCCTTCGTCCGGATCCTCATGGGATCGATCCTGGTGTGGCTGATCGGGCAGGCTTTCATCAACATCGGGATGGTCACGGGCCTGCTGCCCGTCATCGGCGTGCCGCTGCCCTTCATCTCCTACGGTGGATCGGCGCTCACCTTCACGCTGGCCGCCGTCGGTGTGCTGCTCTCGTTCGCCCGGAAGAGCCCGCAGGCCCTTCCCTCCACAACCATCCCCTCCACCTCCGGAAGAGAACGCGTACTGCCATGACCTCCCCTCGTACTCCTGCCCGCGCGGTGTCGGTCGTCCTCGCGGGCGGTGGCACGGCCGGGCACATCAGCCCGTTGCTGGCGATCGCGGGCGCCGTGGCTGAACACCAGCCGGAGGCCCGGATCACCGTCGTCGGGACCGCGGCGGGCATGGAGACCCGCCTGGTGCCCGCCGCAGGCCTCGCACTGCGGACCATCGACCGCGTCCCGCTGCCTCGCAAGCCGTCGATCGACCTCCTGAAGCTACCCGTGAGGTTCATCCGCGCGATCCGTCAGGCGCGGGCCGTCCTCGCGGACGCGGCCGCCGACGTCGTCGTGGGGGTGGGTGGCTACGTCTCGACGCCTGTCTACCTGGCGGCCCGGACGCGGAGGATCCCCGTGGTGATCCACGAGGCGAACGCACGCCCCGGGATCGCGAACCGGGTGGGAGCACGCTTCGCCGCCCGCGTGGGGGTCGCGTTCGAGGGCACGGGACTGAAGGGTGCGGAGCTCGTCGGCATGCCCATGCGCAGGAGCATCGCGGACCTCGACCGAGGTGCGGCGCGCGCCGGGGCCCGCGAGGACCTCGGGCTTAGGACGGACCGCCCCACACTGGTGGTCACGGGTGGCTCCTCGGGGGCTGCGAGCATCAACCGGGCCATGGCCGCGGCGGTGGATCTGCTGACCGATGCCGGCGTCCAGGTGCTGCACATCACCGGGCGCGGCAAGCAGGTCCCCGGGAGCGACGGCGAGCTGCTCTCCGTGGCGGGGTACCACCAGGTGGAGTTCGTGGACGGCATGGAGCGTGTGTACGCGGCGGCGGATCTCCTGGTCGCCCGCTCGGGTGCCGCCACGGTGAGCGAGGTCGCGGCCGTGGGCCTGCCCGCCGTCCTCGTGCCGCTGCCGCACGGCAACGGGGAGCAACGACTGAACGCGCGGGGACTCGTGGAGGCCGGCGGTGCGCTGCTGGTGGAGGACGCCCGATTCACCCCCGAGTGGGTCCGGAACGAGATCCTGCCCCTGATCACCGATCCGGCCCGCCTCGCCGCGATGTCAGCGGCGTCCTATGCCCGCGGCGTGCGGGACGCGGACCGGCGCATGGCGGAGATCGTGCTGGCAGTGGCCGAACCGTGAGCAGGAGCGAGAGCACGGGTTCGCAGCACGGTGCTGCGGGAGCGGGACGGCAGGACACAACGGACGGGAACGGCATGGCCACCAGCACAGGTTCGACATCCACCGCGGTCCTCAGGGAACCGGTGCACTTCATCGGGCTGGGTGGAGCCGGCATGTCCGCCGTCGCACGCGTGCTCCTGGGCCAGGGACTGAAGGTCTCGGGTTCGGACGCAGCCGACTCGCGGGGACTCCGGGCATTGGCTGCACTCGGCGCGGACGTGAGCGTGGGTCACGCAGCGGAGGCCGTTCCCCGCACCGGCACGGTCGTCGTCTCCTCGGCCATCCGCCCCACCAATCCGGAGTTCCAGGAGGCACGCAGGATCGGACTCCCGGTCCTGCACCGCTCCGAGGCACTCGCTGCCGCGATGAGCGGGCAGCGTGCTGTCGCCGTCGCCGGCACGCACGGCAAGACGACGACGACGGCGATGATCACCGTGCTGCTCCGCAATGCCGGGCTGGATCCGTCGTTCGCCATCGGCGGCGACGTCGCAGCACTCGGTGTGAACGCCGAGTGGACCGGGGGTTCGGTGTTCGTGGCCGAGGCCGACGAATCGGACGGTTCCTTCCTCAACTACCGGCCGCAGCTCGCCGTGGTGACCAACGTCGAGGCGGACCACCTCGACCACTACGGCTCGGCGGGGGCGGTGCACGCAGCATTCGAGGACTTCGCGGAGCGCCTCCCGGACGACGGCGTGCTCGTGGCCTGCGTGGACGATGCCGGGGCCGCTGCGCTCGTGGAGGCGGTTCCCCCGAACCGCCGCGTGCGCACCTACGGCTACTCGGACGTCGCGGACATCCGGATCAGTGCCACGAGGTCCCTGGGCAGTGCGAGCAACAGTCTGCTCTCCTTCGTCGTGGACGGACTCGACGCCGAACAGGAGCTCCAGCTGGGGGTGCCCGGACGTCACAACATCCTGAATGCCGCCGCGGCCTTCGCCGTGGCCCTCGAACTCGGGGTGGACCCCGCCGTGGCAGCGGCCGGGCTGTCCCTCTTCTCCGGGGCGGCCCGCCGGTTCGAAGCGCGGGGACAGGGAGACGGGGTGCGGGTCTTCGACGAGTACGCGCACCATCCCACGGAGGTGGAAGCGGCACTCAGGGCGGCGCGGACGGTCGCCGGGGAGCACAGGGTCCACGTGATCTTCCAGCCCCACCTCTTCTCGCGCACGCGCGAGTTCGCGGCCGGTTTCGCCGCGGCCCTGTCGCTGGCGGACACGGCCACCGTGCTGCCGGTCTACGCGGCGCGCGAGGACCCTGTCCAGGACGTGGGCGGCTGGACGATCACCGACCTCATGACGGGACCGGGAGCCGCCTACGTGGAGGATCCGGCGGAGGCTCTGCGCCGCGCCCTGGGCGCAGCGCGGGCCGGTGACATCATCCTCACCGTCGGAGCAGGGGACGTGACGCAGTACGGTGTCCAGTTGGTCGCACTGCTGGGCGAGCGCGAGGCGCGGGCGGTTGCGGGAACGGGGACCGTGTGACGCCGAGGAAACCCCGGCTGACCCGAGCTTCCACGGCCGATCCCGCTCGGCCGTCGGTTCCGGTATCACCGACCGCTCCGGCTCCGGCAGCCGGTCCGGCTCTCCCGGCGGAGGACCGACAGGATGCTCGTGCCCGCCGTGGGAAGGTACTCGAGTTCCCTGCACCCCGGCGGTCGCATCGCGTGCGGAACACGATCCTGTCCGTCCTCGCCGTCATCCTCGTTCTCGGGGGCGTGGTGGCCTACGCGGTCTTCTCTCCCGCCCTCGCACTGCGGACCGTGGTGGTGGAGGGCAACTCCCTGGTCACCACGGAGGAGGTGGACACAGCCCTCGCTCCGTTGATGGGTACCTCACTGACGAGGATCTCGCACGACCAGGTGCGGGACCTGCTCGCCGACAAGGCACCCCTCGAGGACGTCACGATCTCGGCGGAACCGCCCTCCACCCTCGTGGTGTCCGTGCGGGA
>JASLBS010000090.1 GCA_030146405.1 Arthrobacter sp.
CTGGAGGCCGGCGCGAGTGCCGCGCAGCTGTTCGACTCCTGGGCCGGTTCGCTCGGCCTCGACGACTACCGGCGTCACGTGGCCCCCGCGTCGCGTCGCGCACTCGATCACGTGCGCGGCCTGGGAGCGCCCCTGATCCACGTCGGCACGGGCACCTCCGAGCTGCTGGGCGCCATGTACGAGGTGGGCGTGGACGTCATCGGTGTCGACTACCGCCTGCCGCTCGACGAGGCCAACCGGCGGCTCGGTGGAACCGTGCCGCTGCAGGGCAACATCGACCCGGCCCTGCTGCCGGCGCCCTGGCCGGTCCTCGAACAGCACGTCCGCGACGTCCTCGCTGCCGGTGCCTCCGCTCCGGGACACGTGGTGAACCTCGGGCACGGGGTACCCCCGGACACCGATCCTGACGTCCTGACCAGGGTGGTGGAACTCATCCACTCCGTGGAGCCGTGATCATGGAGCGGCGTGACGAGGACGTGGAGGTGCCCGCCGTGCCCGACGCCGGCGCGGGAACCGCACGGCGCCGCTCCGTGATCGTGATCGGCGGTGGGATGGCGGGGCTCGTCGCCGCGCGGACACTGGTCCGGCGAGGCTTCCAGGTCACGCTGCTCGAGCGGTCCGATCGCTTCGGGGGAACGGTCGACGGCCGGACGCTCGGCGGGTTCCAGCTGGACAGCGGAGCCGAATCCTTCTCCACGCGATCCGCCACCGTACCCGCCCTCGCCGAGGAGCTGGGCCTCGGCGGGAGCATCGTTGTGCCGGACGCGCCGGGGGCCTGGGTACAGCTACCCGGTAAGGACCTCCGCTCCTCCGCGCAGCCACTCCCGAGCTCCGGCGTCCTCGGCATTCCCGCCGATCCCGCCGACGCCGCGACGAGTGCGCTGCTGGGCCGTGCAGGAGCACTGCGTGCCTCGCTCGACAGGGTGTTGCCCATGGGCTCCCTCGCCACCCGCGAGAAGGTCAGCCTCGGCGAGCTGGTGCGCACACGCATGGGTGACGACGTGCTCACCAGGCTCGTGGCGCCCGTGGCCGGTGGGGTGTTCTCCGCGGATCCGGAGGATCTCGACGTCGACTCCGTGGCCCCGGGCCTCCGCGCCACCATGGGCCGGCTCGGCTCACTGGGAGCGGCGGCGGGGGCACTGCGCAAGGCAGCGCCGGCGGGCTCGGCGGTGGCAGGCCTGGCGGGTGGCATGATGCAGCTGCGCGACGCCCTGGTCCGGGACCTCCTCGCCCGCGGCGCCGACCTCCGTACCGGGGAGCACGTCGTCGGCGTCACGCGGGCCTCGTCCGGCTGGGCGGTGACCACCGAACATTCCACGCTGAGGCGCAGGCTCCCCGCCGATGCCGTGGTCGTCGCCACGGAAGGGCGTCCGGCCGTCGATCTCCTCGCCCCGACCCTTCCCATGCTGGTCGCCGAACGGCCCGACGCCGTCCCCGGCGTCGCCCTCGTCACGCTGATCGTCGACGTCCCGGAGCTCGACGCGCATCCGCGGGGGACCGGTGTGCTCGTGGCGCGTGGCGTCGAGGGCGTCGCCGCGAAGGCGCTGACCCATGCCACCGCCAAGTGGGCATGGCTCCGGGACCAGGCCGGTCCCGGCTCGCACATCCTCCGCCTGTCCTTCGGGCGCGTGGGGGACACCCCGGCCGACGTCGGCCTGTCGACGCCGGACGACGCCCTGTACCGGCACGCGCTCGCCGACGCCTCGACGCTCCTCGGAGTGCACATCGCCGAGGCGGACGTGCTCGACTGGGACGTGGTCCGCTGGGCAGGGGCCCTCCCGCACGCCTCCGTGGGGCATCGCGAACGGGTGGCACGCATCCGGTCCCTCGTGGCCGACCAGGCGCCTACGCTCGCGGTCACGGGCGGGTGGCTCGCAGGCACGGGCCTCGTAGCCGTGATCGACGACGCCCGGCGCCGCGCCGATGCACTCGCCGACGTGCTGGACGCCGGGAGCACCGAGGAGGAAATGTGAGGTTCCTCTCTTCTACCCTATGTAGAACAAAGCGATTTCGATTAGCCCTCGGGCAGGAGCAAGATGGGAACCATGACTGAGTCATCCGGCAGCACGAACGACCACTCCGCTCCGCAGCAGGCAGGGGAGGGCGCCGAAGCCCCTGGTGAGCTGTTCTACACGCTCTGGACCGTCTTCAAGCGGGTCGGGTCCCCGGCCGGGAACGGCGCCACCCCGCTCGCGGACGCCATCTCGTCCTTCGAGGCCGACGGCGTGGTGCTCCGCGGTTTCTACGACGTCTCCGCGATGCGCGCCGACGCCGACATCCTGGTCTGGGTGCACGGCCCGCAGCCCGAGAAGCTCCAGACGGCCATCCGTTCGCTCCGCCGCACGGACACCTTCGCCGGGACCACCATGGAGTGGTCGGCGATGGGCGTGCACCGGGACGCCGAGTTCTCCAAGTCGCACAGCCCCGCCTTCTCCCGCGGTGTGGCTCCCGCCGAGTGGGTCTGCGTGTACCCCTTCGTGCGCTCCTACGACTGGTACATCCTCCCCACCGAGGAGCGCCGCGCCATGCTCATGGACCACGGACTGAAGGGGCGCGGGTACCCCCAGGTCATCTCCAACACCGTGTCCTCCTTCGCGCTCAACGACTACGAGTGGATCCTGGCCCTCGAGGCGCCGGAACTCGTGGACCTGGTGGACCTGATGCGGCACCTGCGGGAGACCGAGGCGCGCCGCCACGTCCGCGAAGAGGTGCCGTTCTACACCGGCCGGCGAATCAACCCCGATGAGATTGCAGAGGTGCTCAAGTGACGACACAGGCATTCAACCCGCTCGACGGCGTGGACGAGAACGGCCGGATGGCACCGAAGGCGTACGACGCCGTCGTGCTCGCCTCCTTCGGTGGCCCCGAGGGGCAGGACGACGTGATCCCCTTCCTACGGAACGTGACCCGCGGGCGCGGCATCCCCGACGAGCGCCTCGAGGAGGTCTCGCACCACTACCGTGCGTTCGGTGGAGTGAGCCCCATCAACAGCCAGAACCGTGCGCTCCGTGCAGCCATGGAGGCCGAGCTCCGCCGCCGCGGGATCGATCTGCCGGTCTACTGGGGCAACCGCAACTGGGAGCCGTTCATCGCGGACACCCTGCAGGAGGCGTACGACGCCGGGCACCGCAAGGTCCTCGCCCTCACCACGAGTGCCTACTCCTGCTACTCGAGCTGCCGCCAGTACCGCGAGGACCTCGGCATGGCGCTCGTGAAGACCGGTCTCGAGGGCCGACTCGAGGTGGACAAGGTCCGCCAGTACTTCGACCACCCGGGCTTCGTGGAGCCGTTCGTCGAGGGCGTCACCGGAGGCCTCGCCAAGGTCCGCGCGGGCCTCGCCCAGCAGGGCGACGCCGGAGCGCCGGTCCACATCATGTTCTCCACCCACTCCATCCCCATGGGTGACGCCGAGGCAGCAGGTCCACGGAACGGTGAGGGGGGCCCCGTCCACGAGGAGGGCGCCTACGTGGCGCAGCACCTCGCCACGGCCCAGGCCGTGCTGGATCGCATCCCCGAAGCCGCGGGTGTGGAGTGGTCGCTGGTCTACCAGTCCCGCTCCGGCGCTCCGCACATCCCCTGGCTGGAGCCCGACATCAGCGACGCACTCCGGGACCGGTACGAGGGCGGTACGCGCGGCGTCGTGATCGTACCGCTCGGGTTCGTCTCCGACCACATGGAGGTGGCCTGGGACCTCGACACCGAGGCTCTGGAGACCTGCGGCGAGCTGGGCATCGTGGCCGACCGGGTTCCCACGCCCGGGACGCACGCGAAGTTCGTCGAGGGCGTGATCGACCTCATCCTCGAGCGAACCATCGACAACAACATCGCCGACCGCCCCTCGGCGACGAAGCTCGGACCCTGGTACGACGTCTGCCGGCCCAACTGCTGCGCCAACCGCCGCGGCGAGAAGCCCACCATCGCCTCCGTCGACGCCACCGTGGGGACCCCGCTGCCCAATCCCGAGTTCTGATGGCCACGGGCATCCGGGTCGGCACGCGGGGGAGCGCCCTCGCGATGACGCAGACCACCACCGTGGCGGAACGGGTCTCCGAGCTGGCGGCGCTGCCCTACGACCTCGTCCGCGTCCGGACCGAGGGCGATGTGTCGCGCGCCTCGCTCTCGCAGATCGGCGGTACCGGGGTGTTCGTCGCAGCACTCCGGGATGCCCTCCTGGAGGACCGGTGCGACGTCGCCGTGCACTCGCTCAAGGACCTCCCCACCCTTCCGGCTCCCGGTCTCACCGTGGCCGCCGTGCCCGAGCGGGAGGACGTCCGCGACGCCCTCTGCGCACGGGACGGCCTCACCCTGGCCACCTTGCCCGACGGCTCCCGGGTGGGCACAGGGTCGCCGCGCCGGGCCGCACAGCTACGCGCCGTGCGGCCGGGGATCGACGTGGTGGACATCCGCGGGAACGTGGACACCCGGCTCGGCCGGGTCGCGGGTCTCGTGGTCGGGGCTCCCGGTGACCTCGACGCCGTCGTCCTCGCTGCCGCAGGGCTGCTGCGGCTCGGACGCGACGAGGCGATCACCGAGTTCATCGACACCGATGTGATGCTTCCGGCGCCGGGACAGGGCGCCCTCGCCGTCGAGTGCAGGGAGAACGCCGCCGCGCACCTGGTGGATGCACTCACGTCCTACGACCACTTCCCCACGCGGCTCGCGGTCACCGCCGAGCGGGCCGTGCTGCTGCAGCTCGAGGCGGGCTGCGCGGCGCCGATCGGCGCCCTCGCCCACATCCGTGGGAACGAGCTGGCCCTCGAAGCAGTGGTGTGCAGCCTCGACGGGCGTTCGGTCCTCCGGCGCGAGCGCGCCGCTCCCGCCTCCGACGCCGTGGCCGCCGCGCAGCTGGGCCTGGAACTCGCCGAGGAGCTGCTCGCGGCGGGAGCCGCGGACATCGCCCCGCTGAAGGGCTAGCCGGGCCGTGCTGCCCGAACCGACGGCACGGCCGGTGGTCGTGCTGCGACAGCCGGCGCGGACCGTACGGATCGCTGCCGCACTCCAGGAGCACGGTCTGCAGGCGTACGCGCTGCCGCTCACCGACGTCGAACTACCCAGCGACGTCGACGCGGTGGTAGCCGGGCTCTCGGACCTCGGACAGGGCGCCTTCG
The DNA here is from genome assembly GCA_030146405.1 of Arthrobacter sp. Taxonomy (GTDB): domain Bacteria; phylum Actinomycetota; class Actinomycetes; order Actinomycetales; family Micrococcaceae; genus Arthrobacter_D. The sequence goes on from JASLBS010000090.1 coordinate 5,109, forward strand.
ACTGGTTGGTACTGACCAGCGGCAACACCGTCCAGGCGCTGGTCCACCTGGCGGGGCTCGCGGGCCTGCGCTTCGAGGATCTGGTCCGCTCCGGGGACGTCCGGCTCGCCGCCGTCGGCTCGTCCACCGCCCGGCTCCTCGCGGAGGAGGGCCTCGAGGTGCAGCTGGTGCCGGACGAAGCATCCTCCGCCGGACTCCTGGCCCGCTTCCCCCGAGGTTCGGGCGCTGTACTGCTGCCGCAGGCGGATCTGGCGCCGGACACGCTCCGGGCAGGACTCGCGGAGCGGGGCTGGGCGGTCCGGCGGCTGGAGGCGTACCGCACGGTCGCCTATCCTGCCGATCCGCTCCGGGCCCTTCCCGGGATCGAGGAGGAGGGGCCGCGGCCGCGGCTCCTGGACCGGGCACACTTTGCGTCCCTCCTCCGCCGGGGTGTCCAGCCCGCCGTCGTCTTCACCGCGCCCAGCACCGTCCGGCAGTTCCGTGAAATGCTGGGCAACGGGCCGCCGGCCTTCGTCCCGGTGGCCATCGGAGCGACGACGGCGAGAGCCCTGCGCACCCACGGCTGGGAACCGGGCGGGACGGCCGCGGACCCGACACCGCAGGGAGTGGCGGACGCCGTCGTCCGGGCGTTCTCGGCCACCGACCACCCCGCGCACCCGCATCACTGAACGGAGAACCGCCATGAGTTTCCCCCAGCACCGCCCGCGAAGGCTGCGTTCCACCCCCGCCATCCGGCGCATGGTGGCCGAGTACCGCGTCCACCCCTCCGAACTGATCCTGCCGGCCTTCATCCGTGAAGGCCTCGCTGAGCCCTCGCCGATCCTCTCGATGCCCGGCGTCGTGCAGCACACCACCGATTCGCTCCGGCGCGCCGCCGCGGAAGCCGTCGAACGGGGCGTCGGCGGCATCATGCTGTTCGGGATCCCGGAGCACCGGGACGCGACGGGCAGCGCGGGGATCGATCCCGACGGGGTCCTGAACCGCGCCATCGCGGATGTCCGCGCCGAGGTGGGGGACTCGCTCGTGGTGATGAGCGACGTCTGCCTCGACGAGTTCACGGACCACGGACACTGCGGCGTGCTGGACGAGCGGGGCGCCGTGGACAACGATGCGACGTTGGCCCTGTACGGGCAGATGGCCGTGGAGCAGGCGCGGGCCGGTGCGCACGTGCTCGGCCCCTCGGGCATGATGGACGGCCAGGTGGCCGTGATCCGTCAGGCGCTGGACGAGGCCGGGTACCAGGACACCGTGGTCCTCGCCTACGCCGCCAAGTACGCCTCTGCGTTCTACGGCCCCTTCCGCGAGGCAGTCGACTCCCAGCTGAAGGGGGACCGCCGGACCTATCAGATGGACGGCGCCAACCGCCGGGAAGCACTCCTCGAGGTGGAGCTCGACATCGAGGAGGGAGCGGACATGGTGATGGTCAAGCCGGCCATGAGCTACCTGGACATCCTGGCGGACGTCGCCGCGATGTCACCGGTGCCCGTCGCGGCCTACCAGATCTCCGGCGAGTACGCGATGATCGAGGCCGCGGCCGCCAACGGCTGGATCGACCGCCGCCGCGCCATCGAGGAGTCCGTCCTCGGCATCAAGCGTGCCGGTGCACAGATGATCCTCACCTACTGGGCCTCGGAGCTTGCGCTCTGGCTCGACGAGAACCACAGCTAAGGAAACCCCATGACGATCTCCGAGAACCTGTACGAACGCGCCCGAGGCCTCATGCCCGGAGGCGTCAACTCACCCGTGCGTGCCTTCGGCTCCGTGGGTGGTACCCCGCGATTCCTGGTCGACGCGCACGGTGCCTACGTGACCGACGCCGACGGCCAGGAGTACGTGGACCTCGTCTGCTCGTGGGGCCCGGCACTGCTCGGCCACTCGCACCCCGACGTGATCGCGGCGGTGCATCGGGCCGTCGACCACGGGCTCACCTTCGGTGC
>JASLBS010000081.1 GCA_030146405.1 Arthrobacter sp.
CCTGCCGGCTAATTCCGTAGTAGCGGCACGTCGCCGCAACGCTCCCGCTGACCTCCTCAACGTGACGCAGAATAGCGAGCTTGTGATTGGCCCGACGCTCCATCGCTCGAAGGGCCGATGCGGACGGTGTTGATCTCATGATGTCTTCCTCTCAACTGGAAGACCCGACTGTCAACAACCTCCGTCAGTTCTATATCTAGGAGGGCCGGCCGAGCCCATCGTGGAGGATCCCGCCGAGAGGATCGAGGACTCGTGACCAGCATCCGGCCCTCTCTCACGGCGGGGCCGATGACCACCCCGGAACGGGACGCAACGCACACCCACTTTTCGACCCCCAACTGTCGATGATCGGGTGCACAGCGTCCACCACCAGGTGACCCGGTAAGTGCCGATCAGGGGGGTGAGGGGAGCGACGCTGAAGGAGTAGTCAGTCACAGCGAGCTACCCCGTCCAAGAGGGTGCAGCCACCCCGACCGGCATGCCCTCATAAAACAGCCACAACCACCGACCGGCCACACGAACCGGAGGTGTCAGCACATGCGACAGGCAGACGGAGACTCCCGGACATACATACCTCGCGGCCTTTTTACCCATACCTACCGGCCCTGCCACCCATACCTATCGGGGCCAGCTACCCATACCTATCGGGGCCAGCTACCCATACCTATTTGAGCACTATTTGCAGTTTTGGAGGTGTTCGCTCAGGTCGGCTTAGCTCCTCGCTTCGCGAGTTCAGACAGTCCTGAGCGTAGCACGCCGAAAAAAACGGGGCATCTTCCAGCGCCATAAACACCCCTTCCGGCACCCCTGTAACCCGCCCACCCACTAACACGCCCACACTCACACCGTTACCAGGGACTTGACCCCGCGCCCATCGAACACCTCATTTCGTAGGTGTTACGACGACCGGTTGAATACGGCCAATTTCGGAGCCGGACGTTCCTGCGTGCCTTGACTCGCCACCGGATGGTCGGCTCGATGGGCAGGGCCGCGTCCTGCGAAGATAACGCCGCGATGGAAAGCATCTTCAGCCTGCTGCAGAAGAACGTTCTCGACCGCCACACCTGGACCACCCGCAAGCAGTTACGCATCGCCATCGTGATCTGGATCGAGCGGACTTACCACCGACGCCGCCGGCAACACTGGCTCGGACGTTTGACACCCATCGAGTTCGAGAATCATGAACACGCCAGCCTCCCTGGCTGCGTGACTACAAACTGTCACCTATCCGTTCAGCAGACCCTGTCTCCTAATGCCTGGAGCCAGAGTGTGGCGGCTCTGGGGACGGCTGCACCGCGGTAGGTGAGCGAGAGCTTGTCGTAGCGGGTGGCAAGTCCCCGCCATTGCTTGCCGAGGTTGAAGGAACGCTCAACAACGTTGCGTCCCTTGTAGTCCTCCACGTCGTGACCGACTGGCCGGCCGCCCTTGTTGCCGCGGACCCGGTCCGGGTGGGAGCGCGGGCGCCCCTGGCCCGGCCGGGCAACGCGGAGGTGGTTTATCAGGATCTTCGAACATTGGCGAGTCGCCGGCCTGGCCCGGTCCAATGAGGACCACCAGGGGCAGTCCTCACCCGTCGACGAGGTGGTGGATCTTTGTGCTCAGCCCGCCCCGAGAACGGCCGATGCCATGATCAGCGGGCTCGTCCCGGAGTTTTTTGTAACTCCGGGACCCCCTGTGTCACCTGCAACACAGGGGCAGGTTCGTTGCGTGCTGATGAGCGCGGTTGACCGTGGAATCCACGCTGAGGTTTCAGTCGATCAGCCCGGTTGCGTCTGTCTCGGCCGATAGTGCGGCGTGCAGTCGGTCCCAGGTGCCATCGCCTTCAGTAGCGGCGGTGTCGTTTCCACAGCGTCTGCCACGGCCCGAAGTCGGGGCACATCCCGTCAAGGAGCGCCAACCCTGTACCGCCAAATGATTCCTTCGACCACCGGCCAATCATCGCGGAACGGACGCCCCGCCCGACCGGAGGACGAGGGCAGCAAAGGACGAATCCGAACCCACTGGGCATCCGTTAGAACAGCATCACGTGACACTCAAATATCGTCCCGCACGCCGCCCCACGCTATTAGGAGACACGCCCTAGCTCCCTGGCTTGTCCAGGTGACCGTAGGTGGCGCGGATAGCCTGCTCGATGACCTCTCCCTTGGTGGCAAGCCTCCCGTCCTGCCTGGCGTCATTCACGGCGAGTGCGATGAGTCGGAGTGTCTGGACTGTGAGGCGGAAGCTCGCTGGTTTTCTTTCGGTGGTGGTAATCGGGGGAATGATTGTTGAATCATCCGTCATGGCGTCTGGTTCCCTTCTTTCTTCTTGGAGTAGCGAGCGAGTCCGTCCTGGGTTTGGTAGTCGGTGACGTTCATCCTGAACCCGGTGATCTGGTGGTTTCCTGGTTTGTTGCCTTTGCCCTCATACATGGCGGCCATGACGACATCGACCCATTGTTCGATTCCGCCGGCAGCTTTAATGGATTGCAGCGCCTGGCTGACGTAGGTGCCGCCTTTTTCTCCGATGATGACCTGCCGGCCGTTGTCGAGGGTGGCGGTGAACGTGACTTTCTTATCCTTGTGGGCCTGACTGCGTGCCACGCCCACGAGCTTGGCCATGATGGCTTTCAGGCCGCGCATCCGGCTGTTCTTGTTGGTCTTGCTCATGGTGACCTGGTGGACCCGGTTGCCGTCCTTGGAGTAGGACGATTTCTGGCTGAATCTGTTGGGTACTTTGGTCACGTAGCGGCCGTCCGTGTCCTCGGGGGTGACGGTGGGGGCTTTGACCTTTTCGCCGTCCTGGGCGGCCACGGGTGGGTGCTCCGGGTCGAGTTTGGCGCGTACGGGTACGAGCTGGTTGTTCTTGTTGCGGCGTCGGGGTGGGCGGCGGTCCACTGTTCCGTTGTCCCGCAGCGATACCAGGGCGGCGCGGAACGACTCTCCCCGGGATTCGCCGTTGAGGAGCTTGCTCACCATGCGCGGGGACCGGCCGAGCTCGGCGGCGATGTCGGCGCGGCTGAGTTTGCGCGTCTCCATGACGCCGCGCACGATATCCGCCACGGACTCGGGCTCGTTCGGCGCCCTGTCGTCGGCCATGGTCTATGTCTCCCACGCGGCGGACGGTCCTGTTAATATCGCTTTCTTCTTCAGGGCGTCGCGCTCCTGTTTGGTCGCCGGCGTCTTGATGTCCCCGCGCAGGAGACCCTGCAACCTCACCCGGCCTTCACGTCCGTCGTCTCCCCCACCGTGCTCGGTGGGGAGTGACCACTGGGGGACTGAGCTGGTGTAGATCGCGTCTCCTTCGATTCCCAGGAGTGTCCGCGGGTCGACGTGCAGGGCTCCGGCGTAGCGGCCCTGGGTGCCTGGGATCGGGGACGGGGCTGAGAGCACCTGTGCCCTGGACCATCCCCACACCTGGGCGGCCAGTTCCGGGTGGTACCTGGATTTGTCAGCGGCGGACAGTTCCGGGCGGGCTGAGTACACGAACCGGTCCCCCACGTGTTCGTACTCCACGTTCGGGGGAAGGTCATCCAGGTGATCGACCGAGAGTGGGGATTCCTTGCCGCGCATCACGAATCGGCCGATCCCGTGGATCAGGATGTTCCGTAGCGCGTTCATCACGGCCCGCTTCAACCCGGCGGGGGCTTCGGACTCCGCCACCTGAGCGCGGAGGCGCTTGATCCGCTCCGCGAATGTATCCAGGGGCCGCATCTTCTCCGTGAACCGGATCCCTTCCAGAGGTTCGATCCCCCAGCCGAAACGCTCCGCCACCAGCATCTCCCGATGATCGGCCCACGTCTCCCCGACCGCCCCCGGCCGGTTCGGGTAGTACCAGTCGGTTGAGCTGCTCGGGTCCTGCACGCCCAGGACCCCTACGTGCGGCCAGTTGTCGGGCACCTGGAACCTCACCCGGTACCGGGCCTTGGCGTACTTGCCTTTGGGGCCCTGGAACATCCACAGGTCGGTGGCCTCCTCACGCGTCAGTTCGTGGGCCGGCCCCACCCCCAGTTCTGCGCAATGCGCCGCGTACATGAACCGGCCGTCGGAGTGCGCGAACGTGTCGAGCGTGGGGATGGCCTTCGGGTCCACGAGCGCCACGGTGTCCGGGTGCTCGGAGGCGTTGGGGCCGGCCACCAGATGCTCCATGTGGTGCTGTCCCGAAGTCGAGTGCAGCAGCTCGGCGATACTCTCACTGATCGGCTCCGGGTCGAACCGCTGGCCCTTGCGCTCGGTGACGCTGAACGCCCACAGGATCGCCCCGGTGAGCCCTGGGGACATCAGCGGCGTGATCATCTCAGGTTCCACCCGGTTGAGGTAGTAGCGCAGCGCACCCCACGCGTCCGATGCCTGCGCGGGCGACAGGACAACATCACCGAACCAGGTGGAGGCCATACTGATCTCCACTTTCTGGCCCGTCAGGATCTTCTCGTACCGGCCGCGCTTGTCATCGCGCCGGTAGTGCTCGCCGTGCTTCCAGCCCGGGGTGGGGGTATCCATCCAGGACGGCAGGTCCTTCGGTGTCTTCGGCTCAGCCCCGGTGAGCATGATCCACTCGATTCCGGCATGCGCGGCCGTGTCCAGCACGTCATCGAGCTGGGGCGTCTTATGACGGGACTTGATGACTGTGGACAGGGTGCGCCCGTCCAACGTCACCCCCTTGCCCGAGGCGGCGTCCAGCCACATCACGGGCTTCGGCTTCGCATTCATCGTCATCGGCCGCATGGAACCCCCTCTTGCTCTTACTCTTTTATTACACAAATCTTACACATTCATCCCGGTGTCACGACCTCCAACCCTATCGGCAGTGCCCCCCATGTAAGGGACGCAGAGCCCCCTCCCGCCCAGCGACGCTTCGCCTTGAACGTGCTCGCACGTTACACAGAGCACTGTGCGGCTCCGTCCACGCCAGGCACCTCATACCGACTCCCCCCTCGAAGTGCTTCAAGCCCCGTCCCCGACTCCGCGTCTCACACCCCCACACTGTGCAGAACCCACGCACCGTGACCACACCACGGAACAGACCACACCGCGGACCTCTGCCAGCATGAGGTCCGGATCTGCGAGCGCCAGGGGTAGCTTCACACCGAAGCACCACAGGGGTTAGGGGAATGCGAAAGGGTCATTGGGAGCGCTGGGAGTGTGGTTGGTACGGGTGGCAGGAGTCTTGGTGGGGAGCTCACTTCCATTGCCTGCCGGATCGTAACGCCGGATCGTAGAGCCTTGTTCTTTGGCCCGTCTCCTGATCAGTGCTTTGGTCAGTGCTTCACGGGTCGGCGGCGGGTTCGAAGACGGGCGACGGCAAAACTGATGGTGCAGGCGATGGCGATGATGGCGATAAGACGCACCAGTTCGATGCCGGCGTAGGCCGTAACGGGGATGAGGGCGTTCGCTGGTTCGACCATGATCTGGTGGTTGATCAGCCATGCCGCGGCCTGCACTGATTGGGCGCTAATCCATGCCCCGGCTGCGGCGAGGACCACCGGGAGCATGAAGGCCGCCACGTGGAGCAGCGCCATCTCTTCGCTTTCGTTATGGGCGATCTGCCCCATCAGAAGTGCTTCCTCTCCCCTTCTCGTCCGTGAACGGTCCTCCCGGCACGAAATGTCGTCCGGCCTGTCATCGGACTAACCTCGTTCCCGCGGCTGCCCGTCCCCTCGAACTGACCCGCCGACCAGCGTGTACCGGTGACCGTCCTGGCTCTCATCACGCGTTCCTCTGTCGTCGTTCTGTCGTCGTCTTGGGGTTGCTTTGTCATCGTTCTGGTTCCTCGGTGTCATCCCCGGAGCGGACCATGACCTCGGTGCTGCCGTGCAGATCCACCGTCACCATGTGGCCCTCGTCGTCGTACCCCACGATCAGGTAGACCTCGTGCTCTCCCCGGGGATCACCTCGGAGACCATCACTCCCATACAGATCACCTCCAGCATCGCGTACTGACCAGTCTGCAACCGAGCCACCGTCGTCATGAACGAGGACCCGTCCCCGGGGACCTCCCCTGACTCGGTGAGGACACCCCCACCCTGTCCACTGTGCTGTCCACTGTCCTGTCAACCATCGCTGTACGCTCGTGGGTCGTCGTGTCGGCGCGCCTGCCCGTTGGGAGTGTTGGGGCCGCCACCGGTCGTGGCGGGAGGAGATGTGGCGTCGGTGGGGTCGAAGATGACTTCGTGCCCGGTGGAGTCGATGAGCCTGGCTTCGAGGAGGTCGGGCCAGGTGATCTCTGGTTCGTCCTCGCTGCCGGTGATGGCCGGCACCGGGGGCCGGATGGTCTTGCGGGTGTCGATCGTGATGGCAGGAATCATCGCGATCGACGAGTCCCGCATGGTAGCCGTCGTGGTTCGGGTCAGGGTTGGCGTCGAGGGTCACCTGGATCAGGGTGGGGTGGTTGTCGATGAGGGACACGTCCCGGCCGAGGTCGCGGGGCGGGAATTGGTAGGGGCTGGAAGTCGAGCCCCTATCGGCGCCCCTCGTTGGGGCACTCGTTGGGGCACTCGACCCATCGATGCCAGGTGATCAGTTCGACGGACGGCGCATAGTGCTGTTGGCCCTGCCGCAAGAGCGTCGCTTGCGCTTCCGGCGGCAGATGAATTGAGTGGTCGGTGTTCATCGGCAACACTTTCAGGATGAGTTTCGCTCCGGCGCCCACGTTCAACGCGTCCAGGTCGACCACCCACGGTGAGCCATCCCAGAAACGATCAACAACAGGCGTGTCATCGACCGTCAGTTGTGCGACGTCTCCTGTCCAGTCGATCTCCAGTTCGCGTCGTCCACCCCCTGAGTTCGGGCCACGGGGAACACCGATCTCATACGAGGCCGCCAAATCCTGAATCTCGTCCTGGGTGGGGGCACTCCCCCGCCCGGCTGATCCGCCATAGCTCGCTGGGACCTGACTCGCTGGACGTCGAAGCGTGACCGGAAGCTGTTCTCTGCTGACAGGGTCATCGAGGGCTTGAGCCCGGACGGGCATGAAGGCGTGAGCTGTCGGCTGATAGCGACGAACGTCCGGTTCTGCTGCTGTGGAGCGCCCGTTCAGTACCTCGTCTACTTCAAGCCAGACCGGATGTTCCGACAGTACCAAGTGCCGTTTCGCACCATGGCCGAGTACCCAGGCCCGGTCAGCGTCGGTCACCGGCAGAACGACGACGTCGATGTGCGTCGTGCGTGTCGAGCACCGGTAAACCTGTACCCGGGTGACAGGTCCGGGTCCTGCTGAGGCGTCGCCGTCGACATTCTCGTAGGGCGTGACGGTGACGGCGTCGGCCCACTTCCAGGTCAACGGGATGCCGTGCTCCGCGGTGAGAACGAGGGTGGTCGTCGTCTCGTCCTGCAGCGTGGTCAGGGGCGAAGCGGTAGCCCATTCGAGCTCGACACCGTCGATGACCAGACCCAGTGGCCAGTGGGCCAGGGTCGCGGAGGGAAGTGACACGGGTTCGCGGGGGAAAAGCGTGCGCTTGTCGCCCAGAGTCACGTCGAATCGGGCACCTTCGTACGTACCCAGCGGAACGTAGGGCTGATGCCAGGTGATGAAGATGAAGGCACTGCGCCCATCGCTGCGTATCGCCCATCGAAGGGTCGTCGTGTCGTCGACCCCGGCAGGTCCTCTCGGCGGAAGCGTCGACTCCATGGGACCCAGGGACGAGCCGAAGGCGGCGAGGAAGGCATGCTGGCGCCGTAGCAGGCTGTGGCTCGTGTTCAGCCGACCTGAGGAGCCGATGGGAGCGTGGAAATCGTAGTCGTACCGGGGCAGGTCATTAGGGTAGCCGGTGTCCTGGGACTCCTGTAGCCCGGTCGTGTAGGAGTGATCCGGGCTCGAGGGGTTGATCCCTCCGGTGTACATGTAGTACCCCTGCCAGGCGGAGCCGCTACCGATCTTGTTGTGGGCGACGGCGGCGATGTCGAGCCCGCCCGGGCGAGGCCGCCGGTGGTAGGCGGTGGCCATTCCTCCACCTAGTTCGCAGGTGGCGGGTGGGTACGGATTCTCCACCCGGGATTGAGAGTGAGGAGCGTTCCGAAGGTCCGCGCCGATGCCGGGGTCGTCCCACTCGTGGGAGAAGAAGAAGTGCGCGCGGAAGCTCGGGTCCCATGGTTCGTCCGCGTCGACCCAGAAGCCGTCTCCGTACCCACCGAACAGGGGAATAACGT
>JASLBS010000102.1 GCA_030146405.1 Arthrobacter sp.
TTCGACCAGGTGGATGCCACCTCGCAGCCCGCTGCGTCGTCGGCTCCCGCCTCACGGCCTGCCGTGGCCCCGAGCGTCGGTTCGAACCAGCAGCACAGCGCCGGTGCGGCGTCCGCGGGCCTCGGTGCCTGGTCGCAGCAGCGCGCGCAGAACGCGCAGTCGGTTCCGGCCGACTCAGGCTTCGACGTCGATCTCCCGGCGATCGTGGAGCCCGATCTGTCCAGCGGACGCTCGGACGACCTCGACGTACCCGACTTCCTCAAGTAGTCGGTTGGAAGCGAGCGCAGCTGCCGGAGTCACCTCCGCGTTCTCCTGGGACGCAGAGGTGGTTCCGGGGCTGCGGGTCGGATTCACCTCGACCGCAGCCGGGAATCTCGCACTGCACGTGGGAGATGATCCGGATTCCGTGCGGGTCAATCGCACCCACCTCGAGAGGCAGATGGGTCTCGCTCCGGCCTCGCTCCGCTTCATGAGCCAGACCCACTCGGACAGGGTGGCGCGCACATCCGGGTCCTCCAGGGCGCCCGAGGCCGACGCGCTCGTCTCGCCGGGCGGAACCGAGCCATTGGCCGTCCTCGTGGCCGACTGCGTGCCGATCGTCCTGGCGGACACCGGACGCGTGGGCGGCACACCCGGGCCGACGGCGGTGGTCCATGCCGGGCGCGCCGGGGTCGGCAACGGGATCGTGGGAAAGGCGGTGGCCGCCCTCCGCCATGAGGGAGCACGAGAGGTCACGGCGTGGATCGGACCCTCCGTGTGCGGGGGATGCTACGAGGTCCCCGAGACGATGATGCGCGCACTCGCAGCAGAGTGCCCCGAAGCTGGGTCCCGCACCAGGGCCGGCACCTTCGCCCTCGATCTGCCCGCCGCCGTCCGCGCCCAGCTCACGCGACTGTCCGTCGCGGTCGAACCGGTGCGCGCGGTCGGTGGATCCTGCACCCTCGAGAACCTCAACCTGTACTCCCATCGCCGTGAGCCCGGTGCAGGGCGTATCGCGGGTCTGGTCTGGCGGTCATGACGCACGCGAGGGCCTCCGTGGAGCATGAGGAGGGCGGGTCGCGCGTCCGGGACCTGACCGCACGGCTGGCGTCGATCCACCGGCGCATCGAGGCCGCCGCGCGTGCCGCCGATCGGCAGGCACCGCACCTCATCGTGGTGACCAAGTACTTCCCGGCCTCCGACGTGCGAATCCTCGCGAGTCTGGGCGTCACCGACGTCGGGGAGAACCGCGACCAGGAAGCGGCGGCCAAGTCCGCCGAACTGGAGGAGCTCGGGCTGGCCTGGCACTTCATCGGGCAACTCCAGACCAACAAGGCCAAATCGGTGGCGCGGTACGCTTCGGCGGTCCACTCGGTGGATCGGATCCCGCTCGTCACCGCTCTCGGCAAGGCAGTGACCCTCGAAGGAGCCCGACGCGCCGACGCGGGGCTCGCCGACCGCGGGGACCTCGCCTGTTTCCTCCAGTTCGCCCTTGCCGATGACGCCGCCCCGGGCGGCAGGGGAGGGGCGTCGCCCTCCGAGGCGACCGTACTGGCGGAGGCCGTCGTCGCCACGGAGGGGCTCGGCCTGGCCGGTGTGATGGCCGTGGCCCCCCAGGGGATCCCGGCCGCCGCGGCCTTCGACCGGTTGATGGATATCTCGGCCTCCGTGCGTGCTGTCGACCCAGGAGCGTCGGAGGTCTCGGCAGGTATGAGCGGCGACCTCGAGGAGGCCGTGGCAGCCGGGGCGACACACCTGCGGATCGGTTCTGATGTCCTCGGTCCCCGACCGCCGGTGGGGTAGCGTCTGAGCTGTTACGGCCGCACAGAGGGCTCCCGGGCGGCCATCCGGACACCCGCCCTCATGCCGTACCGATCCACACTCTTCCGATAGGAGTCACCATGGCTGGCGCACTGCGCAAGACGATGATCTACCTTGGGCTCGCCGATGGTGATGAGCACTACGAGCCCGAAACGAAAAGCGCGCCCAGCAGGAACGAGGACTACCCAGTGGACTACGACCGCGACGAACGCAACCTCGAGCCGGCCCCGGCCGCAGTGCGGATCGCACCGGCCGACGAGTACCGTGCTCCCGTGACCCCGATCAAGCGGGCGCCGTCCTCACGGGAGGATTCCGGCGTCCTCCGTCAGATCACCACGATCCATCCGCGGTCCTACAACGACGCAAAGCTGATCGGCGAGAGTTTCCGCGACGGCATCCCCGTGATCATGAACGTCACCGACATGGGTGAATCCGACGCCAAGCGCCTCGTCGACTTCTCCGCTGGCCTCGTCTTCGGTCTCCACGGAAGCATCGAGCGGGTCACCAATAAGGTGTTCCTGCTCTCGCCGTCGTATATTGAAGTCCTCGGTGAGGACCTGAAGACCAGCGAAGGACAAACGAGCTTCTTCAACCAGAGCTGAGTCCAGGCCTCCCCGGCCGCGCCCATGACCGCCACCACGGCCCGAAGGACTGAACCGCTCTGTGAGTCTGGTATTCGCTCTGATCTACCTGGTACTGATGCTGTTCCAGCTCGCCCTGATCCTCAGGATCGTCTACGACGCCGTGCAGGGTTTCGCCCGCAGCTGGCGTCCGCAGGGGATGGCCCTGGTGCTCGCCTCGGGCGTCTACTCCACCACGGATCCGCCCGTCAAGGCCCTGAGGCGGCTCATACCGCCGTTGCGGCTGGGAGGCATCCAGCTGGATCTCGCCTTCCTCGTGCTCTTCATCGTGGTGCTGATCCTCATGTCCGTGGTCCAGGGCCTCGCACGCACCTAGGTTTCGTGATGCTGTTCCGGAAGATATACGCTGACTCCCAGTTCCATGCGGGCTCCGGTGCCCGTATCAACAGTTCGATACCGCAGCCATGCCCACCTCCCGGTGGGCCGGCTCCTATCAGTGAGAGGTGATCAGATGGCTCTGACGCCAGAAGACGTCGTCAACAAGAGATTCCAACCGACCAGGTTGCGCGAGGGCTACGACCAGGACGAGGTGGATGACTTCCTCGACGAGATCGTCGTCGAGCTTCGCCGGCTGAACTCCGAGAACGAGGAACTGCGCCGCAAGGGCGGTGCGGGGTCCACCGGGACGTCCACCACTTCCGCCGTGCCTGCTCCGGTCGCGGCCAGCACCACCTCCGAGAAGCTGCCCACCGACAAGAAGGCCCCGGAGACCACCGGTGCCGTCGCGGAGCCCGCTCCGGCAGCGACCGAGGACAGTTCGGACGCCACCGTGGCTCCCTCCGGACCGGCGAAGCCGTCCGCCTCGGCCGAGTCCGCCGCCGGCGTGCTCGCGATGGCCCAGCGCCTGCACGACGAGTACGTGACCGCCGGTGTCGAACAGCGCGACAAGATCATCGCCGAAGCGCAGATCGAGGCCACCGGCCTCGTCGAGGGTGCCGAGGAGAAGAGCCGGAAGACTCTCGGCGACCTGGAAGAGCAGAAGAGCATCCTCGAGCAGAAGGTCGAGCAGCTCCGCGGCTTCGAGCGCGACTACCGGGCACGCCTCAAGGCGTACATCGAGGGCCAGCTGCGCGACCTCGACTCGCACGGACCCCTCGCCTCCGAGACCTCCGCCGCCTCGTAGGCACCAGGGCTCGGATCGATGCCGAGCCGACAACCACGAGGGCCGGTTCCCCGGGAGAATGATTCCCGGAGGCCGGCCCTCGTGCCGTTACGGCCGCCATCGTGGCCTCTCCACCCCGCCTAGAATCCCGGACGGCCCGTGAACGAGTACCAGCCAGCAGAACCCGCACCCGAACCGGACGCCGCGGCAGCCACGTCCGGCACCCCACCCCGGCGCTCCCGCCGACGCTTCGGCCTGGCCATGGTCCTGTGTGCGCTCGTCGCGTACGTGCTGGACCAGGTCACCAAGTACTGGGTGGTGGCCACCATGAGCGAGGGCCAGATCACGCCGGTACTGCCACCGCTGCTCAACTGGCACTTCATCCGCAACCCCGGTGCCGCTTTCTCCATCGGCACCGACTACACCTGGGTCTTCACGATCATCATGGTGGCCGTGTCCGTGGCCCTCGTACTGCAGGTACGCAACGTCGCGTCCTGGGTCTGGGCCGTCGCGCTGGGGTTGGTGCTCGGGGGCGCGACCGGGAACCTGACCGATCGGCTGCTCCGCGCACCTTCCTTCGGTCAGGGTCACGTGGTGGACTTCATCGCGTTCCCCAACTTCGCCATCTTCAACATCGCCGACTCGGCCGTGGTCAGCGGCGTCGTGCTCATCTGTATCCTCACCCTGCGTGGAGTGGGGATGGACGGTGAGCGCAGTACCGGTGGGACGGCGGACGAGGACCCCGAGGGTGACGCTTCCCGCGGGCCGGCGATCACCGCAGAACCCGGGGGTCTCCCTCCCGGTGAGACAGGTTCCCCCAGCGGACCCCCCGAGGCCGAGGGAGGATCGCCCGATGACCGCACCCGATGAGCGCCGGGAGACCGTGCTGGTGCCGGAGGCGGACGGCGGGAGCCGGACGGACGCCTTCCTGGCCAGGCTGCTCGGGGTGTCCCGGACCGCAGTGGCCCAGTGGTGCGTGGACGGTCGCGTCCACCGCGGGCGCGACGCCCTGGGGAAATCGGATCGGGTGCAGACCGGTGACCGGATCGAGGTCGACCTGCCGGATCCGGAGGACGCGCATCGCGTGATCCCCGAAGCTGTGGACGGCATGGGCATCCTGCTCGACGACGAGGACTTCGTCGTGGTGGACAAACCCGTGGGTGTGGCCGCGCATCCCTCGCCGGGGTGGGTGGGCCCCACGGTGGTGGGCGCCCTCGCCGCCGCCGGATACCGGATCTCCACGTCGGGTGCCCCCGAACGCGTGGGCATCGTGCACCGGCTCGACGTCGGGACCTCGGGCGCGATGGTGGTGGCGAAGACCGAGTCCGCCTACACGGTCCTCAAGCGCGCTTTCAAGGAGCGTACGGTCGAGAAGGTCTACCATGCCGTGGTGCAGGGGCTGCCGGATCCGCTCAAGGGCACGATCGATGCTCCTATCGGGCGTCATCCCCACCACGAGTGGCGCTTCGCCGTCCTGGAGGGCGGCCGGGACTCGATCACCCACTACGAGGTGCTGGAGGCCTTCGGGCGGGCCAGCCTCGTGGAGGTGCACCTCGAGACCGGGCGGACGCACCAGATCCGCGTCCATTTCTCGGCACTCCGACACCCCTGCGCCGGAGACCTCACCTACGGGGCCGACCCGCGTCTCGCTGCCGAGCTCGGTCTCACCCGGCAATGGCTGCACGCGCATCGGCTCGGCTTCGCACATCCCCGCACGGGTGAGCCGGTGCTGGTCAGCAGCCCGTACCCCGTGGACCTCGCCTACGCCCTCATGGCGTTGTCCGAAGGTCTCGTCTGACGCTTCCGAGGGACGCACAGAGCGACCCCGCGGAGCAGGCCCGACGACGAGTGGCGCGGCCGGGGAGCACTAGACTTGGCAGGTGGCTACTCCTGCATCAACAGATTCTTTCGTCCACCTCCACAACCACACCGAGTACTCGATGCTCGACGGTGCGGCGCGGCTGACCGACCTGTTCAGTCACACCGAGGAGCTCGGCATGAACGCCCTCGCCACCACGGACCACGGGTTCGTGTTCGGGGCCTTCGACTTCTGGAGCAAGGCCAAGAGCGCCGGGATCAAGCCGATCATCGGCGTCGAGGCGTACCTCACCCCCGGGACCGCGCGCAACGACCGGACCCGCGTGCAGTGGGGCGGTGGCGGGCGCGACGACGTCTCCGGTGCCGGCGCCTACACCCACATGACGCTGTGGTCCGAGTCCACCGAGGGCATGCACAACCTGTTCCGGATGTCCTCACTGGCCTCCCTCGAGGGCTACCTCTACAAGCCCCGCATGGACCGGGACCTCCTGCAGACCTACGGCAAAGGGCTCATCGCCACCACGGGCTGCCCGTCGGGCGAGGTACAGACCAAGCTCCGCCTCGGCCTGTACGACGAGGCGAAGCAGGCCGCCTCGGACTTCCGTGACATCTTCGGGGCCGACAACTACTTCTGCGAGCTCATGGACCACGGGCTCGACATCGAGCGCAGGGTGAAGTCCGATCTGCTCAAGCTCGCACGGGAGCTCGGACTGCCCCTCGTGGCCACGAACGACCTGCACTACACCCACGCGGAGGATTCGAAGGCGCACGCGGCCCTGCTGTGCGTGCAGTCCGGGTCCACCCTCGCAGACCCCAAGCGCTTCAAGTTCGACGTCGACGAGTTCTACCTCAAGTCACCTGCGGAGATGCGGGCGATCTTCCGTGACTATCCCGAGGCCTGCGACAACACCCTGCTCATCGCCGAGCGGTGCGACGTCGACTTCAACACCAAGGCGAACTACATGCCGCGCTTCCCCGTTCCCGACGGCGAGAACGAGCAGTCCTGGTTCGTCAAGGAGGTCGAGACGGGCCTGCACTTCCGCTACCCCGGGGGAGTTCCCGACCACGTCCGGAAGCAGGCCGACTTCGAGGTCGGCGTCATCACCCAGATGGGCTTCCCGGGCTACTTCCTCGTGGTGGCCGATTTCATCAACTGGGCCAAGGACAACGGTATCCGGGTGGGCCCGGGCCGAGGCTCCGGTGCAGGATCCATGGTGGCCTACGCCATGCGCATCACGGATCTCGACCCCCTGAAGCACGGGTTGATCTTCGAGCGGTTCCTCAATCCCGAGCGCGTGTCCATGCCCGACTTCGACGTCGACTTCGATGATCGACGCCGCTCCGAGGTCATCCGGTACGTGACCGAGAAGTACGGCGACGAG
>JASLBS010000130.1 GCA_030146405.1 Arthrobacter sp.
CCCGCCGTCATAGGGTTGGAGCGCTCCCTTCCCCCGACTCCAGGAGACCCCATGGCACTGGCAATCGACCTCAGCGGCAGAACCGCGCTCGTGACCGGGTCCACGCAGGGCATCGGCCTCGCGATCGCTGCAGGCCTCGCCGCAGCGGGTGCCCGCGTGGGCGTCAACGGCCGCAGCGAGGAACGCATGGCGCAGGCCATCGAAGCGCTGCGCAAGGACGCGCCGGACGCGGAGTTCGTGGCCGTGCCCGCGGACGTCACCACGGACGACGGCGTCGCCTCGGCACTCGGGGCCCTGCCGTCGGTGGACATCCTGATCAACAACCTCGGGATCTTTGGCGCCCGGCCGGCCCTCGAGATCGACGACGCCGAGTGGCGCCGCTACTTCGAGGTGAACGTGCTCACGGCCATCCGCCTCACCCGCGCCTACCTGCCCGGCATGATCGACGCCGGCTGGGGCCGCATCCAGTACATCGCCAGCGATTCCGCCGTCGTCATCCCTGCCGAGATGATCCACTACGGCGTCTCCAAGACCGCGCTGCTCGGCGTCTCGCGCGGATTCGCGAAGGAGGCCGCTGGCACGGGGGTGACGGTCAACTCGGTGATCGCCGGCCCCACCCACACCGGTGGCGTGGAGGACTTCGTGCACCAGCTCGTGGGCGAGGACCTCCCGTGGGAGGAGGCCCAGCGGCAGTTCATGAAGGACCACCGCCCGCAGTCGCTGCTGCAGCGCCTGATCGAACCGGAGGAGATCGCCAACATGGTCACCTACCTCGCGTCCCCGCTCGCCTCGGCCACCACGGGTGCGGCGGTGCGGGTGGACGGCGGGTACGTGGACGCGATCCTCCCGTGACCCGCACGGCGGTCCTCTCCCCCAACGGCGCGCTCGACGCCGGGCCCCTGGCCGCGATCCTCGCGAACCACGCCATTCCCGGGTGTGAGATCGCTGGCTCGGGTGTCGAAGGACGCGTCCACACCAGGATGCTCGCCACCCCCGGTGGCCCGCGCCACGTCACCGTCACCGTCCGGCCCGACGACGTCGTGCTGACCGCCGACACGGACGACGACGCCGAGTTCGCCCACCTCGTGGCCACCACGAGGCGCTGGCTGGACCTCGACACGGACACCACGGCGGTGGCGCGCGCCTTCGCCGACGATCCGCTCCTCGGCCCGCTGGTGCGCGATCGCCCGGGGCTCCGCGCGGTGGGTTACCCGGACCCCTTCGAGGCCGCCGTCATGACGGTCCTCGGTCAGCAGGTGTCCGTGGCCGCGGGCGGCACGTTCGGCGGGAGGCTCGCCGCTGCGTACGGCACGCCGTCGCCGTCGGGCCTCACGCTCTTCCCCACGCCGGAGGTCATCGCGGACGCCCCGCAGGAGGAGCTGCGCGCCGCCGTCGGGGTCACCCGCACGCGGGGGGCCACCGTGCAGAACGTGGCGCGCGCCGTCATCGGCGGCCTGGTGCTGGATCCCGCCGGCGACCATGCGGCGCTGCGCAGGGAACTGCTGGCCATCCCGGGGATCGGCCCCTGGTCCGCCGACTACCTCGCCGTTCGCGTGCTGCACGACCCCGACGCCTTCACGCCGGGCGACCTCGTGGCTCGGCGCGCCATGGGCAACCCGAGTATCAGGGACGCCGAACGCCTCGCCGAGGCCTGGCGTCCCTACCGTGCCTACGCCCTGTTCCACCTCTGGACGTCCGCCACCTATCGCGCTCCCTAGCCCGGGGCCTTCCTCCCGCTGCGCAGTGCGATCTCCAGCTCGAACCGGGCCTTCGGGTCCTTCAGTGCCTCACCGAAGAGCTCGCGAAGCTGCAGCACGCGGTAGCCGACGGTCTGGGCGTGGATGCCGAGCTCGTCGGCGATCGGTGCGCGCTGACCCCAGTGCCGCAGCCAGGCCAGCAGGGTCTCCTCGAGCTTCTCGCGCTGACCCTGCGGCAGATCCGCCAGCGGCGTCAGGCGCCGCCGGGCGAGCTCCGCGACGGCGGCCGGCTCCGCCGCGAGCACCACCTCCGTGAGGTGCTCGTCCGCCCACACCGGAGGCTCGTCGCTGCCCTCCCTCGGCGGCAGCATGGAGGCGGCCAGGACCGCGAGGCGCAGGGATTCCGCCACCTGCTCCAGCCCACCGGCCGGGCCGATCGCGGCGCTCCGGCCGGTGAGCACCCGCGCGAGCTCGGTACGTGAGGCCGGCCCGCGTTCGGGGACCAGGGCCACGGCGTCGGTCTCGCGCTCGACGACGATCGCGCCGGGCCCGAGCCGCTGGCGCAGCCCCCGCGCACGCTCGAGCGGCAGCGACACCACGGCCAGTCGTGAGGGAATGGTCCAGTCCGCGAGCGAGGCCGCCTGCCGCAGCGCGGTCTCGTCGGCCTGACCGAGGAGGAGGAGCTCCAGCAGCTCGGCCCGGCGGCGATCGACGGCGCCTGCGCGCTCGGACTGCTCGAAGGCGTAGGCCTCCGCGCTCACGGCCGAGAGCTCGTCGATGTACGCCATGATCGATTCGCCGAGGTTCACCACCACCGAGGAGCCGAGTCCCAGTTCCATGGAACGGCGGGACATCTCCCGGAAAGTCACGCGTGCACCCATCCGGTAGGCGCCGAGCAGCGAATCCATGCTGCGACCCTGGCGGAACTCACCTCGGCCGAGACCTGCGACGAGCTGGCGGCTCTGCTCGGACAGGGCGGGCAGGGAGGTGCCCGGCAGCTCGAGGAAACGGTCGAGGGCGGCCGCCACCCCCATGCGCAGGCCGCGTCCGAAGTTGCCCTCGATCGGGCGGGCGTATGTGGGGACCTGCTGGGGCACCGCGAGGATGATCGCCTCGACGAGGTCCTCCGTGATGGAGCGGAGGGAGTCGCTGACGTTGGAGGGCAGGGCCAGCCACGGCGGGTCGGGGGGTGCCACGGCGGCCTGTTCCGGCTTCATCGGAACTCCTCGAATCTATTTCGCAGTGATAATCAAACCCCATGAACTGTATGTCATGTGAGAAGAACTTTAGCGGCGGAGGTTATATCGTGGATGCAATGATCCGGTTCAAGAAGTTGGCGCGTGCTGCGTCCGCGCTCACCACACCCCTCTCGCCGGAAGACTTCCTGTCGCTGTTCAACCCGGTGTACTCCTCCCGCCAGCTCCGCGGCATCGTCACGCGCGTGGTGCACGAGACCGAGGACTCGGCCACCATCTACTTCCGCCCCGGCCACGGCTGGCACGCCCACCAGGCGGGCCAGTGGGCCCGGATCGGCGTGGAACTCAACGGTGTGCGCCAGTGGCGCTCCTACTCGCTCAGCAACGCCGCCGGGCAGGAACCCGCCATCACGGTCAAGGACGCCGGCTCGGTGTCCCACGTCCTGGTGCGCGACACGAAGCCGGGGGACGTCCTCTTCCTCGCCCCGCCCCAGGGCGACTTCATCCTCCCCGAGCACCCCCGCTCGCTGCTCATGCTCACGGCCGGCAGCGGCATCACCCCCGTGATGTCCATGATCCGTACGCTCATCCCCCGGCGTCCGGATGCCGACGTGGTGCTCATCAGCTCCAACAGCACGCCGGAGAAGAGCCTGTTCCGCGAGGAGCTGGACGAGCTCGCGGACCAGTTCCCCAACCTGACGGTCCGCCACTGGTTCACCAGCGCACGCGGGCGGTTGGATTTCACGGCCAAGGCCATCGCTGACCTCTGCCCGGACTGGCGCTCCCGTGCCGCTTTCGCGTGCGGCCCCGAGGGCTTCCTCAACGAGGCCGAGAGCCTCTGGGAGCGTGAAGCGGCCCTGGAGACCGCGCAGAAGGTTCCGGACGTGAGCGCCGGCGCCGCGGCCCTGGCCTCCGGGAGCAGCACCCTCACCATCGAGCGCTTCAGCACCGACCTCACGGCGGGTGCCGGGCACGACGGCGGGCTGGTCACCTTCGAGCAGTCCGACCGCGAGGTGCAGGCCGACGGCGACACCCCCCTCCTCGACATCGGCGAGGACGCCGGCATCCTCATGCCGAGCGGCTGCCGCATGGGTATCTGCCACAGCTGCCTCATCCCCCTCCGCGCCGGCCAGGTGCGTGATCTCCGCACGGGAGAACTGCACAACGAGCCCGGCCAGCTCATCCAGACCTGCGTCTCGGCAGCCGCCGGGCCCGTGAACCTCGATCTTTAGTCCCCCACCAGAGGAGTCCCCATGACCACCACACTGACCCGCCCCGGCGCGCTCGCCGCGTCCGGCCACCCACTGGTCCGCCCCGACGCCGCCAAGCACCTGACGGACGAGCAGGTCGAGGCACTCGGCCGTGAGCTCGACGCCGTCCGCGACGAGATCCTCGCCAAGCGCGGCGCCACCGATGCCGCCTACATCCGCCGCATCATCAGGATCCAGCGCTCCCTCGAGTTCGCCGGCCGCGGCACCCTCCTCTTCAGCAAGTACAAGCCCGCCTGGTTCGCCGGGACCGCCATGCTGAGTTTCGCCAAGATCCTCGAGAACATGGAGATCGGGCACAACGTGCTGCACGGCCAGTGGGACTGGATGCGCGACCCCGACATCCACTCCACCACCTGGGAGTGGGACTTCGTCACCCCGGCACGTTCCTGGCAGCACACGCACAACGACCTGCACCACCGCTGGACCAACGTCATCGGCAAGGACCGGGACGTCGGATACAACCTGCTGCGCATGGACCCGGACCAGCGGTGGACGCCGTTCAACCTCGGTAACCCGCTGTACAACGCGATGCTGGCCCCGGTCTTCGAGTGGGGTATCGCGCTCTACGACCTCGAGATCCCCGAGTACAAGGAGGGCCTGAAGTCCAAGGAGGCCATGAACCGCGACCTCAAGGCCGTGGGCGTCAAGGTGCTCAAGCAGTTCTCCAAGGACTACGCGGCCACCCCCGCCGTGGCCATGCTGACCGGCTCCGGCAAGCAGGCCCTCTACGGCACCCTCGCCGCCAACGCCATCCGCAACTTCTGGGCGCACGCCATCATCTTCTGCGGTCACTTCCCCGACGGGACGGACACGTTCACGGAGGAGGAGGTGGACGGCGAGACGCGCGGCGACTGGTACGTCCGCCAGATGATCGGCTCTGCCAACATCTCCGGCTCCAAGTTCATGCACCTGATGTCCGGGAACCTGTCCCACCAGATCGAGCACCACTGCTTCCCCGACCTGCCGTCCAACCGGTACGCCGAGGTGGCCGTCAAGGTCCGCGAGATCTGCACCCGCTACAAGCTCCCGTACACCACGGGCCCCCTGCCCAAGCAGGTCGGCTCCACCTGGGCGAAGATCTTCAAGCTCGCCCTGCCGCCCCGCAGGCAGAAAACCGCAACGGCCTAGGCTCCACAGCAGCGCCGCCGCTCCCTTCCCGGGGAAACGGCGGCGCTTCGTCGTCCCGGGGTCCGGGACGGGTCAGGCGGCGGCGTCCTCCGCGAGGAGCGCGTCCACCTGCCCGAGGGCCATCCGGATGCCCTCCTCCATGCCCATCTCCGCCATCTGCTCGAGCTGCTCGAGGGATGCGAAGGCGGTGACCATCGTCATGCGCGTCCGACCGTCGAGATCCTCGAGGGTGACGGTCGCCGTCGTCTCCCCCATGTCCGGCACGGGGGCGCCGTTCTCGTCCGCGAAGCCGTCCACGAAGGTGAGCCGGTGCGGCGGCTCGACGCCGGTGATGCGCCACCAGCCCCGAGCCTTCTCGCCGTCCGGCCCGGACATGACGTAGGCGGCACGGCCGCCCTCCTCGAACTCGTAGGTCTCGAAGGTGGCGGGCCAGGTGGGCGGGCCCCACCAGCGCTGCAGCTGGGCAGGGTCCGCCCAGATCTGCCAGACGCGTTCCACTCCGGCATCGAACTCCGCAACGAGCCTGAAGCGGAGTGCTTCCGTGTCCTTCTCCGTACTGATGACCGCCATGATGCTGCCTCTCTAGTCCGCATCCTTCGCGCCCTCGGCGAGGATGTCCTCCATCCGGTCGACCCGTTGCCGCCAGATCCTCTCGTAGTCGTCGAGCAGGCGCCGGGCCCGCTGGACGCCGTCGACCTGTCCGCGCACCATCTGCTCCCGTCCGCGCCTGTGCTTGGTGACGAGGTTGGCCCGCTCGAGCACGGCCACATGCTTCTGCACGGCGGCGAAACTCATGGCGTACTGCTCGGCCAGCCCCGATACCGAGGACTCGGAGATCAGGACGCGCGCCACGATATCCCTCCGGGTCGCATCGGCGAGCGCCTGGAAGAGCCTGTCCACCTCGTCCTCACCCAGCTCATCTACAACCATGTGGTTGTACGTTACTCGCGGGGTGTCCGAGCGTCAAGGGCTCCGGGCATGGCAGGATGAGGACACCAATTCCCGCGGGAGCCCTGGCAAGGGCTGAGAGGAAGCTGCTGCAGCTTCGACCGCCGAACCTGCTCCGGATCATGCCGGCGAAGGAAGCGAGATTGACCATGCCCCATTCCTCCGTGCCGTCCACCGACCTGCGGTCCCCTGCTGACCGGCAGGCCCGCCATGCCGTCCGCGGCGGCATCTTCGGGAACTTCGTGGACCAGTTCGACATCTTCCTGCCGGTGATCGCGCTCGCGCCGGCCGCGAGCGTGCTGCTCGGTGCGGAGAACGTCGTCGCGACGGCGGGGCTGGTCTTCACCGCCACGCTCATCGGCCGCCCGCTGGGAGCGGCGATCTTCGGCCCTGTCGCCGATCGCGTGGGTCGCGCGGTCACCACGCAGGTGGCCCTGGCGGGCATCGCGGGGACCACCCTGCTGATCGCCGCCGTACCGGGCCACGAGGTGCTCGGCGGCGGAACCGTCGCCCTGATCCTCGCCCTGCGTTTCATCGGCGGCGTCTTCCTGGGCGGCGAGTACACCTCCGCCGTACCGCTGGCCATGGAATGGTCCGCGCCCCGGCGGCGCGGGCTGGCGAGCGGGCTCATCATGGCGATGTCCCCCGTGGCCAATGCGAGCATCGCGGCCCTCGTCCTCGTCCTGCTGACCGTCCTCGATCCTGCGTCCTACGCCGCCTGGGGTTGGCGCATCCCGTTCCTCATCGGGGGGATCCTGGCGCTGGTGATGCTCGGGTACTACCGGCGCCAGGTGACGGACGCCCCCGCAGCAGCCCGGGCGGCAGCACCACGCTCACCCCTGCGGGAGGTCCTCGTCGGCACCGAACGCCGAGTGTTCCTGCAGACCTTCGTGCTCATGACCGGGCTCTGGCTCCTGACGTACATGGCCATCCCCACCCTCACGGCCGAACTCACGAGGGCGGGGACCTTCGACGGCCGCGGCGTCACCCTCGCACTGCTCTGCGCCACCGCCGTCTCCGCGGTCGCCATGGCCCTCTGCGGCCACCTGTCCACCCTCGTGGGACGGCGCCGCTTCTTCATCGGCTTCGGCGTGCTGGCTGCCGTCCTCGGTCCGGTCTGCTTCCTGGGGATCTTCGCGGTGCAGGCTCCCGTCGCCGTCGTCGCGCTCTGCGCCGCCCTGCAGGTGGTGACGGTCTCGGTCTACGGGCCGATCGGGGCGTACCTCTCCGAGCGGTTCGCCGGCGGGGTGCGGTCGAGCGGTTACGGGTTGGGCTACAGCCTGTCGATCGTCGTGCCCGCGCTCTACCCCTACTACCTGCCGCCGCTGCAGGAGGCCTTCGGCAGCCATGGCCCGATTGCGTCCCTGCTGGTCCTCGCCGGGGTACTCGTGGCGGTCGGCGGCCACTGGGGCCCGGACACCGATCCGCGCGCACCCCTGCGGTGATCACGGGCTGCTCCACGGCCGGCAGGCCACCTCCGTAGACGTGACTCCCGTTATGGCGGGCGCCAGGGGACCCTGCAAGACTGGGCCCATGACCCGCGGAATTTATGTGAGCGCCATGACCAACGGCTCCGGCAAGTCCCTGATCTCCCTGGGACTCGCCGACATGCTGCATCGGCACGCCGATCGCGTCGGCTTCTTCCGGCCCATCGTCGAGGGCGCCGACCCGGCGGCCGACCCCATGGTGCGGCTCATGCAGCGGGCTTTCGACCTGCCGGAGAGCCGCGCCCGCGGAGGCCTCACACGTGCCGAGGCGCGCGCCCTCCTCGTCGCCGGCGACCGCGCCGAGATCGACGCCCGCTGCGTCGCGATCTACAGCGAGATCGCCGCCGAGTGCGACGTCGTCATCGTCGAGGGTACGGACCTCTCCGGCAACGATGCCGCCGTCGAGTTCGACCTCAACGCCCGCCTCGCCAACAACCTCGGCGCCATGGTGCTGGCGGTGGTGAGCGCGAAGGACATGTCCGTCGCGGAGGCGGCAGACGCCGTCGACGTGGCGCGCCGGGAACTCGACGCCGCC
>JASLBS010000138.1 GCA_030146405.1 Arthrobacter sp.
TCGGTGGCCGTGCACCGCTTCCTCCCAGGTGGCGCGCTTGATCGCCGCGTCCGGGATGGCTGCGGAGGCCAGGGTGAATCCGACCCTTCCGGATGCCGTGGGATCCGCGGCACGTTCCCTCTCGAGCTCGCCGGGAAGCACCCGCCCCTGTGCGGCGAGCCCCTGCAGGAGGAGCCAGCGCAGCTCGGCGTCGAGCGGGAGCCCGGGGACCCGTTCCCCGCCGTCGAGCAGGGACCGGACCGCCTCCGCGGCCCTGGGTGCCGTGCGGGCCAGTCCGGCAAGAGCCCGGGCCCAGGCGAGCTGCAGGTCCGAGCCCGCTGCCGCCGCGTGCAGACCCTCGACCAGGAAGTGACGGAGCCGGTCCCGGAGCTCGGGACGCTGATCGGCGGGCGCGAAGCGCTCGACCGCCGCGCGGGCGTTGGCCAGCAGCACCTGCAGCATACCCACTCCCGTCTCGGCGGGAGCGGCGAGCAGGACGGCGTCCAGGTAGGACCGCACCGGCAGGCGCGCGTCCCGCGTGCTGGACCACAGCGCGGTGAGGCAGGTCGCGCGGGCCAGCGGGTCGCGCAGCCGGTGCACCGAGGTGAGCAGCGTGGCGAGCGAGTGGTCGTCGAAGAGGAGCTTGGCGTAGGTGAGGTCGTCGTCGTTGACCAGGAGGAGGTCGGGCCGGGGTGTCCCGGTGAGCGCCGGGACGGGCGTGCGCGGGCCCTCGATGGTCAGCGCTTCACTGCCCGTCCGCACCAGCCAGCCGTCGGTGTCGAACGAGTACAGTCCGAGCCGGACCCGGTGAGGCCGCGGCTCGTCCTGTCCCGTCACCGGGTCCACGGCGCCCTGCACGATCGTGACGTCGGTGAGGACGTGGCCGTCGTCGGAGGTGAGTTCGGCCTGGAGGGAGGGGACGCCGGAGGTCTTCAGCCAGGAGTCCGCCCACGCGCCGAGGTCCTGACCGGTGGCGGAGGTGAGCACGTCCAGGAGATCCGCCAGTGTGGTGTTGCCGTACTCGTGCCGCCGGAAATACTGGCGGGCGGCCGCGATGAAGGCGTCGCGGCCCACGAAGGCCACGAGCTGCTTCAGCACCGAGGCACCCTTGGCGTACGTGATGCCGTCGAAGTTCTGCTTGGCCGCCTCCAGGTCGGGGATGTCGGCGACGATCGGGTGCGTGGTGGGGAGTTGGTCCTGGACGTACGCCCACGACTTCCGGCGGTTCGCGAAGCTCACCCACGCGGTACTCCAGCGGGTCGCCTCGGCAACGGCGAGCGCGCCCATGTAGTCGGCGAACGATTCCTTGAGCCAGAGATCGTCCCACCACGACATGGTAACCAGGTCACCGAACCACATGTGCGCCATCTCGTGCATGATCGTGTTCGCGCGCGCCTCCCACTGGGCCTCAGTGGCTGCGGACCGGAAGACGTAGTTCTCCGTGAAGGTCACCAGCCCCGGGTTCTCCATGGCCCCGAGGTTGTACTCGGGCACGAAGGCCTGGTCGTACTTCCCGAACGGGTACGGGTAGTCGAAGAGCTGGTGGAAGAACTCGAGGCCGCGCTTGGTGGTGTCGAAGATCTCCGGCGCATCGAACGAGGGTGCCAGGGAACGGCGGCAGTACAGGGCGAGGGGTATCTCGAGCCCCTCTCCCGCGGTGCCGGGCGTTCCGGACCAGGAATCGACCTCCCGATGGTAGGGGCCGGCGAGGATCGCGGTGATGTAGGTGGAGATGCGCTGCGTCGGACGGAAGGTCCACCGCCGGACCGACCCGGCGGCGCCTGCATCGGCAGGCTGGGGTACCTCGGCGCCGTTGGACGCCACCAGCCACTCCGAGGGAGCGAGCACGCTGAAGGAGAAGGCTGCCTTGAGGTCGGGCTGTTCGAAGTTGGCGAAGACCCGTCGGGCGTCGGCCGGCTCGTACTGCGTGTACAGGTAGGTCTCGCCGTCCACGGGGTCGACGAAACGGTGCAGGCCCTCGCCGCTGGAGCTGAAGTAGGCCTCACCCTGCACCGTCACGGTATTGGTCTCCTCGAGGCCCTCGAGGTGGATCCGAGCGCCCTCGCTCACCGCTCCTACCGCCAGGACCCGCCCGTTGAGTTCGACGGCGGTGACGCTCCCGATGAAGTCGAGGAACGTGGAGGCTCCCGGTTCGACACAGGAGAACACCACCGTGGTGGTGCTGGTGTAGGTGCGCCGGGCAGTGTCACCCGCCGCGGACAGATCGAGCTCGACGTCGTAGCTCTCGGTCCGCAGCAGTGCCGAACGGGCGGCCGTCTCGTCCCGGCTCAGGTTCTCGTTCTCCATCCGGTTATTCAACCACGCACCGGGAGGGCGGCCGCCCTGCCGGTGCGTGGTTGAATGATCACCGTCAGATCGGCGGCTCCACCACTTGCCCTTTGCTCACGATCGTCAGGCCCGACTCGGTGACGGCGAAACCGCGCTGCCGGTCGAGGTCAGGGTCGACGCCGATCTGGGCACCGGCGGGCACCCACACGTTCTTGTCGATGATGGCCCGGCGGACCACCGCACCCGCGCCCACGTTGACCTTGTCCAGGAGCACGGATCCAGTGACCTCAGCGGCCTCGTCGATGAAGACATCCGTGGCGAGGACCGAGGTGCGCACGGCTCCACCGGAGACCACCACGCCCGCGGACACGATCGAGTCGTGTGCCTCACCCGAGCGACCGGAGGCGCTCCGCACGAACTTCGCCGGAGGGGAGACACTCTGTCGCGTGTAGATCGGCCACTGCAGGTTGTAGAGATTGAACAGCGGCAGCGGCGAGATGAGGTCCATGTTGGCGTCGTAGTACGAATCCATGGTGCCGACGTCGCGCCAGTACTGGCGATCCCGGTCGGTGGAGCCGGCGATGTCGTTCGTCGTGAAGTCGTACACGGCGGCGTCATTGCGTCCCACGAAGTAGGGAATGATGTCCCCGCCCATGTCGTGCTTGGTGTCCAGCCGCGCGGCGTCGTCCTCCAGTGCCTTCACGAGAGCATCCGTGGTGAAGACGTAGTTGCCCATCGAGGCGAGGAAGCTGTCGGGATCATCCGGCAACCCGGGGGTTGTCTTCGGCTTCTCCACGAATGCCGCGATGCGCCCGGGATCATCCTGGTCCACCTCGATGACGCCGAACTGGTCCACCAGGTGCATGGGCTGGCGCACCGCGGCGACGCTGACCGAGGCGCCGCTCTTCACATGGGCGTCCACCATCTGCTGGAAGTCCATCCGGTACACGTGATCGGCACCGATCACCACCACGATGTCCGGCTGGGCGTCGTGGATGAGATTCAGGGACTGGTAGATCGCGTTGGCGCTACCGAGGAACCAGCTCTTACCGCGGCGCTGCTGTGCCGGTACTGAAGCGATGTAGTTACGTAACAGGGTGGACATGCGCCACGTCTCGGAGATGTGCCGGTCCAGGCTATGGGACTTGTACTGCGTCAGGACCACGATCTGCAGGTAACCGGAATTGACCAGGTTGGACAGTGCGAAGTCGATCAGACGATAGCTTCCCGCGAACGGCACGGCCGGCTTGGCCCTGTCCGCGGTCAGCGGCATCAACCGCTTGCCCTCCCCGCCTGCCAACACCACGGCGAGTACTTTCTTCGGTGCCACTAATGACCTCCCGCTCTTCCTTGAGTGTTCTGCGTCCTCGATTGGTCGTCGATCAGCGTAGGTCCACACATCCCGGAACCCTTCCGGTCCACTTCACACTAGAGGACTCCGACGCACTGCACTACGTTGGTCTGGTGCGAGTAGACATTGTGACCAAGGAGTTCCCGCCCGAGATCTACGGCGGAGCGGGGGTGCACGTCGCCGAGCTCAGCCGCGTCCTCGCGCCTGAGGTGGATCTCAGGGTCCACGCGTTCGGTGCCGCCCGCCCCGAGGACTACCACGGAGCCAGGGTGAGCTCCTACGGCGTTCCGGAAGGACTCGGCGCGGCCAATCCGGCGGTCCAGACGCTGGGCACCGATCTGCAGATGCTCGAGGCCATCAAGGGCGCGGACCTCGTGCACTCGCACACCTGGTACGCCAACATGGCAGGGCATCTCGCCTCCCTCCTGCACGGTGTCCCGCACGTCCTGAGCGCCCACAGCCTCGAGCCGCTGCGTCCGTGGAAGGCCGAGCAGCTCGGTGGCGGTTACGCCCTCTCCTCCTGGGTGGAGAAGACCTCCTACGAGGCCGCGACTGCGGTGATCGCGGTGTCGGCCGGCATGCGCGCGGACATCCTCCGCAGCTACCCCGACGTCGATCCGGCCAGGGTCCACGTGGTGCACAACGGCATCGACGTGGCGCAGTGGTCGAGGGACGAGGACGACGACGTCCTGCGTGCGCACGGCATCGACCCGGCTCGACCGAGCGTGGTGTTCGTGGGACGCAACACCCGGCAGAAAGGTGTGCCCTACCTGCTCCGGGCAGCCGCCCGGCTGCCGGCCGACGTCCAGCTGGTCCTCTGCCTCGGCGCAGCGGACACGCCCGAACTCGCGGCGGAGACGGAGGTGCTCATCTCGGAACTCCGGGAGCGCCGCGGTTCGGTGATCCTGATCGAGAAGATGCTGCCCCGCCGGGAGGTCATCCAGATCCTCAGCCATGCCACGGTCTTCGCGTGCCCGTCCATCTACGAGCCCCTCGGTATCGTGAACCTCGAGGCGATGGCGTGCGGCGCCGCCGTCGTCGCCTCCGCGACAGGAGGGATCCCCGAGGTGGTGGACCACGGCGTCACCGGCACCCTCGTCCCCCTCGAGCAGGTGCAGGACGGCACCGGGACACCGCTGGACCCGGAACGGTTCGTGGCCGACTTCGCAGCAGCACTCACCGCGCTCGTCACCGATCCGGCGAAGGCGTCAGCGATGGGCGCCGCCGGGCGCGAGCGGGCCGAACGCCACTTCGACTGGGGCACCATCGCGGAGTCCACGCTCGCGGTGTACCGGAGCCTCCGCTAGCCCTGCCGCGAACGGCCGGGCTTCTCAGCTCAGTAGGTCCCCGAACACGACAGGAGGAACCGGGCTCACCCGGTTCCTCCTGTCGTGCATCGCCTGCCCGGCGGATACCCCGCCGCCCTAACGCTTCGAGCGTGCCTTCGCGGCCTTCTTGGCCTTGATCTCGCGGACCAGCAGCGTCTTCTCGTGGATCGGGGCGTCACCGCTGGCACGGTGGCGGCGCATGTACTCGGCGGCCTCCTGCTGGCGCTCCTGTTCCGCGCCGCTCGCGATCGCCGAGCGGAGGTGCTCCTGCCCGTAGCCGAAGGCTTCCACCAGATCCAGCGCGTGCGGGCGGATCTTCTCGAGCAACCGGTTGATGTACCCGTCGAGGGTCCGGGCCCGCTGCGAGGACAGACGGCCGTTCATGAGGAACCAGGCGAGGTCCTTCTCGATCAGGCACAGTCCGAAGAGATCGCGGAGGCGCGTCATCACTTCCTTCGTCCCGGGGTCCTCGATCTTCCTCAGCCCACGGGTGAACGCCTCCCACTGGAGCAGTTCGGCATGAGCGCGAGCCACCTCGATGAGCTCGTTCTGGTGCCGGTTGAACAGCGCCGCCGACTTCTCCTGCGGCATGCCCTTCGCGCCGCGGAGCACGGCCGCGAGATCCGCCACGCGGGATTGCACGCGATCGGACAACAACTCGTGCTGGGTGTCCTCGTCGCGCAGTGCCGCCGCCGACTTCTTGCCCGAGCCCGAGTCCGCGACGGTCTGGGCGACGCGGCGGAGGCCTGAGCGGTGCAGGGTCCTGCCCGCCGCCTGTGACACCGCGTAGCGGGCCAGGACCCCGAAGTCCACGCCCTTGAACTCCTTGGCGTAGTCGGTCAGCAGTCTCTTGGCGACGAGCTGCAGGAGCACGGTGTTGTCGCCCTCGAACGTCACGTAGACGTCGAGGTCGGCGCGCAACGAGGCGAAGCGGTTCTCGATCAGGAAGCCCTGACCGCCGGTCGCCTCCCGGCATTCCTGCAGCGTGTCGAGGGCCGCCCACGTGCTGAGCGGCTTGAACGCGGCCGCCATGGTTTCGAGGTCCTGGCGGTCCTCGTCGGTGTCCTGTTCGCCGGAGAACACATCATCGAACTTCTCGAGGAGCTCCTCGTGGGCGAAGGACGCGGCGTAGGTGGTGGCGAGGCGGGGCAGGAGCCGGCGCTGGTGCCGCTGGTAGTCCATCAGCACCTCCTCCTTGAGGTCCGACGCCGCATTGAACTGGCGGCGTTGCGTCGAGTAGGTGATGGCGGCGGTCAGGGCGAGCTTGGAGGCGGCCACGGCAGCTCCGTCGAGGGAGACACGTCCCTGCACGAGGGTGCCCAGCATGGTGAAGAAACGCCGGCCGGGGGAGGCGATGGAGGAGGAGTAGGAGCCGTCCTCCGCGACGTCACCGTAGCGGTTGAGGAGATTGGTGCGGGGAACACGGACGTCCGTGAAGTGGAGCCTGCCGTTGTCGATCCCGTTCAGGCCTCCCTTGATGCCGTCGTCCTCCCCGTCCACTCCGGGCTTGAAGCTACCATCGGCGTTGCGGAGTTCCACGTAGATGCCGTGCACGCCGTGGTTGACCCCGCGCGTGATGAGCTGGGCGAAGACGACGGCGGCACGGCCGTCGATCGCACCGTTCCCGATGTAGTCCTTCCACGCAGCCCTGAAGGGCGTGTTGATCACGAGCTCATCGGTCCCGGGGTCGAACGTCGCGGTGGTGGCGATACTGGCTACGTCACTGCCGTGGCCCGTCTCCGTCATCGCGAAGCAGCCGGGGATCTCCATGTTCATGATGCCGGGCAGCCACGCTTCGTGGTGATTCTCGGTGCCGAGGTGGAGGACGGCGGAGCCGAACAGTCCCCACTGCACACCGGCCTTGATCTGCAGGGAGGGATCGGCCACCACGAGTTCCTCGAAGCCTGCGACGTTGCCGCCGTGGTCGTCGTTCCCACCGAATGCCGCGGGGAAGGCGCGATGCACGGCGTGCTGCTCCACGAGGTAGTGCAGCTGGTCGAAGCAACGCAGGCGGTGGTCGGAATGGGTGAGTCCCTCGATCTTGTGTACCTCGGGACGCCCGGCGAGCGCGCGTGCCGTCCGCCTGACCTCGGCCCACCTGCCCAGGAGCAGTTCGCCCAGTTCCGCGACATCCACCGCTGCCTGCTCGTTGTCCTTGATGTCCGCCGAGGCGGGAATCTGCTGCGGCCTGGAGATGGTCTGCGTCATGGTGTGTCCTTCGCTGCTCGGGGTCTGGGTTCGGGCGGATGGAACGAAGCGGTCATCGGGGGCACTCGTAGCGACTGATGCCGTCGAACAGCCAGCCGGTGATGTGGCGGGCCATCTGTTCCTCGGACGGTTTTCCGGGTTCGTCCGGCGAGGAGAGCCAGTGCTCGCCGGCCGCTCGTACCATGCCGATCGCGGCGCCGGGCCAGTACTGGGGTGCGGCGTCGTCGGGGCCCACGGGTCGGTCGGGGGAGAGGAGATAGGCCCGCATGGGTTGTGACACCATCTCGGTGATCGCGGTCAGGAAATGGGCCAGGGTGTCCTGGGCGGTGTTCTCCGTGGCGCTGGACTCCGCGATCCCCACCCGGGTGACGAACGCGTACACGCTGGGTGAGGTCTGAGCCATCTGGAGGTAGGCCAGCACCATGGCGTAGAGGCCCTCGCGGGGCGTGGAGGCCCCCCTGGCCGCCTCGATGACCTTCTGCTGCATCTGCCCGATGACCACCTCGGCCATGGCCCGCTGCAACCCTGTCTTGTCGCCGAAGTAGCGGTAGTACACGGATTTCGAGGTATCGGCGGCAGCGGCGATGTCCTCCATGGAGGCTCCGGGGCCGAGCGCCGTGACTGCTCGCCGTGCAGCTTTGATGAGCTGTCGGCGGCGCTCGGCGCGGTGCAGCTCCCAGCGGCTGGACCGACCGTCGGCGGCCGCGTGCTCGTCCGCGATCGGCTCGGAGGTCTTCGTGGTCCGGCGTGCCGCAAGCTTCATGATACTAAGCGTATCAGGTACGCTAGGTATCGGTAACTTATCCCTCCGGATCAGGAGTACTCCCATGGCAGATCAGGCCGCGGCGAACATCATTGCCCCATCACCCCGCAAGGCCGTCGTGATCGGTGGAAACCGCATCCCGTTCGCCCGCTCCGGCGGTGCCTACGCCTACTCGTCGAACCGGGACATGCTCATCGCCGCCCTCGACGGCCTCGTGGCGCGCTTTGGCCTCCAGGGTGAGCGCATAGGTGAGGTAGCAGCGGGTGCCGTCCTCAAGCACTCGCGTGACTTCAACCTGACCCGCGAAGCCGTCCTCGGTTCAGCGCTATCGGCGGAGACCCCCGCCTACGACCTCCAGCAGGCCTGCGCCACCGGACTCGAGACCGTGGTGGGCCTGTCCAACAAGATCAAGCTGGGTCAGATCGAGTCCGGCATCGCAGGCGGCGTCGACTCCGCCTCGGACGCGCCGATCGCGGTGAGCGAGGGACTCCGCCGCGTCCTGCTGGACCTCTCGCGCGCCAAGACCACCCAGCAGAAGATCAAGGCACTCAGCGGGCTCCGGCCGAAGGACCTCTCACCGAACGCGCCCACCACGGGGGAGCCACGGACAGGCCTGTCCATGGGCGAACACCAGGCGCTCACGACGGCGGCGTGGCAGATCACGCGGGAGGCACAGGACGAACTCGCCTACCTCAGCCACCGCAACCTCGCAGCGGCGTACGAGCGCGGCTTCTTCTCCGACCTCATGACTCCCTACCGCGGACTCACCAAAGACGCGAACCTCCGCGCCGACACCTCGCTGGAGAAGCTGGGGACGCTCAAACCCGTGTTCGGCACGTCCCTCGACACTCCTGCGACGATGACCGCGGGCAACTCGACACCCCTGACGGACGGCGCCGCCCTCGTCCTGCTCGGCAGCGAGGAGTACGCCACCGCCAACAACCTGCCCATGCTCGCGAACATCGTCGACGCCGAAGCCGCCGCCGTGGACTTCGTCAACGGCGAGGAGGGCCTGCTCATGGGCGGTGTCCACGCCGTGCCCCGCCTGCTCGCGCGGAACGGACTCACCTTCGACGATTTCGACTTCTTCGAGATCCACGAAGCCTTCGCAGGGACGGTCCTTAGCGCGCTGGCCGCCTGGGAGGACGAGGAGTACTGCAAGCGCGTCCTGGGACTCGACGGCGCGCTCGGCAGCATCGACCGCTCGAAGCTCAACGTCAACGGATCCTCGCTCGCCGCCGGGCACCCCTTCGCCGCGACCGGCGGACGGATCGTGGCCTCACTCGCCAAGACGCTCTCCGAACGCGGTGGCCGCGGCCTGATCTCCATCTGTGCCGCCGGTGGCCAGGGCGTCGTCGCGATCCTCGAAGGACGCAACCCATGAGCGACAATTATCTGAACCTCGTCAACACGCCGCTGCCGGGCAAGCTCGCCAAGGCCCTCGGACTACCGCGCCCCTCGGTGCTCCGCCGCTACTCGCCGGGCGAACCGATCGCCACCCGACCCGTGCTGGTCGCGGGTTCCGGCGCCGGAGCGGATGCGCTCGCCGAGGTCCTGCTCGGCTGGGACGTGGAGGTGCGGCGCCACGTCCTGCCCGGGGAGAAGCTCAGCGCCGCCGTCGTGGTCCTGGACTCGGCCGTCACGCCCACCGACCTCTCGGCACCGATGCTCGAACTGGGGCAGGCCGTCCGGTTGCTGATCCCCGGCGGCCGCGTCGTGGCAGTCCTCCGTTCCTCCGCCGACACCTCGGATCCGGCCGAGGCCGCCACCCGGCAGGGCATCGACGGTGCACTCCGCTCCGTGGCGCACGAGCTCCGCGGCGGAGCAACCGCCAACGGCATCGTCCTGCGCGGCACGGCCTCGGCCACGGATCCCACCACCCTCGGAGCCCTCCGGTTCCTCCTCTCCGGCAGGAGTGCCTACGTGGACGGGCAGTTCATCGAGGTGACGAGTGCACCGGAGGAGAGCCTCGGCCAGCTCGCCGCCACCACGACGGCGAGCGGGGAGGGACTCTCCGAACAGCCGCTCGCCGGGAGGACCGCCGTGGTCACCGGTGCCGCACGCGGGATCGGCGCGAAGATCGCCGAGGTCCTCGCACGGGACGGCGCCCGGGTGGTCGCCGTCGACGTTCCCGCTGCCGGTGAGCAGCTGGCCGCAGTGGCCAATCGGGTGAGCGGCACGGCCCTGCAGCTGGACATCACCGCACCGGACGCCGGAGCGAGGATCCTCGAGCACGTGGGCCGGCGCTACGGAGCACTGGACATCGTGGTGCACAACGCCGGTATCACCCGGGACAAGCTTCTCGCCAACATGGACGCAGCACGATGGGATTCCGTGATCGCGGTCAACATCGCCTCCCAGCTGCGCATGAACGAGCAGATCCTCGCGTCACCGGTGTTCTCGGACACCGGGCGGATCGTGAGCCTGGCGTCGACCAGCGGCATCGCCGGCAACCGCGGGCAGACCAACTATGCCGCCTCGAAGGCCGGCGTGATCGGCATGGTCCGTGCACAGGCAACAGCCTTCGACGACGGCGCACGGACCATCAACGCGGTGGCCCCCGGCTTCATCGAGACGGACATGACCGGAAAGATCCCACCGCTCAGGCGGCAGGTGGCCCGCCGCCTGAGCAGCCTGCAGCAGGGCGGGCTCCCCGTGGACGTCGCCGAGACGATCGCCTTCCTGGCC
>JASLBS010000146.1 GCA_030146405.1 Arthrobacter sp.
CTCACCACGCTCGTGTTCGTCCTCTCGCCCCTCTCGCTGGTCCTCGGCCGTCAGGTCTACCTGGACAACATCGGCGTGCCCTGGCTGCTGCTGGCCTTCTACCTGGCCCTGAGCACCAACCACTCGCTCCGCGACCACGTCCTGGCCGGTGCCTGCTTCGCCGTCGCCGTGCTCTCCAAGGAGACACTCGCCATCTTCGGGCCGGCACTCGTGCTCGCCATGATCAACCGCCCGCGCTGGAGCAACCGTGCGTTCTCGGTGGTGGGGTTCCTCTCCGTGGGCGGGCTGCTGCTGGCGTTCTACCCGCTGGCCGCCCTGCTGCGGAACGAACTCTTCTCCGGCGACGATCACGTGTCGCTGCAGGACGCCCTCGCCTACCAGTTCCTCGAGCGCTCCGGCTCGGGCACCATCTTCCAGGCCGGCTCCAGCCGGGCCGAGCTCTGGCAGGGCTGGCTCTACTTCGACAAGTACCTGATCGCGGCCGGCCTGATCGCCGCCTTCATCTGCCTCTTCCGGCGCAACGCCCACTTCGTGGCGCTCGCGATCCTCTGCTTCGCCGTCCCGATCCTCCTGGGTCAGGGCTACCTGCCCGCCATGTACATCATCGCGGTGATCCCCTTCCTGGCCCTGGCCCTCGGGACCGCGGTGGATGTGCTCTGGACCGGCGTCGAGAAGCTGTGGAATCACCGGCCCGAGCTGAAGGTCCCGCTCCGCACCACCTTCATCGGTGCGCTGGGCCTCGCCCTCGTGCTGATGTCCATGCCGCAGTGGTTCCAGCAGGACCGCGTGCTCCTCACCGCGGACACCAACCAGGACTGGCTGAACACCCTCCACTGGGTCCAGGACAATGTGGAGCGTGAGAACGTGGTGCTTGCCCCGTACTCCATGTGGCATGACCTCAATGCCAGCGGCTGGGACGATCCCTGGAAGATGATCGCTGTCGAGAAGCCCGACCTCGACGCCCAGTTCAACGTCGCTCACCCGGAGGGCTGGCGGGCCGTGGACTACATCATCGTGGGGCCGATCGTCCTCGACAACATCGAGAACCTCGGCCTGACGCAGACCGGCCTGGCACTCGAGAACTCCGAGCCCGTCGCCACCTTCGGTGAGTGGAGCGTCCACCGCGTCGATACATCGGCCGTCCAAGCAGGGGGAAACTGACATGCTGCTCTCCATCATCGTGCCCACGTTCAACGAAGCCGGGAACGTCGAGGAACTGGTCCGGCGGATCGGTGCCGCCTGCGAGGGGATCGACGCGGAGGTGGTCTTCGTGGACGACTCCTCGGACACCACCCCCCAGGAGATCCTCCGCTGCGCCGCGGAATCGTCCCTGCCCGTCCACCTCCACCACCGGGACAAGCCCGAGGGTGGCCTCAGCGGAGCGGTGGTGGCCGGCATCACCGCGAGCCGGGCCACCTACTGCCTCGTGATGGACGGGGACCTCCAGCACCCGCCGGAGATGATCCCCGTGCTCCTCGCGCAGCTCGAGAAGGGGAACGCCGACGTGGCGGTCGCCTCCCGCTACTGCGGCACGGGCGGCAAGAACGACGGCCTGGCCAATGTCTACCGCAAGGCGGTGTCCACCGGCGTCACCATGATCACGCGCGCACTGTTCCCGGTGCGCCTGCGCCACTGCACGGACCCCATGACCGGGTTCTTCGCGTTCCGGCGCTCGCAGGTGGACCTGGCACTGCTCCGGCCGAACGGCTTCAAGATCCTGCTCGAGATCCTCGTGCGGAACCGGCTCCGGGTGGAGGAGGTGCCGTTCGTCTTCGCCGAGCGGAACGCCGGCGAGTCCAAGGCCACCCTCAACCAGGGCCTGCGCTTCCTGCGCCAGCTCGGCGAACTGCGCGCCGGCCGTGTGGGTCTCTTCGCCGTCGTCGGGGGGATCGGCACCGTTCTCAACCTGATGATCATGGCGTTCCTCCTGAGCTTCGGTGCCCACTACGTCCTCGCGGCGATCGTGGCCGCGGAGCTCACCATCCTCACCAACTTCGTGATGCAGGAGAAGCTGGTGTTCGCCGGTGACCGCCGCAGCGCGTCCGCCGTGCGCACCCGCTTCGCCCAGTCCGTGGGCTTCAACAACGTCGAGGCCCTGCTGAGGATGCCGATCCTCGTGCTGCTCGTGGAACTGCTCTCGTTCAACAGCATCCTGGCGCAGGCGGGAACCCTCGCCGCGGCGTTCGTGGTGCGCTACATGTTCCACGCCAAGGTGGTGTACCGGAAGCGGGACACCGTGCCGGCCCTCGCAGGTACTCCCGAGGGGGAGGCCGTGGCCACCGCCCCGGCCGCCGCGGAGGAGCTGCTCGCCGAACCGCTGCCGGAGCCACAGGGCATCCCTGCCTTCACCGGCCCCACCGCCTCTCCGGCGCGGGGCCGGCGCGCAGCCGCGACGGAGTACGATGCTCCGGGTCGCCCCCGGGCCGAAGCGCCGAGCCCGAGGAGCGAGGCTCCGCTGTCACTGCCGGTCTCGCTGATGCACGCGGAGGACGCCGGGATCAGATCTTTGACCGCCCAGCGCCAGGTGCAGCCCTAGGCGGGGAACGTTTGGTTTGAGGACGCCGTTCTCGTCCACCGGCGGGCTGCCCCTGGGTAGCCCGCCGGTGGTGCATCACGCTGCGGCACCCGACCCGGACGCTCTGCCGCAGCAGCGCCGGCCCGGTTTCTTAGGTAGCACTGGGATGCCCCGGCACCCTGCACAGTGGCACGATTAGCTCAAGGAATCCTTGCGTAATTACCGCAGGGGAGACG
Source organism: Arthrobacter sp. (assembly GCA_030146405.1). Classification (GTDB taxonomy): domain Bacteria; phylum Actinomycetota; class Actinomycetes; order Actinomycetales; family Micrococcaceae; genus Arthrobacter_D. The sequence continues at coordinate 2,752 of JASLBS010000146.1, forward strand.
CGAACTGATCCGAGGAGCCCGAAGTGCCCGTGGTTGACACGCCCATCACGCTCACCGCCGTCGGCGACGGACTGACGGACGCCGAAGTGCACCGCATCCGCAACGACTTCCCGATCCTCGGCACCGAGGTCAACGGATCGCCGCTCGTGTACCTCGATTCCGGTGCCACCTCCCAGAACCCCACCAGCGTGATGGAAGCCGAGCAGGAGTTCTACGAGCAGCGGAACGCGGCAGTGCACCGCGGGGCGCACACGCTCGCCGTGGACGCCACCGACGCCTACGAGGACGCCCGCACCGCCGTCGCCCGCTTCATCGGGGCCCGCGTGAGCGAGCTGGTCTGGACCTCGAACGCCACCGAGGGCATCAACCTCGTGGCCTACGCCATGTCCAACGCTGCAGCAGGACGTGGCGGCGAGGCAGCGCGGCGCTTCGCCGTGGGCCCGGGGGACCGCATCGTGGTCACCGAGATGGAGCACCACGCAAACCTGATCCCCTGGCAGGAACTCGCCGCACGCACGGGGGCCGAGCTCCGCTTCATCCCCGTGGCCGAGGACGGCACGCTGCGCCTCGAGGACGCCGCCGAGGTGATCACACCGGCCACCCGCATGGTGGCCTTCTCCCACGCCTCGAACGTGCTCGGCACCATCAATCCGGTGGCCGAGATCGTGGCGCTCGCCAAAGAAGTCGGCGCCCTGACCCTCCTCGACGCCTGCCAGTCCGTGCCGCACCTCCCGGTGGACGTCAAGGCCCTGGACGTGGACTTCCTCGTCTTCTCCGGCCACAAGATGCTGGGCCCCACCGGCATCGGGGCGCTGTACGGGCGGGCCGAACTCCTCAACGCCATGCCGCCGTTCCTCACCGGCGGCTCCATGATCACCACCGTGACCATGGAGCGGGCCGAGTACCTGCCCTCGCCCAACCGCTTCGAGGCGGGTACCCAGCGCATCTCGCAGGCCGTGGCGCTCGGCGCTGCAGCGAACTACCTCTCCGAGACCGGGATGGCACGCATCGAGGCATGGGAGGCCACGCTCGGCGCCCGGCTCGTGGAGGGACTCGGCGCGATCGAGGGCATCCGCGTCCTCGGGCCCGGCGCAGGCCTGCCGCGCATCGGCCTCGCGGCGTTCGACGTCGACGGCGTCCACGCACACGACGTCGGGCAGTTCCTCGATGACAAGGGCATCGCCGTGCGGGTGGGCCACCACTGCGCGCAGCCGCTCCACCGGCGCTTCGGGCTGACGGCCACCACGCGCGCCAGCACCTACCTCTACACCACCACGGACGAGGTGGACGCGTTCCTGGACGCCGTTGCCGGCGTCCGCCCTTTCTTCGGAGCATCCTCATGAGCACGGGCCTGGAACAGCTGTACCAGCAGATCATCCTCGACCACGCCAAGGAACGGCAGGGCTCGCCGCTGCGCGATCACGACGGCGGAGGCCGGGTGGGTGAGTCCCACCAGCTGAACCCGGTGTGCGGCGACGAGATCACCCTGCGCGCCGGCGTGCTGGACGGCACCGTGACGGCCGTGAGCTGGGACGGCGCGGGCTGCACCATCTCCATGGCCTCCGCCTCCGTGCTGACCGGGCTCGCCGAGGGGCTGCACCGCGACGAGGTGCTGGTGCTCGTGGACGCGTTCCGCGAGGTGATGCGCTCGCGCGGCAGGATCGAGGGGGACGAGGAGGTGCTGGGCGATGCCGCGGCGTTCTCCGGCGTCTCACGCTTCCCCGCGCGGGTGAAGTGCGCCATGCTCGCCTGGGTGGCCCTCGAGGAATCGTTGCTGGCCGCCAACGGCTGACCCGCTTCGCGCTGCTTTCCCTTGCTGCGCCGATCCTTCCGGCCGCGCTCAGCCGGCGGGCTGCGGACGTTCTGTTCACGTCCCGCTCGCGGAGCGTCCGCTCAGGGCTCGGGCTGCGAACTACCCGCTGGGTTCCCCGCCTGCGGAAGGTGCAGGGCGAAGCGACTGCCCTGGCCCGGCTCGCTGGTCACCGTGATCGTGCCGCCGTGCTCGCTGACGATGCTCTTGGTGATCACCAGTCCCAGCCCCACGCCGGACACGGTGGAGATCCGCACGGAGGGGGAGCGGAAGAACCGGTCGAAGACGTGCTGCAGGTCCTCCGCCTCGATGCCGATCCCGGTGTCCTCCACCACGATGGTCAGCCCGCTCACCTCGTCCAGCCACGCATCGAGGGTGATCGTGCCACCGCGCCTGGTGTACTTGACGGCGTTGCTGACCAGATTGTCCACCGCCTGCCCGAGCCGGAGCGGGTCCACCACGGCGGGCAGCGACGACGGCGTCCGGTTGGTCACCTCCACGCCGGCGCGGGCGGCGCGGGGCAGCGCCGACGCCATGGAGTCCTCGAGGACGCGGCTCACGTCGGTGGGGACCGGGTGGACCTCGAAGGTGCCGGCGTTGATGGCGAGGAGATCCTCGACGAGGTGCTCGAGACGTACCACGTTGCGCCGGACCACCTGGAGGTGGTGGCGCAGGTCGTCCGGGAGGTCGTCCCGTTCGAGCGACAGGTCCAGGTAGCCGAGGATCGACGTGAGGGGCGTCCGGAACTCGTGCGAGACGTTGGAGAGGAAGTCGTCCTTCGCCTGCAGGGCCAGGATCAGCTCGGTCATGTCCTGGAAGGAGACCACCGTTCCCGCGAAGGTGCCGTCGTCGTCGTGCATGGCGTGGGAGGTCACCGCAATGGCCCGCTGGGAACGTCCCGTGCCCACCCACACCTGGACGGCATCGAGGTCCTCGTCGTGGATGGCCCGGTACACCGGGCGCTCCTCGGGCGGCACGGGCGTCACGCGGTCGGGGCCGAAGACGAGCAGGTCCGCCTCCGCCGGATCGTCGACGCCGGGAGGCGCGGCAGCCAGGTGGGCCTCGCGCTGCGGGGCGTTCATCACGATGTCGTTCCCGCAGGCGTCCACCGCCAGGAGCCCCACCCCCACGGTGTCGAACACGGTACGGAGGAGGCGCTCGCGCTGTTGTCCGGCCTCGACACTCTCCCGTAGGGCGGCCTGCGAGGCACGCAGTTCCTCCTGCCGTGCCCGGTTCTCCTGGGTGAGGGCGCTGACGAGCAGGGCGAGGCCCATGAGCATGAGGGGCAGGAGGATGGGCTGGATGAGGGAATCGAGGGACAGCTTCTCGGGGTGCAGGACCAGGGAGAGCCAGACCATCACGAACGAGGGTACGAGCGTCAGGGTCACTGCGGTGCGGGCCCGGATGCGGGTGGCAGCGATCCACACCACCGGGAACGCCGCCAGGAGACCCACCGCTACGAAGCCCTCACCGGCGGACGCACGGGAGAGTCCCACGCCCACGAAGTCCGCCAGGGGAACCAGGATCACGTAGCGCCCCTCGATCCTGGACCACGGGAGCACGCAGCACAGCGCGAGGACGAGGACGGTGAGGAGCCACCCGGCCACGAACAGCACGGGCGCGATGAGCGGTTCCTGGACCGCGAGCCCGAGAACCACGGCCAGGGCGAACGTGACGGTCAGGGCGGCCTGGCTGAGGATGATGCTGCGGCGGTGCGGGCCACGCTCCCCGGACCAGCCCTGTCCCGTGAGGTGCAACCCCTCCGCAACCCAGCCGCGGTTCCCCCGGGGGACGTCAGTCGGTGCGGTCGTCGAAGACATCCGGTACCCCGTCAGCGTCCGTGTCGAGGGTGTCCAGCTCGTCGATCCGGCGGTA
>JASLBS010000193.1 GCA_030146405.1 Arthrobacter sp.
ACATTCTCCGGGCTGCCGTCGAGACCCATGGCATCACCGGCTGTGTGGCGGATGGTGCCGAACTTCGTCGCGATGACGACGTCGTCCCTCCTGTCCCTGAGGGCACGGCCCACCAGCTCCTCGTTGGTGTAGGGCCCGTACATCTCCGCCGTGTCGAAGAAGGTGACACCGAGTTCGAGGGCGCGGTGGAGGGTCCTGGTGGCGCCGGGATCGTCCTTGCCGCTCCCCGTATAGAACGCCGACATGCCCATGCAACCGAGTCCGAGTCGGGAGACGTCGAGGCCGGAGCCGAGAGTGATGGTTCTCATGGAGACCGCCTTGATGGAGGGAGTGGTGCCTCGGACAGAGTACGCGCGCTCCGCAGCACTGTGTACGGCATGATCTTAGTTGCACGGTGTGCAAGTTCACCTCTACTGTGGGACCGTGCCGAGTACTACCGATACCTCCGGGCCCCTGGGCCGCCGTGAGCAGAACAAGATCGATACGCACCGGGCCATCGCGGATGCTGCTTTCGACCTGGCCCGCTCCGTGGGGCCCGGTGCTTTCACCGTCGACCAGATCGCCGAGCGCGCCGGTGTCTCCCGGCGGACGTTCTTCAACTACTTCCACAGTGCGGAGGAAGCCCTCACCGTCCGTACCGACGGTTTCCTGGAGCTGGCCATCGAGGTCTTCGCCACACTGCCGCAGGACGAGCCGGTCTTCGATTCGATGATCAGGTGTTTCACGGAGACCACCCGCATGGAGGGGCTCTCGCAGCACGGAGAGCTTTTCCGCATGGCTGCCGGCAACCCGGAACTGCTGCGTGCGCAACTCCATTCATGGGAGCGCGCCGAGGTGCGGATCGTCGAAGCGCTGAGCGGACGGCTCGGCCCATCCGCATCGAACCTCTACCTCACCGCCGTCGTGGGCTGTGTCCTCTCTTGCACCAGGGCGGCACTCCAGGACTGGGCCGCAGACCGGCAGGTCGGCGATCATTCGGGTGCGGAGCTCGAAGCGCGGATCCTCGCAGCCCTGTCCATGCTGCGGGACGGCTTCCCGGACCCGACGGCCGGCACCCCTTCTTTCCCGAACTCCTGAACATCCTCCACTTCTCCCCTGCAAGGACCATCCCATGGCTTTTCTGCTCTATCGGCTCGGCTCGTTCGCGTTTCGGATGCGATGGTGGGTCATCTCGGCCTGGCTCGCGATCATGCTCGCCGTGGGCGGCGCCGCCATCGCCTTCTCCGGCACCCTGACCAACAACTTCAGCATCCCGGGCACCGAGTCCCAGCGGATCTCCGACCGCCTGCGGGACGAGCTACCGGAGGCGGTGGGTGGCACGGGCACCGTGGTGTTCTCCACGAGCGACGACGTCGCCTTCACCGACGACCAGCGCGAGGACGTGCAGGCGGCGCTGGCCGACATCGCGGAGCTCGACGGCGTGCGTGGAGTCGTGGACCCGTTCGAGGTCGCCGACCAGGTGGCCGGGGGCCGCTCGGAGCTCGACGCCGGACGTGAGGAACTCCAGGCCAGCGAGGCGCAACTGACCGCGGGTGAGGAGCAGCTCACGCAGGGACAGGCCCAGCTCGACCAGCAACGGACGCAGTTCGAACAGGCCGGGGACTCCCTGCCGGCCGCGCAGCGGACCGCCACCGAGCAGCAGCTCACGCAGGGACAGGCTCAACTCGACGCCAGCAGGGAAGAGCTCGAGGAGGGCCGCGAGCAATTCGAAGCGGGCAGGACCGAGCTGGAGCTCGCCGAACGGCAGCTCGAGGCCTCGTCCGGAGTGAGCATCCTCGCCGAGGACGGCAGTGCCGCCGCAGCCAGTATCCAGTTCGAGCAGCAGATCGACGGCGTGCCGCCCGAGCTGCGGGAACAGGTACAGGACGAGGCCGCCTCGGTGGAAGCGAGCGGTGTGACCGTCGACTTCAGCCGGGAGATCGTCGAGGACGTCTCCGGCCTCGCCGGCGCCACGGAGATCATCGGCATCGCCGTAGCCGCGATCGTCCTGATCGTCATGCTGGGGACACTGGTCGCCGCCGGGTTGCCACTCCTCATGGCCCTGGTCGGCGTGGGCGTCGGTGTGGGAATCACCTTCGCCCTGTCCGGGGTGATCGAGATGAACAGCGTCTCGCCCGTCCTGGCCCTGATGCTCGGCCTCGCGGTGGGAATCGACTACTCACTCTTCATCGTGAATCGGCACCGGACCCAGCTGCTGCGCGGCATGGAGCTGCGGGAGTCCGTGGCACGGGCCACCGGCACGGCTGGCAACGCGGTGATGTTCGCGGGTATCACCGTCGTGGTCGCCCTGGCGGCGCTCGCCGTCCCGGGTCTGCCCTTCCTCACCATCATGGGACTGTCCGCGGCCGGGACGGTGGCGGTCGCCGTCCTCGTGGCACTGACCCTCACCCCGGCCCTCCTGGGCCTGATCGGGACGCGCCTGATCTCCAAACGTCGCTGGGAGAGGCAGAACCACGGGCCCAAGCACTCTGCCGCCGTTCCGTCGGAAACGCAGAACGGGATGTCGGCGGCGGACACGCAGGCGGCCAGGGGTACCGGCTGGGGCGGACTGGTCACGCGGAAGCCGGTAATCACCGTGCTCGCCGGAGTGATCGCGCTCGGTGTGGTGGCGCTGCCTGCCACGCAGCTCCGGGTCGGGCTGCCCGACGGCGGCAGCGAGCCCACGGACTCCACGGCCTTCCAGGCCTACAGCACCATCGGCGACAGGTTCGGGGCCGGGACCAACGGTCCGCTGATCGTCGTCGGGTCCATGCCGGAGACGGCGGACGACGCCGAGCTGACCGCACTGCAGCTGGACGTCAACGATCTCCTCCTCGAAGTGCCCGACGTCGCGGCTGCCGTTCCTGCCACGGTGAGCGAGAACGGGCGGACCGCCATCTTCCAGGTGATCCCGGAGGAAGGGCCGGCCAGCGAGACCACCGAGAACCTGGTACGTGATCTCCGTGAAGCCTCCGACGAGTTCGAGGCACAGACCGGCGTGGCCATCTCCGTGACCGGGCAGACCGCGGCGAACATCGACGTCTCGGCGAAACTGATGGAGGCGTTGCCGCTGTACCTCGGGATCGTGGTGGGGCTCTCGCTCATCCTGCTGCTGCTGGTGTTCCGCTCGATCCTGGTGCCGCTGATCGCCACGGCCGGATTCCTGCTCTCGCTCCTGGCGAGCTTCGGAGCCACGGTGGCCATCTACCAGTGGGGGTGGCTGAGTGCGATCTTCGGTGTGACCAACCCGGGCCCCATTCTGAGCTTCCTGCCGATCATCCTGATCGGGGTGCTCTTCGGCCTGGCCATGGACTACCAGATGTTCCTGGTCTCCGGCATGCGCGAGGCGTACGTGCACGGCGACGACCCGAAGGCTGCCGTGCGCATCGGCTTCAGCCATGGTGCCCGGGTGGTCACGGCAGCGGCGATCATCATGGTGTCCGTCTTCGCCGGTTTCGTGTTCTCACACCTCTCCATGGTGCGTCCGATCGGCTTCGGACTGGCGTTCGGAGTGCTGCTGGATGCTTTCGTGGTGCGCATGACCCTGGTCCCGGCCACCATGTACCTGCTGGGCAAGCGCGCCTGGTGGTTGCCTGCCTGGCTGGACCGGATCCTGCCCGACGTCGACGTGGAGGGCGCCAAGCTGCTCCGCAACGAGGAGGAGCAGGAGAAGGAGCAGGAGAAGGTCTCCGCTTGAGTGGATGCCCTGGTGCTGGTGTCACACGCACCAGGGCATCCTCGCAAGGAGGAACCCGGTGATGCCCACGGGATCCCGGCTGACAGGCGCTACGCCCCCAGGTAACGCCCGGGCCGGTGGTTGAGGGCCAGCACCAGGTTGAGGAGTACCGCCCCGACCGCGGACAGCAGTACCGCCGAGGGTGGGACGACGCTGAACGCCGCCAGCACGATCGCGGTGTCGAGGGCCATCTGCACGTAGCCGGCGCGCCAGTTCAGGCGCTCCTGCAGGATGAGCGCCAGGATGTTGAAGCCGCCCAGGCTGGCCTTGTGCCGGAAGAGGATCAGGAGACCCACGCCCGCGAGCATGTTGCCGGCGAGAGCCGCGTACAGAGGGTCGGGCGACAGCCCGCCGAGTGCCCACGGATGCAGGTAGGAGAGCCCGGACACCAGGGCGACGGCGGCGATCGTCCTGAGCGTGAAGTCCCAGCCCTTCTTCCACACGGCAAGGGCGAAGAACGGGATGTTCACGGCGAAGAAGAGGATGCTGAAGGGCATCCCACCGACATAGCTCAGGAGTAGCGCGAGTCCTGCCGTGCCACCGGTGACCGCAGCGCTCGTCTTCAGGAGGAACAGGCCGAGGGACACGGTGAAGGCTCCGGTGACGATGCCGAGGATGTCCTCGAGCACGGAGTGCCGAACGATCATGTCCGGTCCCGTGCGTCCGGCGTGCGGGGTCGTAGTACTCATGGCCGAAAAGTATCACCGGTCCTGTGCCACGAACGACACGGCGAGTGTCCCGGCGGGCGGATCACCCGCCGGTGGTGAGCGGCACCGACCATCCGGCGTGCTTCATCCGGCGCGGTCTACTCGGCGCGGGTCACTCGGTGCTGATCACCAGGACATCCGGCCTCGATGTCGCGATGGTGCGTCCGGCGGAGGACAACCACGCACGAGCCTCTGCGACGTGCTCGAAGTAGCGGGTACGGCTTCGGGACTGGGTGATGAAGGCGGCGATCACCCTGTCCACGGGATCGCTCCCCACGAGCCCGATCGGTCCGACGTGCCGGTACTGCAGGAGGGCCGAGCGGGCGGCTGGGGTGATGTGCCGGATGAGGCTGAGGTGGATGAGCACGGGCAGGGAGGGCCAACCGGGGAAGTGGGAGATGGTGTTCGCGAGGACGTCGAGTTCCGCGGGCCCGATCACGATGCCGGGACGCCAGATCAGTTCCAGGGATCCTGCTACCTGGACGAGCGTGAAATCCTCCACAGCAACACCCTTCTCCGGCGGTGCCCGCCTGTGCGGGCATTCCTAGTGGCAGTTTCGCACCAGACGGCCCGGACGCATAACCGCGGCGGACAGCCGAGGCGGGAGTGGCCGCGGGGATACAGTTCTGGAATGGCACGGGCGATCATTCTGGGTGGTACGGGCGTCATCGGGCAGGCGGTCGGCAGGCGGTTGCTGGAGAACGGATGGACCGTGGAGCTCTGTGCTCGCCATGCCTCGGGGATGCCCGACGATCTTCGGGCAGCAGGTGCCACGTTCACCGTCATGGACCGCTCGGACAGCGCGTCCGTCGGCGGGGTGCTCTCCGCGGGCGCGGACCTCCTGGTGGATTGTCTCGCCTTCACGCGAAGGGATGTGGGCCGTGTGGTCCCGCACCTGGCCGGCATCGGCTCCGCCGTCATGATCTCCAGCAAGGCGGTGTACGTCGACGACGACGGGCGTCACGTCAATTCGCCGGCCGGCCCCCGGTTCCCGGTGCCGATCCGCGAGGACAACCCCGTGATGGCCCCGGCCGACGGCGACCACCGTAGCCGGGAAGGGTACGGCGCCAACAAGGTTGCAGCTGAGGCCGCCTATCTGGAGTCCGGCCACCCCGTGACAGTGGTCAGGGCTTCCAAGGTGCACGGCGTCGGTGCCCTTCCCGCGAGGGAGTGGTTCTTCGTACGGCGCATCCTCGAGGCGCGCACCGCGGTGCTGCTCCGGCATCCGGGGGCGGTGGACCATCCGAGTGCGGCGGTGAATCTCGCAGCCCTGGTCGAGGTGGTGGCCGAGCGGCCCGGGTCGAGGATCCTGAACTCCGCCGACCCCGATACGCCGTCGATCGCCGGGATCTGCCGGACGATCGCGGAGCTGCTCGGTCACGACTGGCACGAGGAACACCTGGGGGACACGGCGCCGGAGGAGCTCGGACGAACTCCCTGGGATGCGGAGGAGCCGATCGTGCTGGACCTGGGGAGAGCGCGATCGCTCGGGTACAGGCCGGTCGGTACCTACGCGCAGACTGTCCTGCCCACGGTCCACTGGCTCGTCGGGGAGGCGCAGCAGCGGGGGATCTCCGCGGTGCAGCGCACCGATTTCTTCGACGGCCTGTTCGACTACGCGGCGGAGGACCGATTCCTGTCCCGCGGTGCGGATCAGGCGCCGCTCGGGAAGGGCGTCCCACGGGCCAGGAGCGGCGGACGGGACGGTACAGCTCGCGCAGGGGGCACGTACGCCAGGAGGGCGGGTCCACCGGACCCGCCCTCCTGACGTCTATGGTGCCGAGATCGAGCCCTTGCCCCTAGTAGAGGGCTGCCTCCGACGGTGTGGCAGGGGTGTCGCCCTGTCCGAGATTGACGGCCAGCTTCGCGCCGAGCTCGGCATCCACGTTCAGCCAGTACTGGATGGCACGGGCACGGATCTCGTCGCTCCGAACGCCGCCGACAGCGCCCGTGATGGTCTCGAGGAAACGAGCCCGCTGGGCGTCGTCGAACACCTCACGGTAGAGGGTCCCGGCCTGGCCGAAGTCGTCGTCCTCCGCGTGCAGCGAGTGGGCTGCGCGGACGACGTCGCCGTCGTTCTCCCAGCCGCCGTGCGCTCCGTACTGCGCGGGGTCGGCCGCGGGGCCGCCCACGGAGTTGGGCGCGTACACCGGGGCGGACGCCGAGTTGAAGTGGTAGCGGGCCGCTCCGTCCTTCGAGTAGTTCCGCACCTCGTTCTTCGGCATGTTCACCGGCAGCTGCGCGTGGTTGGTACCCACGCGGTAACGGTGCGCGTCCGCGTAGGAGAAGATGCGCGCCTGCAGCATGCGGTCGGGGCTCGCGGCGATACCGGGCACGAAGTTCGACGGCGCGAACGTGGCCTGCTCGATCTGCGCGAAGTAGTTCTCCGGGTTGCGGTTCAGCGTGAGCTTGCCCACCGGGATCAGGGGGTAGTCGCCCTGTGGCCACACCTTCGTGAGGTCGAACGGGTTGAACCGGTAGTCCTTGGCGTCGTCGTAGGGCATGATCTGGACCTTGAGGTCCCAGCTCGGGTGGTTGCCCTTGGCGATGTTCTCCGAGAGGTCGCGGAGGTGGTGGTCGGCGTCCGAGCCGGCGAGTGCCTCTGCCTCGTCGACCGTGAGCACCTCGTGGCCCTGGTTGGACTTGAAGTGGTACTTGACCCAGAACTTCTCCTCGGCCTCGTTGATCCACATGTAGGTGTGTGAGCCGTAGCCGTTCATGGTGCGCCAGGAGTTCGGCAGGCCGCGGTCACCCATCAGCCAGGTCACCTGGTGCGCGGACTCCGGGCTGAGCGTCCAGAAGTCCCACTGCATGTCGGCGTCGCGCAGGTTGGTACCGGGCAGGCGCTTCTGCGAGTGGATGAAGTCGGGGAACTTGATGCCGTCGCGGATGAAGAACACCGGGGTGTTGTTGCCCACGAGGTCGTAGTTGCCCTCGGAGGTGTAGAACTT
>JASLBS010000231.1 GCA_030146405.1 Arthrobacter sp.
GGAGGAGGCCCGGGCGTTCGAAGCCAACATGACCTACCAGTTCGCCCGGATGGCCGTGGAGGACGGGCTCGTCATGACGCTGCACCCGGGGGTGCACCGCAACCACTCCCCGGAGACTTTCGAGCAGTACGGGGCGGACACCGGCCATGACCTCCCCTTCGCCATGGAGTACACCCGGGGCCTGCAGCCGCTGCTCGCCGACTTCGGGACGACCGAGAACTTCCACCTGGTGCTGTTCACCATCGACGAAACCGTGTTCTCCCGGGAGATCGCACCCCTGGCCGGTTTCTACCCGTCCGTGTTCATCGGCGCACCGTGGTGGTTCATCGACGAGCCCGACGCCATGCTCCGCTTCCGCTCCGCCGTCACGGGAACCGCGGGGTTCTCCCGCTCCTCGGGATTCATCGACGACACCCGCGCGTTCTGCTCCATCCCCGCCCGCCACGACGCGTCCCGACGCACCGAGGCGGCCTTCCTGGCCAGGCTCGTGGCCGAGCACCGGATCACGGAGGAACGGGCCGCCGAAATCATCGTCGACATCGTCGACACCGCACCGAGAAGGGCCTTCAAACTGTGAACAGCTCCGACCGGCGGGACCTGTCCCCGCTGAACCGAGACACCTTTTCCACGGCACCCGCTGCCCCGCCCCGCCTGGTACACCTGGGACTGGGCGCCTTCCACCGCGCTCATCAGCTCTGGTACACCCAACACTCCGAGGCCGATCCCCAGCGGCCGGAGTGGGGCTACGCCTCGTTCACCGGCCGCTCCCCCGCGATCGCGGAGCAACTCCAGGCACAGGACGGGCTCTACACACTCGTCGAACGCGGGGCGGAGGGCGATCACCACGAGGTCATCACCGCCCTCGTCGAAGCTCGCGCAGGTGATGAGGTGGGACGGCTCTGGGAGCTGCTGGCCGCCCCCACGACCGCCGTCGTGACCATCACGGTGACGGAGGCCGGCTACCACCTCGGAGCGGGACTGGACTTCGACGCGGACGACCTCGAGGTGGCCACGGATCTTGCCGTCCTGCGGAAGGCATACGGGCAGGGCACGTTCGACCTCGTCACCGTGGGGGTGCCGGGGACGATGGCGGCCAAGATGGTCGTGGGGCTGACCGAGCGCCGCCTGGCCGACGTCGGCCCACTGGCCTTGGTATCGTGCGACAACCTCTCTGACAACGGGACGGCGGCCCACAACTCCATCCAGGGCCTGGCGGCCGCGGTCGACCCCGAACTGGGTCGATGGGTCCAGGACAACGTCTCGTTCATCACGACCTCGATCGACCGCATCACCCCTCGCTCGGATGATCAGCTCCTCGATGTCGTGGCCCAGGAAACCGGCTACGCCGACAACGTCCCCGTGGTCACCGAACCGTTCCACAGCTGGATCCTCTCCGGGGAGTTCCCCGCCGGGCGACCCGCATGGGAGGACGCCGGAGCCATCTTCGTCGACGACATCGAACCCTTCGAGCGCCGCAAACTGTGGTTGCTCAACGGCGCGCACTCGCTCCTGGCCTACACCGGACCTTCGCGCGGGCACACCACCGTGGCCGGGGCCATGGAGGACCCAGTGGTCTCCCAGTGGGTGGAGCAGTTCTGGGACGAGGCCCAACGCCACCTCCTCGCCCCGGAACTGGACATCCCCGCCTACCGGTGTGCGCTGCTGGAGCGCTTCTCCAATCCGCGGATCGCCCACCAGCTGGCTCAGATCGGCACCGACGGGCTCACCAAGCTGCGCATGCGGGCAGTGCCCGTCCTGCGCGCCGAACGCGGCGAGGGCCGGGACGGGCAAGCCGCCGCCCGGATGATCGCCGCCTGGACCGCCTTCCTACAGGGACGGACCGATGTCCAGGACACTGCTGCCGAACAGATCGAAACCGCCAACACGCGCCCGGACCGCGTTCGTCTGCTCCTGGGCCTGCTCGATCAGGAGCTCGCCGAGCAGGACGACGTCCTCGACCTCGTCACCCGGCTCGCCGCCGAACTCGCTCCCACCTCCAACTGACTCCCCACTTCTCCCACGAAAGGAACACCATGAAGATCACCGAGGCCAAGGTCATCGTCACCAGCCCCACCCGAAACTTCGTCACCTTGAAGATCACCACCGACGAGGGAGTCACCGGCATCGGGGACGCCACGCTGAACGGGCGTGAGCTCTCCGTCGCCACCTACCTCTCGGACCACGTCGTACCACTGCTCATCGACCGCGACCCGGCGAACATCGAGGACACCTGGCAGTTCCTCTACCGCTCCGGGTACTGGCGCCGCGGCCCGGTCACCATGGCCGCAATCGCCGCAGTCGACATGGCCCTGTGGGACATCAAGGGCAAGGTGGCCGGTCTGCCGGTCTACCAACTGCTCGGTGGTGCATCACGCCGCGGATTGGCCACCTACGGGCACGCCTCAGGGCGTGACCTCGAGGAGATCTTCGACTCCATCCGCTCGGAGCAGGAGCACGGGTACACCGCGATCCGCGTACAGTCCTCCGTCCCGGGCATCACCTCTCTCTACGGGGTGGCCGCGCAACCGCAGTCTTCCGGTGAGCGCTATGACTACGAACCGGCGCAGCGCTCGGCGCTGCCGGCCGAGGAGGACTGGGACACCCGCGCCTACCTACGTCACATCCCGCGTGTGTTCGAAGGTGTGCGCAACGAGTTCGGCCCCGAGATGATGCTCCTGCACGACGGCCACCACCGGATGACACCGTTGCAGGCCGCTCAGCTCGGGAAGTCCCTGGAGCCGTACGATCTGTTCTGGCTGGAGGACTGCACACCGGCGGAGAACCAGGAGGCGTTGCGTCTTGTGCGCCGGCACACCACCACTCCCCTGGCCATCGGCGAGGTCTTCAATACGGTGTGGGACATCAAGGACCTCATCCAGGAGCAGCTCATCGATTACGTGCGATGTGCTTCCACGCACTTCGGTGGTATCTCCCCGCTCAAGAAGGTCATGGACTTCGCGGCGATGTACCAGATCAAGTCCGGCTTCCACGGGCCCACGGACGTCTCCCCGGTGGGTCTGGCCGCCCAGATGCACGTGGGTATGGCGATCCATAACTTCGGGCTCCAGGAGTATATGCCGCACTCCGATCGGACCAACACCGTGTTCAGGCAGAACATGACCTTCCAGGGTGGCTTGCTGCACCCGAGTGACACCCCGGGCCTGGGTGTGGAGATCGACGAGGACGAAGCCGCGCAGTACGACTACGAGAACGCCTACCTGCCGTACAACCGGCTGGCTGACGGCACCATCCACGACTGGTGAGCGCTATCACGAATGCGGGCGGTCGCGCCCCGCTTGTGGTGGTCATGGGCGTGGCCGGGTCCGGTAAGACGACCATCGGTGCCTTGGTCGCCCACGAGTCCGGGTCACCGTTCCTGGACGCCGACGGCCTGCATTCGCTGGCCAACGTCCGGAAGATGGCGGCCGGCACTCCGCTGGAGGATGCCGATAGGTGGCCGTGGTTGGACACCGTCGGGGAGCGGCTGCGCGAGGCAGGTGCGGAGGGGACCGGTCTGGTCCTTGCGTGCTCGGCTCTCAAACGCCGTTATCGCGATCGTATTCGCGTTCAAGCTCCCGGGGCTGTGTTCCTTCACCTCACGGGCGACGTGAATGTTCTGAGCTCGAGGATTGAGGGCCGTAGCGAGCACTTCATGCCGGCATCCTTGTTGCAATCGCAATTGGCCAGTCTTGAACCGCTTGGTGATGATGAGAGTGGGTACAACCTCAACATCGACCAGCCCGTTGAGGACGTTGTTGATGAGGCGATCGACGCGTTGGGGGAACTGG
>JASLBS010000241.1 GCA_030146405.1 Arthrobacter sp.
CGACGGCGTCCTGCTCGCCGATCATGTGGTCCTCACCAAGTACCCCCAGAACGAACTCCGGCGATTCCTCCGGTCCATGGGGATCGCGATCGGACGGGACCTGAAGGCCGTACTGCGCGCGATCGGCCTGCACCTCGTGGGCGTGGGCGAACTCCTCACCCCCACCACGCGGGAGATCGTCCGCCAGGCGAAGCTCGTCAGCGACGCGATCGTCGCTCAGGGTCCGTCCACCCTCCAGCGGCTCGCACCACCGCCGACGGTCAGAGCACTCGGCGCCTAGTCCTTCCGCTTCCCGGCGAGCCGAGCATGCGCCCGTAGCGCTCTACTTCCGGGCCCCGAGCCGCCTGCGTGCAGTGATACCCAGACCTGCGACGATGACCACCAGCACCCCGATCATGAGCACGACGCTCCAGGGAAAGTCACTCACCCCGGCCATCTGCGTCTCGTTGGAGGGTGGATCCTCCTCGTCCATCGGACCGGCCGTGGTGGCGGCGTCCGGGACCGCTGCCGTGCCGCCCTGCGCGGTGAAGACGAACGAACCCTCGATCGGATGCGAATCGGAGGACACCACGCGCCAGTTGACCGTGTACTCGCCGGCCGGAGCTTCTGCCCGTACTGCCTGCGTGGCCGTACGGTTCACCAGCTCCACAGGTCCGTCGGCCCAGTCCGTCCCCGCTTCGTCGAGGACCTGCACCTGGGCGCCGATGCCGGAGGGCACGTTGCTGTAGGTCAGTTCGACGGCGGGAGGCACCACGTCGACGGTGGCCTCCGCTGCAGGGTTCGAGCTCACCAGTTCGTCATGGGCGCTCGCGGCACCACCGCTTCCGAGGACCATGGCGAGCGTGAGGACGACGGCGGACAGGAGAGCCGCGAGGGTGGGGGCGGCCGGTCCGGGGCCGTCGTACGGGAAGGTGGATCGCCGTGCAGGAAGAGCTGAGGAGACAGGCATGCTCCAACCCTACGTGGGGACCCTGACAAGGCGCTCGAACCGGGGACGATGCTGCGCTGATGTTCAGGCTGAGGTCCCGGCCCAGGGACGGGGATAGAATTCATCCCGATCATCCTCCGCCCCTCCCGCCCTAGGATCCCCCCATGCTCACACAAGGTTCCGTGCTGGACCGATACTTCGCCATCACGCAGCGGGGATCGTCCTTCTCCCGCGAGATCCGCGGTGGCCTCGCCACCTTCTTCGCCATGAGCTACATCGTGGTGCTCAATCCGCTCATCCTCGCGGGTGCTGACTCCTCAGGCGGTGAGCTCGGCTTCGAGCGCGTGGCGGCCGTGACCGCACTGGTCGCCGGAATCCTGACCATCGTGATGGGCGCTTGGGCCAAGTACCCGTTCGCGCTGGCCACCGGCCTCGGCGTCAACGCCTTCGTCGCCATCACCGTGGCCACCAACCCGGGGCTGACCTGGCCGGACATCATGGGGCTCGTCATGCTCGCCGGCCTCACCATGCTGGTACTCGTACTGACCGGGTTCCGGACCGCCGTCTTCAACGCCGTACCGGAGAGCCTCAAGACCGCGATCGTGGTGGGGATCGGTCTGTTCATCGCCCTGATCGGATTGGTGAACGCGGGCTTCGTCCGCCGCGTTCCGGACGTCGCCAACACCACCGTCCCGGTGGGTCTCGGCTTCGGGGGCGTCCTGATCGGCTGGCCCACCCTCGTCTTCGTCGTGGGTCTCATCCTGACGATCGCACTTGTGGTCCGGAAGGTGCGCGGAGCCATCCTCATCGGCGTCCTCAGTGCCACCGTCCTCGCGGTGGTCCTCGAGGCCGTCTTCCAGGTGGGTCCGAGTTCCGGTGCGGGCCAGGAGGCCAACCCGGAGGGCTGGTCCCTGGTGGTCCCCGAGCTGCCCAGCGGCTCATGGGTGGGCATCCCCGACCTCAGCCTCGTGGGTAACGTGAGCCTGTTCGGGGCCTTCGGTCACCTGGGTGGCACCGCCGCGATCCTCCTCACGTTCACCATCCTGCTGAGCATCTTCTTCGACGCCATGGGAACCATGGTGGGACTCGCCAACGAGGCCAAGCTCGTCGACGAGAAGGGCAACATCCCGGGCGTGAACCGCGTGCTGATCGTGGACGCCCTCGGGGCCGTGGCCGGGGGCGCCGGGTCGGTCTCCTCGAACCAGATCTATGTGGAGTCCGGGGCCGGGATCGGAGAGGGCGCCCGTACGGGCCTCGCGAACGTGGTGACCGGTTTGCTGTTCCTCCTCGCCATGTTCTTCACGCCGCTGATCAGCCTCGTGCCGTTCGAGGCCGTTGCGCCGGCCCTCGTGGTGGTGGGCTTCATGATGGTGGCGCAGGTGGGCCGTATCGACTTCGACGACTGGGGCATCGCGATCCCGGCGTTCCTCACCTTCACCCTCATGCCCTTCACCTACTCGATCGCCAACGGGCTGGGTGCCGGCTTCATCGCCTTCGTGCTCATCCGGGCCATCCAGGGCCGCGGTCGAGAGGTGCACCCGCTGATGTGGGTCGTCGCCGGCGCCTTCGTCATCTTCTTCGGCCTCGGACCCATCGAGGAGCTGCTGGGTCTCTGACCCCTCCCCGTCCGGCGCCGGGCACGACGACGGCGCCGGACCACCTGGAGCGGCGCCGTCGGCTCAGGAGGATTCACCCTTCGAGCGGAGCCGGGTCTCCTCGATGTCGAGGATGCGTTGTGTCCTCGCGAGGGCGCGGGAGGTGTAGGTTCCGCGAGCACGCGCGGCCAGGAGGGCCTGCCGTTCGGCCTCGAGCACGGCCAGCCGGAGGTCCCGGTACTGGCGGTGGGGCGAGCGGACCAACTTCTGCTCGGAGAGCCGTGCCTTCTCCCACTCGACCTCCGAGCGCCTGCCGGTGTCCGCGCGGACCCGGCCCAGGACGTCCTCGTCGACCTGCACGTCCTCGCCCAGGATCACCTGCGGATCCTCGAGCACCCGGCGACCCTCGGTGCGCAGCTCGTCGAACAGGGTCGCGGATTCCTCGCGGTCGGCCTCGACGTCGATCCCCTCGATCCTCAGCACCCGGATCAGCGTGGGCAGCGTACTGCCCTGTACCAGCAGAGTGGTGACGGCCACGGTGAAGGCGAGCAGCACCAGCTGCTCCCGGTACGCGAAGGACGCCGGCAGTGACTGTGCCGCTGCCAGCGTCACCACGCCTCGCATTCCGGACCAGCCGAGCACCGTGGCGCCCTTCCAGCCGAACCCCTCGCGCCGTTCCAGCTCGAGATCCGCCCGACGGCGCTGGTACAGGCGTCCCAGGGCCTCCCGGCGTCGTTCCTGCCGCGCATCCAGGTTCCGCTGCCGCCTGAGCCGGGCGAGCCCCTGCCGGAGCCGCACCGTGCGCCGCTCGGCGCGGTCCGGCAGCCGGCGCATCAGCAGCACGAGGGGGAAGACCCACAGGAACCGGATGACGATCAGCGCCAGAGTGGCCACGAGACCGATCAGCACCGTCTGCCCCACCGAGAGCTGGGACTCGTCGATGTCCTGGAGAAGACTGCGGAGCTCCAACCCGATCAGCAGGAAGACGCCGTTCTCCAGCAGGAACTGGACCGTACGCCAGTTGAGGTTGTCGCTGATCCGGGCGCGCGCGTCGAGATGGCTGGCACTCCGGTGGCCCGTGTAGATCCCGGCCACCACCACGGCCAGCACTCCCGATGCGCCCAGTTCCTCCGACGGGATGAACGCGATGAAGGGCACGGCGAGCGAGAGGGCCGTGTCCAGCACCGGATCGTCGAGCGCGGACCGGATGAAGACCGTGACCACCCCGACGGCGAGACCCACGAGGACCGCCACCACGACGGCGAAGGCGAAGTCGGCCACCGCGAAGCCGAACCCCGCGAGCGCTCCGGCCGATGCCGCGATGGCGCTGCGCAACAGCACGAGCGCCGTGGCGTCGTTGACGAGGCCTTCTCCTTCGAGCACGGTGAGGAGTCGGGGCGGCAGGCCCAGCCTGCGTCCTATCGAGGTGGCGGCAACGGCGTCCGGTGGGCTGATGACGGCACCCACGGCGATCGCTGCGGCGAGACCCAGTCCGGGAAGGAGTGCGTGGAGCAGCAACCCCACGGCGAAGGCCGAGACCACCACGAGCACCACGGAGAGACTGGCGATCGGCGCCAGGTTGCGGCGGAAGTCCGTGACGGGGGTCTTGATCGCAGCCGCGTAGAGCACGGGTGGGAGGATTCCCGCGAGGATCCACTCGTCCGGGATGCTGAACCTCGGGACGCCGGGAACGAAGGAGAACGCGATGCCCACCACCACGAGGATGAGCGGGGCAGCCACCCCGGTACGCCGCGAGAAGACGGCGACCGCCACGATGACGGCGATTCCGATGATGCCCAGTAGCCCCAGTTCCACCCGGTCAGACTAGTCCCGAGCGGCCGGAGCCGGTTGCCCCCGCTCGGCGGCCGGGGTCCGTTGACGGGGAGCCCCGGTAGTGGGAGTTACGCGAAACCCGTATTACCGGCTGCACGGTCGGTGCCGGCGCGTCAGTCGGTGAGGATCGCCGCGCCGGACGCGAAGGCGCGTACCCGGGCATCCTGCCAGAACTGGGCGGGCACCCCGCCACCCAGCAGTTCGCGCGCCAACCCCGGGGTCCCGCCGAATGCTGCGTCACTTCCCGCGATGATCACGTTCCCGTAGCGGCGGCCCTTGAGCATGGCGGGGTCGGCGATGATCGCCGTGTGCGCGAACATCGAGCCGAGAGTGGCTGCCTCACGTTTGGCCATCGCGAGGTCGGGGCCGTCGCCGCAGTTGACCACATAGAGCCCCTCGGGTGCGAGGACGCGCTTCACGGCCTGTGTGAACTCCCGCGTGAGAAGCGGTGCGGGCGTGACACTACCCGCGAAGACGTCCCGGATGATCAGGTCCCGGCTGTCCTCGCTGAGGGATTCCGTGACCATTCGCGCCTCCCCCACGCGGATACGGACCAGTGGTGCCCGTGGGAGGTCGAACCACTGGCGGACGAGTTCCGCGAGGCGTCCGTCGAGTTCCACGACCACCTGCCGGGCCTGTGCGTGGGAAGCGGCGAAACGTCGGGCGAGCGAGCAGGCACCTCCACCGAGATGGAGTGCTCTGAGCCTGTCCGACGCCGCCCACCGCGAATCGACGAGGGAGGCGATCCAGCGCATGTACTCGAAATCGAGCTGCAGCGGATCCGCCAGGTCGATGTGGGAGCTGGGCACACCGTTGATCCGCAGCACCCAGCCATTCGCGTTGTAGGAATCGGGTTCCAGCTCGCACGTTCCGGTGTCGATCGGGAACTCGCCGATCTCGGGCTGTGGCCCGGTGGGTCTCGGCATCAGGCCCGGCTCGTCGGGAGGTCGGCGCTGGGAAGGCTGTCCGCCTCCTCGGTGGAACATTGACCGTGGGAGGAGACCCCGGTGGAGGCCGGGCGGACGGTGAAGGGCATGGATCCCATGCTAGCCGCGGCCGGTCACCTGGTCGGGGCGGTGCATCCTGAACATCGGTCTGAAGTGCCAGGTCGGCCCGCAGAGCATCGTGGTGCCGTCGGGTTCGAAACCGTTGCGCACGTAGAAGCGCTCGGCCCGCGGGTTGTCATCAAGGATCCACAGGTACGCACCCCGGGCACCGATCGCGGTGTCGAGCAGGCGCTGCCCGAGGCCCGAACCGTGCGTGGAGCTGAGCGTGTAGATGTGGTGCAACTCGAAATCGGGGCGGTCGTCGTCGCGGCCCGGCCCGGAGGCGGCAATCGCCACGGGGGAACCGGTGTCGTCGAAGGCGAGCCAGCTGCGCACGCCGGTGGGAGTGCGCTCGGCCTCCTCGAAGGCCGCGCGGCGGCGTTCGATCAGCGCCGGCAGCTCGGCGTCGTAGTGGTCGTGGTACTCCCGGGGCATGATGTGGGCGTACGTCTCGTGGAGGGCTGCGACATGGGTGCGCGCGTACACCTCGGCGTCATCGACGGCGGCCGGGCGGATCACGTAGGGCAGCGTCAGCAGGGGCTGGGTCACCCTGCCAGTTTAGTGGCCCGAGGCCACTGAGTTGCAGCCGTCTTTCAGGAGTGCCCTTCGAACTGCTCCTGCTCCGCGATGGCTGCTTCCAGTCGCTCGACCTTGCCCGTCAGCTCCCCCGTACGACCGGGCCGGATGTCGGCCTTGAGCACGAGTGAGACGCGGCTGCCGTACCGGGCCACGGCATCGGTGGCATTCTTCACCACGGCCATCACCTCGTCCCACTCACCCTCGATGGTGGTGAACATGGAATCCGTGGAGTTCGGCAGCCCGGATTCACGGACGACGGCGACCGCGGCCGCCACGGCGTCGTGTACCGATCCCTCCGGGTTCTCGCGGGTGAGATCGGATGATCCGGACGGGGCGACGCTGAAGGCTACGAGCATGCTCCAAGTCTGGCACGTGTGTGCTTCCGGCGGGAGGGTCAACCGCCGGTGATGGCGCCGAAGAGTTCGTTGACGCCGAGCACCAGGAACACCACGGTGGTGGCGGCCAGAAACACGTTCGACAGCCACCGGTTGCGCCATTCCCGCGCGAGCCGCGAGCTGTTCAGGAGGACCAGGAGCGTCACGGCCAGGAACGGCATGAACAGTGAACCGAGAACCCCGTAGAGCAGGATCAGGAAGAACGGGCGGCCGAGCAGCAGGAGGAGCATCGGCGGAAGCGTCAGCCACAGCATGTAGGCACGGGCGGGCGCGCTGTGGGAGCCGGGAGCGTCGTCGTCCGTCAGGTCGTCGGCCTTCTTGCGGAAGTTCGCCCAGAAATCGGCGAACATCAGGCTCACTCCGTGCCACACACCGAGGAGCGAGGAGAACGACGATGCCCAGAACCCGATGAGGAAGACCTTGGCCCAGGCCACACCGTACCGGTCCTCCAGTACCCCGCCCATGTCCAGCAGCCCGCGGTCACCACTCTGCAGGGAGATGTTGGCGGAGTAGAGCAGTTCCGCTCCGAGGACGAGCATGCAGACGACGAAGATCCCGGTCATCGTGTAGGCCACCGAGTTGTCCACCCGCATGACCTTCATCCAGGTCGGCTTGTTCCACCCCTTCTCCCGGAGCCAGTACCCGTAGGCGGCGAGTGTGATGGTGCCGCCCACGCCGCCGGCGAGCCCGAGGACGTAGAACACGGACCCCTCGGGCAGGGTGGGCACGAAACCGCCGAGCATGTCGGGCACGTTCGGCAGGGCGATGATGGCCGAGCCGACCACCGAGACGAACATGATGGCGACCATGACCGACATGATCTTCTCGAAGAAGCCGTACCGGCCGAACCACACCAGGGCCAGTCCGAGCAGGCCGGAGGCCACGGCGAAGACGTTGAGCGGGACGGAAGGGAAGAGGGCCTGGAGTGGCAGGGCCGTCGAGCTCATCGCCGTGGCGCCGTACACGAAGCCCCAGATGACGATGTACGGGCCGAAGTACCAGCTGGTCCACACGCCCAGGGTGCGCCAGCCCTGGAAGATGGTCTTACCCGTGGCGAGGTACCAGCGGCCCACACCCTCCACGAGGACGATCTTGAGGACGCACCCGATGACCGCTGCCCAGAGCAACGCGTAACCGTACTGGCTCCCCGCCACCAGGGTGGCGACGAGGTCGCCCGCACCGACGCCGGTCGCGGCCGCCAGCAGGCCGGGCCCGACGAGCCTCCACTTCGGTTTCTCCAATTCCTGCGAACCAGTGCCTACCTGTTCAGCCACACGCTGCTCCTCCGACATCGCGACGATTGCGACGAGCATACTCCTGCCATTCGGGGCCGGGTCGAGGCCCTACATGATCTGATCCCTGTAAGCCTGGACGGTGCTCGTCACCGTCCCGTCGGGATGCTCCACCCGGCTCAGCGCCAGGGGATGGCCCCGACCGCGAGGGAGACGGTCAGCACGACCACGCTGAAGATCCACATGGGGAAGAACGAGTACTTGATGTGCTTGCCGATATCCGCGTTCGCCAACCCCAGGGCCAGCCACACCGAAGCGTTGAAGGGGCTGAGGTAGGTGCCGATGACGTTGCCCACGATCACGGTGTAGGCCACCGCCGCCGTTCCCACGCCGGCACTCGAGGCGATGCCGTCGACCAGGGGCAGGAGCGCGAAGTAGTGTGCGTCGGTGCTGAGGACGAGCTCCAGGGGCAGGCCCAGGACCCCGACGATGATGTGGAGGAAAGGAAGACCGGCGGCGGGCAGCAGGTTGACGGCGTCGGTCGCCAGGGACTCGAGCATGCCCGAGTGCTGTAGGACGCCGAGGAAGCAGGCGGCGGCGAAGATGATCGCACCGGTTCCCAGCGCTGCACCGCCGTGTGCACGGACACGCTCCATCTGATCCGGGACACGCGGGTAGTTGATCAGGAGCGCTCCACTCAGGGCCAGGATGAAGGCCAGGGCAGGGGGTACGAGGTCGCTCACCAAGGCCACCAGCACGAGGATCACCAGGGCCGAGTTCAGCCAGGGCTTCTGCGGTCTGGTGGCACCGCCCTCGGCCCAGTCGTTCGCGTCCTCGTCACGACCACCCTGGACTGCCCCACCCGACGCTCCACCTCCGGACGCCACCAGTTGCTTCTCCCGCAGGCGATGCAGGCTTGCGATGCGGCGCTGTTCCCGCATACCGAGCAGTGCGGCCATGCCGATCAGCAGCACGAGACTGAGGATCTGCACGGGGATCAGGTCCCGCCAGATCTGGACGGCGTCCAGGTTCAGGGCTGCGGCGGAACGGCCCACGGGCCCACCCCACGGCAGCATGTTCATGATGCCCATGCTGGTAGAGATCAGCAGCAGGAGTAGGTACGGGCTCATTTCCAGCCGCTTGTACAGCGGCAGGAGTGCCGGGATGGTGATCAGGAAGGTGGAGGCACCCGCCCCGTCGAGGTGGCAGACGGTGGCCAGGATGACGGTACCGATGCAGACCGCGATGACGTTGCCGCGGGTCAGCCGGACCGTGAGGTTGATGAGGGGGTTGAAGAGCCCGACGTCGTTCATGATCCCGAAGAAGATGATGGCGAAGATCAGCATCACCGCCACATTGAGCACCGAGCTGAGCCCTGTATCGAAGAAGTCCCCGATCTCACCGGGTGTGAAGCCTGCGATGAGCGCCCCCGCGACCGGGATGACGGTGAGACCGACGACGGGCGAGATCCGTCCGAGTATGAGCAGTGTTGTCATGCTGGCGATGACCGCGAGCCCTACGATGCTGAGCACGTACATTCCTCCGGGGGTCAAGGTGAAACGACGTTGTTCACCTCGACGATCCTGACAGTCCCGTGACCCACGTCACCCGGTTGTGGTCGCTGTAGCGATACTGGTCGTACTGGTCATGGGGAGGCTGCGGCACAATGGTCCTGTGCGGATGTCGATGACCAGGTATCTCTTCTTCCTCACCAGTGGTCTCCTCGCCGTCGTCGTCCTGGTTCTGGGCGCGTTGTGGTTCACCCACCATCAGTACGTGGTGGAACGTGACCTCGAAGCCCGCGCCGGGACCATGGCCCATTCGGTGGCGGCGATGTCAGAGGTGAAGCGGGCGCTGTTGGAGGACGAGGATCCCTCGGTTGCCCTGGCGCCGATGGCCGAGACCCTGCGCGAGACCTCCGGCTTCGAGTACATCGTGGTGGCCGACCGGAACGGGATCCGGCAGTCCCATCCCGTTCCGGCTGCCATCGGGCAATCCGCTGCCGCGGATCCGACGTCGGTCCTGGCGGGCGAATCCTGGGTGGGAGTGGACCGTGGCCCCGCCGGGATGACGCTCCGCGCGCGGGTTCCCATCTTCGAGGATGCCGGCGGCGCGGTGACGGGGACGATCGGCTACGTGTCGGTCGGCATCCTGACCTCGGACGTCGTGAACCAGAGCCGGACGGCGGTGCCCTTGATCCTGGTGACGATGCTCATGGTCCTGGTGGCCGGAGGGATCGGTGCCTATGTGATCTCGCGGCGGATCCGCTCACGCACTCGAGGACTGGAACCGGACCAGATCGCCGAGCTCCTCGACAGCCGCGAAGCTCTACTCTTCGCCATCGGTGAGGGCGTCCTGGCCCTCGACCGGGCAGGCAACGTGGTCCTGGTGAACTCGTCTGCGCGACAACTCCTGTCCATCGGGGACGGCGAACTGGGCCGCCACTTCACGCAGGTGGGACTCGACCCGCAGCTGTGTGCACTCCTGGAGACCGGCGAGTCCGCGACCGACGCCGTGCTCGCGGTGGAGGACCGGATCCTGGTGTGCAGCTACCGACGCGTGCGGGTGGACGACGCCGACGGCGGAGCGGTACTGACGTTCCGGGACCAGACGGAACTGACCGAACTCAGTGGTGAGCTCGACGGCGCTCGGACCGTCACGCGTGGGCTCCGGGCGCAACGTCACGAATTCGCGAACCGTATCCACACGGTTGCCGGGATGTTGGAGCTGGGTGCCATCGACAGGGCGAGGGCCTACCTGAACGAGCTCTCCACGGCCACCATCCGGGCCAACACGGAGGTGACCGAGCGCATCGCGGACATCACGTTGAGCGCCCTGATCCTGGTGAAATCGGTCCAGGCGGCGGAGCAGGGCACCAATTTCGAGGTATCACCTCTGAGTTGGTTGCCCGGTGAGTTCGAGGGAAGGTTGGGAGATGACGTTCTCCTGGTGGCAGGCAACCTCGTGGACAACGCGCTGGAGGCCGTGGGTGAGGACGACTGGGTGGAGCTCCTCGTGCAGCAGCATGACGACGTCGCCGGAGCGGGTACGACTCTGGTGGAGATCCGCGTCACCGATTCCGGCCCGGGGATCGACGAGTCGCGGATCGGGCACATCTTCGACGCCGGCGTCACCACCAAGGACCTCCCCGGCAGCGATCGGCGCGGCCTCGGCCTGGCCCTGGTACGGCAGGCCTGCCGGCGATGGGGCGGATCGGTGAGCGTGGAGAGCACCGAGGAGACCGTGTTCACCGCCTATCTGCCGACATCGGCTCCCGGCGCGCACCGGCACCGAGCGGTGCGGGCAGCCTCGTGATCTCCGTCCTGATCGTCGATGACGACGTGCGTGTGGCACGGACCCACAAGGAACTGATCGACACCATCACCGGGTTCGAGGTGGTGGGCCTCGCCCACTCGGCACAGGAGGCGGTGAGCGCCGCGAGGCGCACCCAGCCCGACCTGGTGCTCCTGGATCTCTTCCTGCCCGACAGGTCGGGCCTGGAGGTACTCACCGAACTCCGCGGGCCCGTTGCGCAGGCCAGCGGATCCCTGCCGGACGTGGTGGTGGTGACGGCCCTGCGCAATGTGGAGCACGTGCGCGCCGCCCTGCGCGGTGGCGCGGTGTACTACCTGCTGAAGCCGTTCCCGCTCTCCGCACTCCGCGAGCAACTCGAGCGCTACGCGATCGCCCAGAAGAAGTTGACGCGCATGGACACTGCCACCCAGGCGGACGTCGACGGTGTACTCGATCTCCTCCGTCCACGCTCGTCCTCCGCCCTGCCGAAAGGGCTGACATCCACCACCGCGGCGCTGGTGGCGAACACGCTACGCGACGCCGGCGGGGAACTCTCGGCCGTCGAGGTGGCGGAGCGCACAGGGATCTCACGGGTCACCGCGCGCCGCTACCTCGAGCACCACTGCGTGGAGGGCCGGGTGGAGCTGCGCATGCGCTACGGTTCCGCCGGAAGGCCCGAGCACCTCTTCCGCTGGCGCAGTTGAACGG
Source organism: Arthrobacter sp. (assembly GCA_030146405.1). Classification (GTDB taxonomy): domain Bacteria; phylum Actinomycetota; class Actinomycetes; order Actinomycetales; family Micrococcaceae; genus Arthrobacter_D. The sequence goes on from JASLBS010000241.1 coordinate 11,611, forward strand.
ACCCGCCACCCTCGAGAACCGAGGGAGCAACGTGATCCACCACGGGATCATCCGCGGCCGGCCCCGGAAATCCTCCGGCCGGCCATAGACTTCCTAGGTCCATAGGGCGCCGCAGACCACGGGGGCCGATACGGGAGGAGACGGATGCTGGGATTACTGGGCGGGTTCGCCGTCGTGGGCTCCGTGATCCTGGTGGGGTACATCGCCGGCCGCCTCGCGATCGGAGGTCCGCAGGCAGGTTTCGCCCTCAACCAGGTGGCGTTCTTCGTCACCAACCCCGCCCTGCTCTTCACCGTCCTGGCAGGGGCCGATCTCGAATCGGTGTTCTCCGAGTACGTGCCGATCGCGCTCATCTCCTCGCTCGCCATCGCCGCGCTCTACGTGCTCATCAGCAGGTTCCTCTTCCGCCGCCCGGCGGCGGAGACGGCCATCGGCGCCATGGCGAGCTCGTACGTGAATGCCAACAACATCGGTATCCCCATCACCGTCTACGCGCTGGGGGATCCGACGCTGATCGCACCGGTGCTGCTCGTACAACTGCTGCTGCTCGCCCCGCTGTACCTGACCATCCTGGACCTCACCTCGAGCCGTAAACCCTCCCTGAAGGCCGTGCTCACGCAACCCTTCCGGAACCCCATGATCATCGCGTCGCTGCTCGGCGTCGCGGTCTCGGCCACGGACCTGCGGCTGCCGGCACCGGTCTGGGACTCCGTATCGCTGATCGGTGGGGCCGCCGTACCCATGGTGCTGATCTCGTTCGGCATGTCGCTCCCGGGAAGCCGCCCGCTGAAGCGCAGCCCGGACCGCCTGCAGGTCCTGACGGCCACGATCCTGAAGTCTGCTCTCATGCCGCTGGTGGCATATCTGGTGGCGCACTACCTTTTCGGGCTCGACGGCGAGCGGCTGCTGGGCGCCGTCGTGGTTGCCGCGCTCCCCGCCGCCCAGAACGTGTTCATGTTCGCCAGCCGATACCAACGCGGCATCCCACTGGCCCGCGACACCATCCTCCTGTCCTCCGTCCTGGCCATCCCGGCGCTCGTCGTCATCGCTGCGCTCCTCGCCTGAGACACCCCGCCGGGACGCCGCCCTCCGCGGTCCCGGGAACCGGCGGTACGAGGCCCCGATTGCAGGCGCGGGAATGACGGGGGGCAGCGGAACGTTGGCGCCGATGTCGAGACCATCACTAGGCTTGGCACAGCACGCCCTTCCGGATTCCAATGGTGCAGTCGGGGCGCTGGATCCCCCACCCCATGATTGGTAGCCCCTTGTCTGTCTCCTCCCCGCCGGCGAAGACCACCGCCCCGTTCCCCTACATAGGGCTCCTGTCCCTCGCCGGGGCCATCTTCGTCTCCGTGACCAGCGAGTTCCTGCCCACAGGGTTGCTCCCGGCGATGGCCGCGGACCTCGACGTCCGGGTCTCCACCGCCGGCTACCTCGTGACCATCTTCGCGGGCACCGTCGTCGTCGCCACCACGCCACTGGCCGCCGTGACCCAGCGGTTCTCACGCAAGTCACTGATCGTCGTCGTGCTCATCGTCATCGCCGTGGCGAACGTCCTGGCGGCCATTGCGCCGACCTACGGTGTCCTCGTGGCCGCCCGCATCCTGGGTGGTCTGGCCCACGGCCTGTTCTGGGCGGTGGTGGCGGCCTACTCCGCGCACCTCGTGCCCGCACACCAGCTCGGCAAGGCCGTGGCAATCACCGCCGGCGGTGGGACCGCGGCGTTCGTGCTCGGTGTTCCCGTGGGTACCGCGATCGGCACGGCGTTCGGCTGGCGGACGGCGTTCGTGATCATCGGGGTGGTCGTGGCGATCCTGGCCCTGGTGATCGTGAAGTTCCTGCCGCCCGTCAACCACCACGTGGAGCACAGGGCCGGTGAGGTACGTGTACCGCTGCGCCGCGACGAGAGCCTGAAGGCCGTGCTCCTCCTGTGCGCCGTCATCCTGATCCTCCTCACCGGGCAGAACGTGTTCTACACCTACATCGCCCCCTGGCTCACCGAGGTGTCGTCCTTCGAGCAGAGCGACGTCGCCATGGTGCTCTTCCTCTACGGCGGCGCGGGCATCATCGGTCTGGTCGCCGCGGGGTACGCCGCGAACAGGTTCCCGCGGAAGGGTTTCGTGGGTGTGGTGCTGCTGGTCATGGCAGCGGTCCTGACCCTCGCACTCGTCGCCGACAGCACCGTGATGGTGCTGATCGCGGTCATCGTGTGGGGTGCTGCGTTCGGCGGCATTCCCGCGATGCTGCAGACCCGCATGCTGCGCACCGCGTCCCTCAGGATGCGTGACCTCGCCGCGGCACTCCAGACCACGGCGTTCAACATCGGTATCGGTGGTGGCGCTCTCATCGGTGGGATGCTCCTCGAGGGAGTCGGGCTCGAGATCCTCCCGATCGTCCTGATCATGATGGTGGCCGCGGGCCTCGTCCTCAGCCTTGCGACGGACACGGTGAGGGACCGTCGGGAGCGGCACAGGCTGCGCGCCTGAGCGGTCCGCCTGTCAGGATGGTGCCATGCGCGCTGTCCTGTTCGACGAGTTCTCCGCCCGCCCCACCGTCCGGGACGTCCCCGATCCCACTCCCTCCCCGCGCGGCGTCGTCGTGCGGGTCGAGACCACGGGCCTGTGCCGGAGCGACGTGCACGGCTGGTCGGGGCACGACGACGGCATCGCACTCCCCCACGTGCCGGGTCACGAGCTGGTGGGAACCATCACCGCGCGCGGCGCCGAGGTTAGCCGTTTCTCCGTGGGCGACCGCGTCACCACGCCGTTCGTCTGCGCCTGCGGACGGTGCCCCGAGTGTGAATCCGGCAACGGGCAGGTGTGCAGGAACCAGACGCAACCGGGCTTCACCCACTGGGGGTCCTTCGCGGAACTCGTCGCACTGCACGACGCCGACACGAACCTCATCGCGGTTGCCGATTCCCTCGACAGTGGTGCTGCGGCGCTCCTCGGGTGCCGGTTCGCCACCTCCTACCGCGGCCTCGTCCACCAGGCACGGCTGCAGGCCGGGGAGCCACTCGTCGTGGTGGGATGCGGTGGTGTGGGCCTGAGCGCCGTGATGATCGGGGTGGCCCTCGGCGCCGAGGTGGTGGCCGTGGACATCGATGATACCGCTCTTGCACGCGCCGCCGGCTTCGGCGCCCTGGGCACGGTCAACTCCTCCACGCTGTCCCGCGGCGGGGTGCTCGCCGCCCTGGCGGAGCTCGTGCCGACGGCATTCGCCGTCTCCGTGGACGCCCTGGGCCGGGAGGAGACCGCTGCCGTCGGGATCCTCTCGTTGCGCCCCCGGGGACGCCACGTGCAGATCGGCTTGTTCCCGTCCGATCCCGTGGTCCCGATGGGCGCTGTGATCGGCAAGGAACTCGCGGTGCTCGGCAGCCACGGTATGCCCGCGCACGACTACCCCGGGCTCCTGGACCTGGTGACCGCGGGACGACTCCGGCCACAGGATCTGATCGAGCGCAGGATCTCCCTCGAGGAGGTCCCCGATGCCCTCGTCGCGATGGCCGGCGACCGGTCCGCGGGCGGGGTCACCGTCGTCGACGTCTCGCCCCGATCCGCAGCACCGTCAGGTCTTCGTGACGAGCATGCGTAGCACCCGCTACCGGTTCCGCACCCGACGTGGTGATACTGAAACATGTCTGCGCCCATGCCCGAGGTGGACACCTCGAACTCCGTCACCCTCCGTTTCCTCGCCTCGCCCAACGACCTCGGGCACAGTGGCTCGGTGGACGCCGGCACGGTGCTCGAGTGGGTGGACAAGGCGGCCTACGCCGCCGCCGTGGGGTGGGCGAAGACCTACTGCGTGACCGCGTACGTGGGTAACATCCACTTCGCCGACCCCGTGGGCATCGGTGAGCTCGTCGAGGTCGAGGCCACGATCGTGCACACCGGGACGTCCTCCATGCACATCCGCACCATCGTCTCGTCCGGCTCGGTCTCGGGCGGTGACGGCGGGGAACGCAGTGAGTGCCTGGTGATCTTCGTGGCCGTCGGCCCGGATGGGAAGCCCGTGCCCGTGCCGGCCTTCGAACCGCGCACGGACGCCGAACGGCTCGAGAGCGAGCACGCGGTGGCGCGCATCGACGTCCGCAGGGAGATCGTCGAGGAAATGCGCCGCCAGGTGTACTCGGACGCCGGCACCGCCGAGCGGACGGTGCTCCGCTTCCTCGCCGCGCCCACCGACGTCAACTGGGGCGGGAAGGTCCACGGCGGCACGGTCATGGACTGGATCGACGAGGCCGCCTACGTCTGCTCCGCGCGGCACTGCGGACGGAACACGGTCGCCGTCTTCTCGGGCGGTGTCCGCTTCCTCAAGCCCCTCCGGATCGGTGACGTGGTCGAGGTGGAGGCGCGCCTCGTCTACACGGGGAACAAGGGCATGCACGTGGCGGTCCACGTCCGTTCCGGCAGCCCGACGTCGCGTGAGCTGGAACTGACCACCACGTGCCTGACCGTCATGGTGGCGCGGGACGACGAGGGGACCGCCGTCCCGGTACCGGCATGGGTGCCGCAGTCCGAGGAGGATCTGCGGCTCCACGAGCACGCACAGAACCTCCTGCACATCCGCAGCCGCGCTCCGGGCAGCGTCCTCCCGACGCATCTGCAGCGATAGCGGGCGACGCAGCGCTCCGGCGATACCCGATCAGGCGCGGAACATACTCTCCAGCAGGTCGACGGCGATCACCAGCGCGTCCTCGTCGACGTCGAAGCGCCGGTGGTGGTGCGGGGCCGGATTGGAGGCTCCTACGAAGATGTACGTCCCGAGCCCGCCGACCCGCTGCACCTCGTTGATGAGCAGGTGGGCGTCGTCGCTCCCGCCACCGGAAGGACCCTTGGGCGTGAAGTGGTGGATGGCAGGAACAGTGGACACAGCACGGGAGACGTCCTCGAGCAGGGCATCGTCCGGCAGGGAGACGGCTGCCCTGCCGTAGGCTTTCGTGACGACCGTCACCCCGTACATCTGGGCCGCACCCTGCACTGCCGCCTCGGCACGGCGGTTCAACTCCTCGAGCACGGTGTTCGACGTCGACCGGGTCTCGTAGGTGATGGTGGCCTGCGCGGGGATGATGTTCGCGCTGCCCTCCGCGTGGAAGGTACCCACGTTGACCCGCGTGTCCGCCTCGGCGAACCGGGTCAGCCCGAGGATGGCGAGGGTGGCCTGCGCGGCGGCGGCGAGTGCGTGCCTGCCCTTCTCCGGCGCCGCCGCGGCGTGGGCCGCCTCGCCGTCGAACCGGGCCGTCCACTTGGTGGTGGCCATGGCATCCGTGACACCGCCCACCACGGTGCCGGTGGGGAGGTCCCCGCCGAGGTGTACGGCGAGCATGCGGTCCACGCCCCGCGTGACGCCGGCGTCGATCATGGGCTGGGCACCGCGCACACCCTCCTCGGCCGGCTGGAACATGATCCGCACACGGCCGGCGAAGTTCCCGTCGCGCAACCGCTCCGCGAGCGCTAGCCCGATCGCGGCGTGGCCGTCATGGCCGCACGCGTGCATGTACCCGGTGGTGGAGCGGAAGCCACCGGCCACGGGTGCGTGGTCGTCGGCGGTCTCCTCGTCCACGGGCAGGGCATCGATGTCCACGCGCAATCCCCAGGTGGGACCCTCCCGGTTCCCCTCCAGCTCGGCGATCAGGGCGGTCCCGTTCTCCTGGAACCAGGCAACCTCCTCCGCGGACGAACCGGCGTCGACAGCGCGCCGCCCCCACTCGTCCTTCTCCGCCTCGGTGGGCGGCAGCGCGATGTTGCCCACGTCGATCGCGTCCGCGCCCCTGGTGACCGGCACACCCAGCCCGACCAGTTCCGCGAGGATCACGGACGCCGTCCGGTACTCGAGGAATCCCGGTTCGGCATGGGCGTGGAAGCGACGGCGGAGGGCGATGATCCGGTTCGGCTGCATACCCCGACCCTACGCAACCACCCCGGTGCGAGGGCGCCGCCGAGAAGGTGGTCACGAGTGGTCCCCCATCGCGCGCCTCAGAAGGGCAGGATGGGTACGACGCCGATGCGGAGGAGAGCTGATGCAGCAGACCGTTCCAGTGAACGGGGTGGAGGACCTCGTGGCCCTCCTCCCTTCCCCGGAAGGAGGGAGCCGGCTGCTCCTGGGCATCGCCGGAACCCCTGGGTCGGGGAAGTCGATGCTGGCCGCGGCCCTCGTGGGGGTACGCCCGGCCACGGCGCACGTGCCGATGGACGGCTTCCACCTCGCGGACCAGGCATTGATCCGACTCGGACTCCTGAACAGGAAAGGCGCGCCCGAGACCTTCGACGCACACGGCTATGCAGCGTTGCTGTCCCGGCTCAGGAGCACTCCCGCCCACACCGTGTATACGCCCGCCTTCGAGCGTGACCTCGAACAGCCGCTGGCCAACGCCCTGCCCGTCGCGCCATCGGTCACGCTGGTGGTCACGGAGGGGAACTACCTGCTCCTGGACCGGCCGGGCTGGCGTGAAGCGCGCAATCAGCTCGCCGAGGTCTGGTTCCTCGACGTCGAACCGGGGGTGCGGCGGCACCGACTGATCGAGCGGCACATCCGCTTCGGCAAGCACCCGGCGGACGCCGCGCGATGGGTGCGTGAGGTGGACGAGCCCAACGCAGAGCTCGTCGAGGGTGCGCGCGCCACGGCCAGCCGCATCCTCGACTGCTCGGGCTGGCAGGCCTCCTGACCTGTTCCGCACCGGCCATGCACGGAGACCGAACGGCAGAGGGAAGGATCGCGAGCCGGACCGGGTTATCCCTGTAGACGCACCATTCGGGTGCTACGAAGAGGAGGACCCCCATGAGCATCGTCATCACCGGAGCCACCGGCCAGCTCGGCCGCCACGTGGTCGAACAACTTCTGGCGCGCGGCGTGGACCCGTCAACCATCGTGGCCGGCGGCCGCAATGAGGAAGCGCTCGCGAAGCTGGCCGAGCACGGCGTCCGTACCGCCCGGATCGATTACGCCGACCCCTCCACCCTCGACACCGCTTTCACGGGTGCCGAGAAGATCCTCCTCATCTCCGGCAGTGAGGTGGGGAAGCGTTCGGTGCAGCACAAGGCTGTGATCGATGCCGCGCGGAAGGTCAACGCCGAGCTCGTCTACACGAGTGCGCCGAAGGCGACGACGTCGGCCCTCGCCCTGGCCCCGGAGCACAAGGCCACCGAGGGGCTCCTCGACGGCTCCGGTCTCGTGTACACCGTGCTGCGCAACAACTGGTACACGGAGAACTACGACGACACGATCCGTCAGGCCGTCGACACCGGCAGCATCCTCACCAGCACGGGCACCGGCAAGGTGGCCAGCGCCACCCGTCGGGACTATGCCGAGGGAGCCGCCGTAGTACTGCTCTCGAACGACTACGCGGGGGAGATCCTCGAACTCGGTGGCGACGAGCCGTGGAGCTTCGACGAGCTCGCTGCCACCATCACCGAGGTCGCGGGTACCGATGTAACCGTCAACCAGGTCAGCACGGACGAGCACGTCGCCGCGCTCGAGGGCTTCGGGCTCGACGAGGGGACGGCCGCTTTCGTCGCCGCGCTCGACGCCAACATCGCCGACGGTCTCCTCGCCGAGACCGACGGCACCCTCACGCGTCTCATCGGTCGACCCACCACCCCCCTGAAGCAGTACGTGACCGAACTCCTCGGCAAATAACCCTCCGTCCAGGGGGAAGGAGCTTCGATGCCCGACGACCAGGAGCTCTCGGTGGGGCAGCTGGCCGCGCGCAGCGGCATGAGTATCTCGGCCCTGCACTTCTACGAGCGCCAGGGCCTGATCTCCAGTCGCCGCACATCGGGGAACCAGCGCCGCTACGATCGCTCGGTCCTGCGCAGGGTCGCCGTGATCGGCGCAGCCCAGCGTGTGGGCATCCCACTCGCCACGGTGGCCAGGGCCTTCGCGGAGTTACCGGAGGACGGCGTGCCGGACCAGGAGGACTGGCATCGGCTCTCCTCCGCCTGGCAACAGGAGATCGAAGGGCGGATCGCCCAGCTGGAGCACCTGCGGGACCGGCTGGGCGGCTGCATCGGCTGCGGCTGCCTCTCCCTGGCCACCTGCAGCTTCCTCAACCCGAACGATGCCGCGGGTTCGCGGGGCGTCCCGTCGACACTCCTCGGCCCATGACCGCCGATTTGACCTCAACTCTTGTTGAGGTTCTAGCGTGGGGAGCATGACAGTTCCCACGGCCTCCGCCATCCCGAACGCCGAGCTCTTCAAGGACGCCTTCCGCAACCACCCGGCGGGTATCGCGGTCATCACGGCCCAGGGCACCCATGGACCGGTGGGCCTGACGGCGTCGTCCGTCTCCTCGGTGTCGGCGGACCCGCCCGTCCTCGCGTTCTCGGTGTCCACGGCGTCGTCGTCCGCTGCGGCGCTGGTGGGGGCGGACACCCTGGTGGTCCATCTGCTCGGCGCCGACCAGCTCGGGATCGCCCGGCTGTTCGCCACCCGGGGAGCGGACCGCTTCGGCGGGGCGGTGGAGTGGCGCACGCTGCCCACCGGGGAGCCGCTCCTCACCGATGCACCCTGGGCACTGCGTTGCACCATCCTGCACCGGCTGCCGGTGGGCGGATCGATGATCCTCGCGGCCGAGGTGCTCTCGGTCGAGCAGGAGCACGCCGACGCCGGGCACGCGCCACTCGTCTACCACAACCGCTCCTACCACCGGCTGACCGATCAGTCGATGCTGGGCTGATACCGCCTGACCTGCGTGATCCCCGTGGAGGACGCAGGGATGAACCAGACCGAACCCGACCACACAACACCGAGGAGCACCACGTGAGCGAATACGTACTGCCGGATCTTGACTACGACTACGCGGCCCTGGAGCCGCACATCTCCGGCCGGATCATGGAACTGCACCACTCCAAGCACCAGGCCACCTACGTCAAGGGCGCCAACGACGCCCTCGCCCAA
>JASLBS010000244.1 GCA_030146405.1 Arthrobacter sp.
AGGCCTTCCTGTGTCCATCCCCGGCACTACCGTCAACCGTCTTTGTGGGTCTTCACTCGATGCCGCGATCATCGCCTCACGTCAGATCACCACTGGTGACGCTGACCTACTGCTCGTCGGGGGAGCGGAATCGATGAGCAGGGCACCCTGGGTGCTGCCCAAAACCGAGAAACCATACCCGGCCGGTGACATGAATCTCGCGTCCACGACCCTGGGATGGCGCTTGGTCAACAATGCGATGCCCGAGGAATGGACGATCTCCCTGGGCGAAGCCACCGAAAGGTTGCGGACGAAGTATGCGGTGAGCCGACGAGCGCAGGACGAGTTCGCCGCGAACTCCCACAACCTTTCCGCCGCCGCATGGGACGAGGGCTTCTACGACAACCTCGTCGCACAGGTACCTGGTACCGATCTGAGCCGGGACGAGGGCATCCGCGCCGGCTCCACGGCTGAGACCCTAGCGGGGCTAAGGACCGTGTTCCGCGGTGGGCCGGAAGGGGCGGAAGCCGGTGGCACGGTGACTGCCGGTAATGCCTCCCCGCTGTCCGACGGGGCCTCCGCAGCCTGGATCGGAAGCGAGCGCGCCGCCAAGCTGCTCGGGCTGGATCCGGTGGCGCGGATCGCCGGACGCGGTGCGCATGGCAATGACCCGCAGTACTTCGGTCATGCCCCCGTCGAGGCTGCGAACAAGGCGCTGGCGAAAGCCGGCATCGGCTGGGACGATGTGGGCGCCGTTGAACTCAATGAAGCCTTCGCCGCTCAATGCCTGGTGTGCATCAATGAGTGGGGCATCGATCCGACAATCGTGAATCGTCATGGCGGTGCTATCGCCATGGGTCACCCGCTCGGCGCCTCCGGCACTCGGATCCTGGGCACTTTGGCCCGAAGCCTGCAGCAGTCGGGCCAACGCTGGGGAGTCGCTGCCCTTTGCATCGGTGTGGGCCAGGGCCTCGCCGTGGTGCTCGAGAACGTCAGCTCTGTCACCAACACCTCCGGTAAGGCGTAGAAAATGCTGAATTTCGTCGACACGGTCGAAGCGGCCGTCACCGATATCGAGGATGGCTCGACCGTTATGATCGGCGGCTTCGGAAACGCTGGGCAGCCCTTTGAACTGGTCGACGCGCTCCTGGCCTGTGGTGCCCGGGAACTGACGATCGTGAACAATAATGCCGGCCAAGGGGATCAAGGACTGGCACTGCTCATCAGGGAAGACCGCGTGCGGAAGATTGTTTGTTCCTTCCCGCGTCAGTCCGACTCCTGGCACTTCGACGCAAAATATCGGGCAGGGGATATTGAACTCGAACTGGTGCCGCAGGGGAACCTCGCAGAACGCATCCGTGCCGCCGGAGCCGGGATCGGAGGGTTCTTCACACCGACCGGCTATGGCACCATGTTGGCCGAAGGCAAAGAGACCCGCATCATCGAAGGCCGGGGTCACGTCTTCGAAACACCCCTCCACGCCGACACTGCTCTGATCAAAGCCCTCACGGCCGACGGTAAAGGCAATCTGATCTACCGGAAGACAGCACGTAATTTTGGACCGATTATGGCCGCCGCCGCACGGAACACCATCGCCCAAGTATCCACTATCGTCCCCGCCGGAGAACTGGACCCGGAGAACATTGTGACACCGGGTATCTATGTCAACAAGATTGTCCAGGTGTCGGACCGGACCGACACAAGCGGAAAGGCCGAGTGAAATAGCTATGCCCAACAGGAATATCAAAAGTTCGGAAACGGCCTTGGGCAGAAACGAGCTTGCTCGCCTGGTCGCCGCGGACATAACCCCCGGATCGTTCGTCAACCTCGGCATCGGCCAGCCCACCTTGGTCTCCAACTACCTCACCGAGGAACAGGACATCACCCTTCACACCGAGAACGGAATGCTCGGCATGGGACCTGAAGCTCACGGAGACACCATCGACGGCGACCTCATCAACGCCGGTAAAATCCCTGTCACTGAACTCCCCGGAGCGTCATATTTCCATCATGCCGACTCCTTCGCCATGATGCGTGGAGGACATTTGGACATCTGTGTTCTCGGGGCCTTCCAGGTCTCAGCCACCGGCGACCTCGCCAACTGGCACACCGGGGCCTCTGATGCCATCCCCGCCGTGGGAGGGGCTATGGACCTCGCTACCGGCGCCAGAGACGTGTTCGTGATGATGACACTGTTGACCCGCGAAGGCGCCTCGAAAATTGTGGAGACCTGCTCTTACCCGCTTACCGGCGTCGGCTGCGTGACCCGTGTCTACACCGATCACGCCGTGTTCCTCATCGGAGCCGACGGCATCACAGTACGAGAGAGCTTTGGCTGCACGCTGGAGGAACTACGGGCACTGGTGCCTGTAACTCTGGCGCCTACGTTCTGAGCCGAGCGTTTCTCAAATATGATCAGGACTCGGTACCCCTGGCTGCGAGCCGGGAGAACTATTCCATCGTCGCCGAGGAAGCCCTCCACGCTGCATGAAGTAACTAAAGCGCCAAACCATGGCGTATGCCGCCTTCGATCACTCGTCGAATTGGACCAGGGAGCAGTTCCCGTCCTACACCTGATGACAAAGATCCAATGGAACTGAAGGGTGACCAGCACAGCGCCTCACATTCCTGGTCGTTTTTCACCCACCCGAGGATCGTCTGCAGATGATCACTTGTCGTTGAACGTAACTACCCGACTCTCCCCACGGAACGATCTCGCCAGGGCAGTTTCAGTGTCGTCAACTTGGCCTCAGCAGACGATCACTCCTCGTTGGTGAAGATCACACCCTTGTAAATTATGAAGCACCCCCAGGGGCCGGATCGAGGACTTCTACGACCGCGAACGCTTTGCGGGAGCGTTCGTAGAAGTCCAGCCGCGGGATGACTTTCCATTCAAGAGGTCGGGGGCGTGATGCTTGCGCAGGGTGAGGACGGCGTCCTGCTCGGCGGTGGTTTTGGTGCTGTCGCCGTCGACTTTCATGCGTTCCAATGGTTCTGCGAGGAAGGTGTCGAGTGGGAAGACGCTGAGAAGGGCAGTGAAGGCCCGTGACACTGTTGCTTCTCCGAGGTGCACGACGGGTAGGCCTGTTGCAGCCGCGGGGAAATTGCTGTCGACCACGACGAGTTAGTCCCCGTGCCCATGTCATCGAGGAGATACAGCAGTTCTCCTCCGAGCAGCGGGTCGACGTTCTTCAGGATGAGTGCTCCCTGGTGGTGTGCAGTGGAAAATCGAGATCGACGGCCTGCCAGGTACCGGGTTCCCCCGTGATGGACACCTCGTGCCCGTCGACGTCGATGAGGACGTCCTCTGCGGTATCACCGAGACGTGCAATGAGTAAGCGAGCGCCGGAGGGGGTTCGGGCTCCCAGCACCCAGGTCAGGGACTCGTCGGTGCTGGTGGTGCTTGGCACGAGAAGTGGTTTTCCGCTGATGGCGTGTACTGCGGCGATGGCATCGCGGACGGGGAACGGTGTGCCGTCGTCGTTGGTGATGCCTCGTGGTCCTGTTTCTTCGAACCAGGTGATGCTGGTGGCTCCGCCTTCGGCTAGGGCGGCGGCACTGGCGATGGTCCAGGCGGACAGTCGAGGTTCTGTCTGCCGTGCGTCCACGGTGGTGGGGTCCACGGTGGTGGGGTGCGGGTGTTGCGTCGGGATTGTTCCTACCGCGTTGAAGCGGGGCCGCAGGGTGATGGGGCCTACGTGGAGGGGTGCGCCCTGGGTGATGCTCACGGTGTCGGCGACGACCCGGCGTTGCATTGCAATGGATTCCTCGATCTGGAAGGTGTCGCGGGCGTGCATCTGTGGGGTGATGCTGATGGTCCATGAGGGGAAGGAAGGAAGGCGTTGGTGGGTGCGGTTGAGTTCGGTGAAGTGCGATCGGGCCCCACCGAGCATTTCGGTGTTGATTCCATGGTCTGTGACAGCACGGACGAGAGCCTCCCATAGCTCTGGTTCGGTGACGTGGGTTTTGGCAGAGAAGACAGCCAGTCGGACCGGTGAGAATGGTGCGACTGTCTCGACGAGTTTGGTAGTGCGTGCGGGTGAGTCGGTGACGAGGCGGACATCCAGGTGCCGTGCACTGGTCGCGGCCCGGGCGAGAGTGGCGCCGGGGTCGGGGTCGTGATCCTCGATCTCGAGGAGGACTACGTCGACGGGGGCCGGCGTGCCGGGTCCGGTCAATTCGTGCGCAGCGTGTCCTACGCCGACCTGGGGTGCCGGACGGTCGGCGTCGATCAGGCGGATGTGATTCCTGGGTGATGTCGACATGGACGGGGGCGTCGGGTGTAGTGATACGCCTGCGACCGGTGTGGCGCCGAGTTCGATTCGTTGGGCGATGACGTCACCGGTGTGGAGCGGGTAGGGGAAGGGCAGCGCCAGGGGCCGGGAGTACGTCTTGAAGGACGCATCGGTCCAGTTGCGCTGGTCCTCCATCTCGAAGCTTTCCCCATGGAACCGGGCAGTAAGATCAAGACCGTTGAATGACCATCCAAGCGCTGTGATGTCGAGTGCGGGCTGGTGCGGGCTGATCCGGTCAGGGAACTGCGTGTGCTCTGTCGATCCATCGTCGTGCGTGATGTGCAGCGGAGTGCCCGCGAGCTGAGGCGGATGCAGCAGAACGAGTCCGGTGCGATTCGTGTCGAAGGACCCGGTGGCGGTGAGGATGAAGGTGATGACCAGGCGGTCTCCCTCGGTGCGCAGGGTGAGCTCCGCATCAGAGGTGATGCCGTAGCCGTCGTAGCGAAGCTGGAGGGTCGTGGTGGCGGTGTGATAGTCGTCGATTCGTTCACCGTTTGACGTGGTGGACAGGACCGAGACAGGGACCGTGGCCCAGTTACGATCCCGCAGGACACCCCGGAGTGAACGCGTGACAAGGACACTCTGGTAGCGCAGGTCGGCGATCTCGTCGCCGCGCAGTTCGGCGCTCCAGGGTCCGGTGCTCCAGGTCGTTCCCCGGTGGGGTCCCCAGGAGGTGAGGTCCTCGGCTGTCATAGGGTCGTCATACCGCCGTCGATGCGGAACTCGGCGCCGGTGGCGAAGGATCCGTCGTCGGATGCGAGGAAGACCATCGCTCCCTCGACGTCGCCGGGGGTACCAGCCCGGCCCAGTGGTAGCCGGCTGATGAGCGCCGCCCGTGACGAGGGGTCATCGCTGATCGCTGCCACGAGACCCGTCTCGGTGTATCCGGGAACGACCGTGTTCACACGGATGTTGTCCTTCGCATAGGCTCCTGCCACTGCGCGGGCCAGTCCGTGCATTCCGGCCTTGGAGGAACTGTAGGCCGTGAAGTCGGCGCCTTCACCATTGAGCGCCGTTGGGCTACCGGTCAGGATCACTGAGCCGCCACGCCCATGGGCGCGCAGCGCACGGATGCCGTGCTTGACGGTCAGGAAGGTCCCGGTGAGATTGACGTCGACGGTCTGGCGCCATGTCTCAAGGTCCAGGTCCGCGATCGGTGCATCACGACCGAAAAGCTGTACGCCGGCGTTGGCGACAACCACATCGAGTTTCCACCCCTGCTCGGCCACACAGGCATAACCGTCCTCGACACTTGACTCATCACAGATGTCCATTGTCACCGCGAGGGCGCACGCGTGGTGTATGCCGATCGTGACACCGCCGGGGTTCAGCGTGCCGCCCACGATGCGGGCGCCCT
>JASLBS010000069.1 GCA_030146405.1 Arthrobacter sp.
CTCCCCTGATCTCCAGTGCACCGGCAGGAGCGCGGACGTGCCCCTTGAGTACCGCGCGGTCGTCGAGGTGCCGGCCCGTGAGTGTCCCGCTCCCCCGCAGTCCGTCCACCGAACCCTGGAAGCAGACCGTTCCCCCGGCCGTGCCCGCCCCCGGGCCGAGGTCGACGACGTGGTCGGCGATGGCGATCATCTCCGGCTTGTGTTCGACCACCAGAACGGTGTTGCCCTTGTCGCGCAGGCGCAGCAGGAGGTCGTTCATGCGCTGGATGTCGTGCGGGTGCAGTCCGATGGTCGGTTCGTCGAAGACATAGGTGATGTCCGTGAGGGACGAGCCCAGGTGCCGGATCATCTTGGTGCGCTGTGATTCGCCGCCGGACAGGGTGCCGGAGGGACGATCGAGGCTGAGGTACCCCAGGCCGATCTCGACGAACGAGTCGAGCGTCTCCTCCAGTGCCCTCAGGAGGGGCGCGACCGAGGGCTCCGCGAGGTCCCGGACCCAGCCGGCGAGGTCGCTGATCTGCAGCGCGCACACGTCGGCGATGCTGAGTCCCTTGATCGTCGAGGTGCGCGCGGCCTCGCTCAGCCGGGTTCCCCCGCACTCGGGACACGCGGTGAAGGTGATGGCACGGTCGACGAACGCACGGATGTGCGGCTGCATGGACTCGCGGTCCTTGGCAAGCATCGACTTCTGGATCTTCGGGATCAGGCCCTCATAGGTGATGTTGATGCCGTCCACCTTGATCTTGGTCGGCTCCTTGTACAGCAGGTCCTGCAGCTCACGCCCGGTGAACTCGCGAATGGGTTTGTCCGCGTCGAAGAAGCCGCAGCCGCTGAAGATCCTGCCGTACCAGCCGTCCATCGTGTAGCCCGGGATGGTGAGGGCTCCCTCGCTGAGGGACTTCGTGTCGTCGTAAAGCTGCGTCCGGTCGACATCGGTCACGGATCCCATGCCCTCGCAGCATGGACACATCCCACCGGTCACCGTGAAGCTCCTGCGCTCCTTGACGGTGGTGCCACCGCGCTCGATCGTCACCGCGCCGGCGCCGCTGATCGAGGCGACGTTGAAGGAGTAGGCCTGGGGCGAGCCGATGTGCGGTTGCCCCAGGCGCGAGAAGACGATCCTCAGCATCGCGTTCACGTCCGTGGCGGTACCCACGGTGGACCGCGGGTTCGCGCCCATCCGCTCCTGGTCCACGATGATCGCCGTCGTCAACCCCTCGAGGACATCCACCTCCGGTCTTCCCAGCGCGGGCATGAATCCCTGGAGGAAGGCGCTGTAGGTCTCGTTGATCAGACGCTGCGACTCCGCGGCGATGGTGTCGAAGACGAGCGAGCTCTTGCCGGAACCCGAGACGCCGGTGAACACGGAGAGGCGTCGCTTGGGTATATCGATGCTCACGTCTTGCAGGTTGTTCTCCCTGGCGCCCCTCACCCTGATCAGGTGGTGACCATCGGCTGCGTGTCCGGTCACCTCGTCCGGCTCGTCTGGCGTGGGCGTGCTCATCGTCGTCTCCGCTCGTCAAGGATGTACCCGTCCGGTCCGGCCGGTGCTGCCGCCTCCCTGATGGGCGCCGCAGGGACAATCCCGGGAGGACGCATCACGGCACCTCGATTGTCCGTCCTCGATCGGCTACGGGCAACGGAGGTACGTGATCCCTCCACCCCACCTGTGCTTTGCTGGAGGGATGACTGCCGATGCTTCGGGCCTCGAGAGCCCTCCTCAGATGTCCCGGACCGCCCTCGTACAGCACGTGGAGGGCATCCTGACGATGGAGCTGCCCCCGATCGTCAGGGCGGGGCATCCCGTGCTGCGCCACCCGGCGCAGGACTTCGACGGGCAGCTGGACGATGACACGCTCGGCCGGCTCATCGCCGTGATGCGGCGCGTCATGCACGAGGCGCCGGGAGTAGGCCTCGCCGCGCCGCAGATCGGCATCCCGCTGCGGATCGCGGTCCTCGAGGACCCGGGCGTTCAGGACCCCACCGTCGCCGAGGCCCGCACTCGGGACCCCCTTCCCTTCACCGTCATCATCAACCCGCGCTACGAAGGGATCGGCGACGCTCTCGACGGGTTCTACGAGGGGTGCCTCTCAGTACCGGGATACCAGGCCGTCGTCGAGCGGTACGCCAGCATCACCGCCGCCTACACGCAGCCGAACGGCCGCCCGGTCGAGGCCACCTTCGAGGGTTGGCCGGCGCGCATCGTGCAGCATGAGACGGACCACCTGAACGGCCGGCTCTACCTCGACCGGGCGATCCTCCGCTCGCTCACCTCCGATGCGGAGAGTGGCCGGTGGGCACAACCGACGGTCGACGACGCGCGGCGGGGACTCGGCTTCTGAGCCCCCGCCACCCCCGCCCCTACCCGGCGGACGTCGTCGCCGGGTTCGCGTCCGTGGGCAGGTACCGGGCCCACCACCGCAGGATGTGCTCGAACCGCTGCCTCCGGTGCCAGGGCGACCCGGACCGCGACAGTTCGTGCGTCTCACCGGGGAAGACCAGCAGCTCGGTCTCCACCCCCTGCTTCTTCAGCGCCGTGTAGTAGCGCTGCGCCTGTTCGATCGGGCAGCGTAGGTCCTCCTCGGAGTGGATGACGAATGCCGGGGTGCGGACGGCGCCGATCTTCGCGAAGGGGTTCTGCGCCTCCACCTGTTCCGGGTCCGTGCCCGTGTACGCCTCGGAGAAGAACCAGCCGATGTCGGCGGAGCCCACGAACGACGGCGGATCGAGGTAGCCGCGCTCCACGATGGCCGCCTCGAAGCGGTGGTCGTGGGCGATGGTCCAGGCGGTCAGGTATCCGCCGTAGGACCCGCCCATCACGCCGAGGCGCTCGTTGTCCGTCACGTCGAACTCCGCGAGGGCTCCGTCGAGGTAGGCGAGCACGTCCTGGAGGTCCACGGTCCCCATCGCCTCCTTGATTACCCGGCCGTGGGCCTGCCCGTACCCGGCGGCTCCGCGCGGGTTGCAGAGCAGCACCGCGTACCCGGCCTCGGCATACACCTGCGCCTCGTCGAAGTACCCCCATCCGTACTGGGCGAAGGGCCCGCCGTGGATGACCAGCAGCACGGGGTGGGGCCCCTCCCCTTCCGGCAGGACCACCCAGCCGTGGACGGGGGTGCCGTCGGGTGCGGGGTAGGTGCGCTCCTGGGGGTCGGCGACCCGCGTCGCCGACCGAAGGGTCGTGGAGAAGTCGGAGAGGGTGCGCAGCCCGGATTCCTCGACGACGGCGACGTCTCCCGCCGTTGTCGGGTCCGCGTAGGACACGACGACGGTGCCATCCACGGCGGCCGCACCCGTGACGACGGCGGGTCCGGTGACGAGCGCGGTCTGCTCCCCCGCCGAGGTCACACGCAGCAGTTCGTTCCTGCCGCGACTGCGGTTGAACACGAGGACGGACGTCCTTCCGGCCGGAACGAGGTCCTGCACTTCTCCGAGATCCTGGCTCTCGGGGTCCGTGAGGCGTCGCGCGTCCTCCGAGGAGTCGAGCGGCAGCACGTACAGCGCGGTATTGCGCGCGACGAAGTCCAACCCCGACTCGGAGAGATCGGAGGCCAGGAAGAACAGGGAGGCACCGTCCTCGCTCGGCCGGGCGGAACTGCATCCGAGCCGACTCCCGCCACGCTGGTTGGTCAGCCGGCGCTGCTTCCCGCCGTCGAGGGCAAGGGAATGGATGTCCGTGACCAGCGTGGAGTCCGCATCATCGGCCAGCGCCGCGGTGAAGAAGATGTGCCGGCCATCGGCGGAGAACACCGGTTCGAGATGATCGGCATCGGTCGAGGTGAGCTGGACGGCCGGAGGTACCGCTCCGCGTTCCTCGAGCGCGCCGGGGCGGTCGGTGATCTCCTGCTTCAGCCGGCCCACCGCCTCGACGTAGGGCTCGGCGTCCGGATCGGGGACGGGAACGGTGAACAGCTGCGAGCGCTTGTCCGTGGTGTAACCGAGGCCGTTCATCCGGTACTTGTACGTGGTGACGAGACGGGGGTCCTCCAGGCCGGGGCCGACGCCATCGAGCGTGCCGTACCGTCCGTGCTCGGGACGACGTGCCGCGAAGACCACCGTTGCCGAGTCGGGCGAGATGTCGAAGGCGCCGACGCCGAGAGGTTGGTCCGTCAGCTGGACCGGCTCCCCGCCGCCCGCTCGGATTGCGTAGAGCTGCGGCTTGCCACCGGGGACGGTGCGGAGGAACACGAGTGCCTCGCCGTCGGGCGAGTAGCGGGGCACCGTGTCGCGGAAACCGCGCGTCAGCCGGCGGCGCTCGCCGTCGAGGGTGATTTCCCACAGCTGGCCCACGTAGGCATCGGCGCGGAGGTCCGGCCGGGTCGCGGCGACCACCAGCCGGCTCCCGTCGGGATGGAGGGTGGGGCTGCCGGTGGTGGTGAGGAGTTCGATCTGCTCTGGTTTCATCCTCCCGACTAGACCGGAAATAGTGTCCTGCGTCAACGGTACGGGTGAAGTTCCCGCTTCTTCGCCTCCCTAGGATGGGATGGTGCCAGCTCTTCCAGAACGTCTGATCACCTGCCCCGTCTGTGGGGAGCCGCTCTCGATGGCGGTACGTGCGCTGGTATGTCCGCGCGGTCACCGGTTCGACACCGCACGCCAGGGGTACATCAACCTGCTCACGGGCAGGGGATCCTCCTTCCGAAGCGACAGTGCGGAGATGGTGGACGCGCGGGAACACTTCCTGGGCTCCGGACAGTACGCCCCGCTGCGGGCCGCCGTGGTCTCCGCGGCCCTGCGGCATCGGCAGGACCCCGCGGTGATCCTGGATGCCGGTGCCGGGACCGGCTACTACCTGCGGGCGCTGGTGGATGCCGCTCCCGGAGCATTTCCGGTGGCCCTGGACCTCTCGAAGTTCGCGCTCCGGCGGGCGGCCCGGTCGGTGCCCGAAGGCCTGAGCCTCGTCTGGGATGTCTGGCGCACCCTCCCGGTCGCCGCCGGCTCCGTGGACGTCCTGCTGAACGTGTTCGCACCGAGGAACGCGGAGGAGTTCCTCCGGGTCCTGTCGCCGGAGGGGTGCCTCGTGGTGGTGACTCCCCGTCCCGGCCACCTGGCCGAACTCGCATCGGTGGGTCCGCTGCTCTCGGTCCCCGATCAGAAGGCCGACGACCTCCTCGCGTCCTTCCACGGCGCCCTGGTCGAGGAGGAGCGTGTCGAACTCGACTATCCGATGCAGTTGCCCGGTGAACTCGCCCGCTCCGCGATGGTCATGGGACCGGCTGCACGTCATACCCCTGCGGCGGGTCGGCGGGAGAGCCCGACCGACGACGACGGCCAGGCACTCCTCGAGGTCACAGCGCGTTTCACCGTCCAGGTGCTCTCGAAGCCTCGTGCCACGAAGCGAGACAGGACGTGTCACGGCACGGAAGTGTAACAAGTGTCCGTCCGGGGCCGGAGAGCCTAGGTATTGTCAGAGCCGTTTGCCATCATGGAGGGAAGGCTGCTTCCGGCGGCACGGATACGGAGGAACGCTCTGATGGAATGGTTGCTCGCAAACGGTTGGGTCCTGTGGCTGGTCCTGGTTCTCGGTCTCGCAGCGGTGGAGACCCTCACGCTCGATCTGTTCTTCATCATGCTCGCCGCAGGGGCACTCGCAGCGCTCGTCGCCACCTTCGTAGGGGCGGGCATCGTCCTCCAGATCGTGGTCTTCTCCGTCGTGTCCCTCCTCATGATCCTGCTCGTCCGGCCGATCGCCGTCCGGCACCTGCGGAAGGGGCCGGCGGATCAGCAGAACAACATCGAACGGCTGGTAGGTGCCGCAGCCACCGCACTGGAGCCGGTGACGGCGTACTCGGGCACCGTCAAGATCGGCGGGGACACCTGGAGCGCCCGTTCTGCACACGGCACGCCGCTCCCCGAGGGCACGAAGCTCTCGGTGTCGAGCATCGACGGAGCGACCGCGGTCGTGGAACCGGCTCTCGACCGTCCGGAACCCCCGGCCGCCGCGATCTGACACCGAGCCGCAGGGCCGGTCCACACATTCTCGCGTCGGCAGCCGCACGACGGCTGCCAGGACGTACCCATCACAACAAAGGGGATACATGAACGGCAACGCCGGGACAATCGGGCTCACAGTAGCCTTGGTCGCCCTCATCATATTCGTGCTGGTCGTGCTCGTGAAGTCCGTCCGCATCGTCCCACAGGCACGCGCAGGCGTCGTCGAGCGTCTCGGGAAGTACCAGCGGACCCTCGACCCTGGACTCACCATCCTGATCCCGTTCGTCGACCGACTCCTGCCGCTGCTCGATCTCCGCGAGCAGGTAGTCTCCTTCCCACCGCAGCCGGTCATCACCGAGGACAACCTCGTGGTCTCCATCGACACGGTGGTCTACTTCCAGGTCACCGATGCACGGGCGGCCACCTACGAGATCGCCAACTACATCCAGGCAGTCGAGCAGCTCACCACCACCACGCTGCGTAACGTGGTGGGTGGGCTCAACCTCGAGGAGGCGCTGACCTCGCGTGACCAGATCAACGGTCAGCTGCGCGGTGTCCTGGACGAGGCGACCGGACGCTGGGGGATCCGCGTCGGCCGCGTCGAGCTCAAGGCGATCGACCCTCCTGTGTCCATCCAGGACTCCATGGAGAAGCAGATGCGTGCCGAGCGTGACCGTCGCGCGTCCATCCTCACCGCGGAGGGTACCAAGCAGTCGCAGATCCTCACCGCGGAAGGACAACGCCAGGCCGCCATCCTCGCCGCCGAGGGTGACGCGAAGGCGGCGATCCTCCGGGCCGATGGTGAGGCGCAGGCCATCCACAAGGTGTTCGGCGCGATCCACAAGGGCAATCCCACCCAGAAGCTCCTCGCCTACCAGTACCTCCAGACCCTTCCCAAGCTGGCGAACGGTACAGCCAACAAGCTGTGGATCATCCCGAGTGAGGTCGGCGAAGCGCTGAAGGGGATCGGTGACGTACTGGGCAGCAACACGCCGGACTCCCCTACCGAGGACACCGGAGCCATGCCGCGGGTCTAGGCCACGCACCACTCCGTACGGAAGACCGTCATCGACCCTCGATGACGGTCTTCCGTGTCTCTGGGGAGTGCCGGCTGCCGGAGCATCGCGGTGACCGCCTGTATACTTAGGTGTTCAGCCGCCTACCGCAGGAACATCTGCGGTGGATGCGGTGTTGATACAAGAGCTTCCCTCCACCCTTCGGGTGCGAGCGGACCCCCACACTGATCGACGTCGTTCCGGATCCCGCAGCAGAGGAACGGCTTCGACGAAGCACAGCGGCAACGGCTTTCCCGTCAAACCGGGAGCCACGGTGACAAGGAGATGATCATGAGCGATCGCAGCCTAC